>NZ_AP027368.1:2486797-2797647 GCF_030296015.1 Ferrimonas sp. YFM
CCACAGGCTCTGCGCCACCCTGGCCATCGAAGCGGCGACCAATGATCAATCCCTGGCTGTTATTCATAAGTGTCTCATCCTCGAAATACTCCACTAATCTTAGATAGATGCCGGTAAGAAAGATATCAAAACCCGGCTTGAGGCATTCATTGAACTGAGTTCCATTACAGCTCAAATGGCGTACAAAAAGCACACAGAAAAATAGTTGAAACCTGACAACAGATTTTGATTGTGGAAATCCGATTTTGGGCGCATGATGCCGCCCAAAATTGACCCTTTTTTAACCACGCCTGCGGCAATGGAGAGCACCTTGACCGAACTACCAAACGAAATTGACCACTCCAGGGAAGAGGTCAGTCAACTGGTTGAAAAGCTGAGCCAGGCAACGGATGGTCAGCAGGAATCCCTGTTCGAGCAGGCCATTGAGCGAGTAGAAGCGGGTGAAATCGCGCTGCTGCTGGAATCCCTGCCCATAAGCGAACGCCTGGAAAGATGGCAGCAGGTGGCCCAGGATGAGCAACTGGATGTATTGGTGGCCATGCGCGCAGAAGCCCGTGGCGCCATTCTACGCACCCTGCCCGAATCCACTTTGATTGCCCTGCTCGATCGCGTTGACGCGGAGTCGTTGATTGAGCTGGCGGACGATCTGCCCGAGTCCATCGTAGACGCCGCCGTAGGCAGGATGACTGCAAGGCAGAGGAACTGGTTCGAACAAGCCAATCAGTTTGATGATGACGAAGTGGGCCGCTATCTCAACCATGAGATGGTGCTGATTCCGGTTAACGCCCGAGCTGCGGACGCCCTTCGCGTGCTGTTACGCAGCCGCTATCCCTTCAGTGATCAAGCCTACCTGGTCGATGCACAGGGGGTATATCAGGGAGCAATCTCATTACAACAGTTAGCCAGCCTGACAGGATCACAGCGGCTGCTGGATGCACCTTTGCTGGACCTGGCGCCACTGCAGGCCACAACCAGCCTGGTAGATGCAACTGAAGCGGTTGAACACTCGGATCTCTCCGCCCTGCCAGTCATCGATCAGGACGGGCGTTTGCTCGGGCGCATCAGCCTGCAACTGGCCCTGGAACTGACCAGAGAAGAGTATGAGTCACGCCTGATGGCCACTGTGGGCCTGGATGAGGAAACCGACCTGTTCTCGCCAATATGGCAAAGCAGCAAACGCCGGGCACTGTGGCTGGGAATCAACCTGCTCACCGCCCTGCTCGCTTCCTGGGTAATTGGCCAGTTTGAAGCCACACTGGTTCAAGTGGTGTCTCTGGCCGTATTGATGCCCATAGTTGCTTCCATGGGCGGTATTGCTGGCAGTCAGACACTGACTTTGGTGGTAAGAGGCCTGGCCATGGGCCAACTGGCGCAGGGCAACTTGCGAGCCTTGCTGTCGAAAGAGATGGGTGTAGGCCTTCTTAACGGCATTACCTGGTCGGTGATTATTGGCGCGGTCGCAGGACTTTGGTTTCACGACCTGGCCACAGGATTGGTGATGGCCGCGGCCATCATCATCAACATTGTGGTGGCCGCTTTGGCCGGCGTCATCATCCCGGTGGTTCTGGATCGCCAGGAGATTGATCCTGCCCTGTCCGGCTCTGTGGTTCTGACCACAGTCACCGACGTCGTGGGCTTCCTGACATTCCTGGGGCTGGGCACACTCGTCCTGCTCCCTTAACCCTGGCGCCAGAGGGCGCCAAACATCAGCCCGAGGAGGCTGTATGGACAGTGAAAAGAGATCGGCCAAAAGGTGTGCCGGTTGGCGGGAATGGGCCGCTCTACCCGATTTGGGCATAGGGAAGATAAAGGCCAAGATGGATACCGGGGCCCGAACCTCCTGTCTGCATGCGTTTCATACCCGGGTATTCGACAAAGAGGGCCAGCCCTGGCTGGAGTTTCACGTGCACCCTATTCAAAGAGATGTAGACACCGTAGTGATCTGTCAGGCCCCGATTGTCGACCAACGTGACGTGACCGATTCCGGCGGTCATGTGGAAAACAGGCCGGTGATTCTGACCCTACTGACCCTTGGCAGCGAGAGCTGGCCCATTGAGATGACCGTCACCAACAGAGACACCATGAAGTTTCGCATGCTCATCGGTCGCACCGCCATGAGCGGCCGACTGCTGATTGACTCCGACTCATCCTATTTGCTTGGAGAGCAACCCAAATGAAGATCGGCATACTGTCACGCAATAGCAAACTTTATTCCACGCGCAGGCTCATTGAAGCGTGTGAGCAGCGAGGCCATCAGGCAGTCGTGATCGACGCCCTTCGCTGTTACATGAACATCAACTCAGACCAGCCCAGTATTCACTCCAAAGGGGAAAGCCTGGACGGTTTCGATGCGATCATTCCCAGAATCGGCGCGTCAGTCACCTTCTATGGCTGCGCCGTGTTGAGACAGTTCGAAATGATGGGCGTTTACCCGGTAAACGAGTCGGTGGCCATCACCCGCTCCAGGGATAAGCTGCGCTCCATGCAGCTGCTGTCCCGCCGCAAGGTGGGCATGCCAATCACAGGATTTGCCAGCAAACCCGACGACATCAAGGACCTCCTGGATATGGTCGGCGGCGCTCCGGTGGTGATCAAGTTGCTCGAGGGAACACAGGGTATTGGGGTGGTACTCGCGGAAACACGCAAGGCGGCAGAAAGCGTCATCGAAGCCTTTCTGGGACTTCGGGCCAACATCATGGTGCAGGAGTTCATCAAAGAGGCTGATGGCGCCGATATACGCTGCTTCGTCATTGGTGACCGGGTGATCGCAGCCATGAAGCGCCAGGGAGCCGAAGGCGAGTTTCGATCCAACTTACACCGAGGCGGCAGTGCCTCACTGATCCGCATCACCCCGGAAGAGCGACGCACCGCCGTTGAGGCAGCCAAGGTCATGGGATTGCGTGTGGCCGGCGTGGACCTACTGCGCTCCAATCGCGGCCCCTTAGTGATGGAAGTTAACTCCTCTCCGGGCCTGGAAGGGATCGAAGCCGCAACCGGAAAGGACGTGGCCGGAATGATCATTGAGTACATAGAAAAGAACGCCCAACCTCAGAGGACGCGCACACGTGGCAAGGGCTAAAGCTAATCGTAGCTTCGAACTGGGAGGGGTCGACGTTGCTCCGGGTACACAGCAAACCATACAGTTGGACGTTGCCCAGTTGTACACCCACACGCCGCTGACCATTCCCGTGGAGGTGTTGAACGGTCGTCTCGAAGGGCCAGTTCTGCTGATCAGTGCAGCAATTCACGGGGATGAACTCAATGGTGTCGAGGTGGTCAGGCAGATTCTTTCTCTGATAGAGCCAGCCAAGCTCAAAGGCACACTTGTGGCGGTGCCCGTAGTGAACGTCTTTGGCTTTATCCAGAAGAGCCGTTACCTGCCTGATCGACGCGATCTCAATCGAAGCTTCCCAGGAAGCCAGAAAGGCTCCATCGCGGCCAGGCTCGCTCATCAGTTCTTCAGCCAGGTGGTGACCCGGTGCAGTCATATCATCGATCTTCATACGGCCGCCGTTTACAGAACTAACTTGCCTCAGCTCAGGGCCAACCTGGATGACCCGGAGAGCAGCGCAATGGCGCAAGCTTTCGGTGCCCCCGTGGTGATCAATGCCTCCACTCGAGATGGCTCTCTAAGAGCAGAAGCTCAGGCCAAGGGGATTCCCGTGCTCACCTTCGAAGGAGGTGAAGCGCTCAGGTTTGATAGCGGTGCCATAAACATGGCAATTAAAGGGTGTATCAGGGTCATGCGCAGCCTGGGCATGCTGCCCTCTCGTCGGCGAAGCCTCTCTGACACCATGGCAGTAGCACGATCAACCTCCTGGGTCAGAGCCGAGCAAGATGGCATCATCCGCTCTCAGGTTGCACTGGGCTCTAAAGTAAAAAAAGGAGACGTGTTGGCGAAAATTGCCGCCCCACTGGGGCACGGAGAGTTCACTTTGCTTGCACCCAAAGAGGGTATTGTTATTGGCCAACATACCCTGCCGCTCGTCAACGAGGGAGACGCGCTGTTTCATCTTGCCTATTTCGAACAACAGCAAGCGGACGAAGCGATGGCTCAGATCGACTCCCTATTCGATGAGGACCCAAACCCTGGAATCATCTACGACGTCGATGAGCCAGGATTAACCTGACACAAATACAAAGGATAAACTGAATGCAGTGGATATTAGCTGGCCTACTCATCCTGGGCTATATAACGGCTGGGAGATTGGTAGCAAGGGGAATCGAAAGCTACGGACAAAAACGATCTGTACAGCCATTTAGGGTGCGCTACTTGGTGAGGACGCTCAATATTCTTCTTTCACTGGCGTTACTCCTGGCCCTGTTTGTGGTGCTTGGGGTTGAGTATGAACAATTGGCGGTTCTGGCCTCCTCCATCTTTGCAGTGGTTGGCGTAGCCCTTTTTGCCCAATGGTCCATATTAAGCAACATTACGGCCAGTTTCGTTATCTTTTTTGCCTTCCCCTATCGTGTTGGTGACTACGTTAAGGTTGTAGACAAAGACGATGACATATCCGGAGAGATCGAAGAGATCGCCCTATTTCACGTGATCATTAGACAGGGAGACAGAATGATCACCTACCCAAATTCGTTGATCTTGCAAAAATCAGTGATAAAGATGCCAGCGCCAAGCAAAGCTGACTAACCCTGAAACATCCAAAGATATGGCTAAGGCACGGTCTTTAGTGATGTCTATACAAGCCGACTAAGGTGATCCTTGGGCACTATACCTTGCCAACTGCAAAGACGGGAACGCCAGTTATCGCCACCTTGCGGTCACCCACTCAGGCGAATCAACATCGCTTGAGTGGATTTAAGCTATGGTAGGTCAGTCGACGGACCTGTGTTTCACCCACTTGATTGGGGAAGACTCTTATACGTTAGGTAAACTACTCTTTGTCGAAGCTATCGACTACTATTGCCCCCATAGATGCAGGCATTGATATAATGATCACTCGCTTTAGTGCTACTAGCGGGTCTGACAACAAAGGTAGTTTATTGATACAAAACAGTACCAGCATTACTACCAAAGCTGTTATGAGGTAAGCAACCACTATTCGAAGAATGAAAACCAGTTTACGCTTGGAGACATTACGTTGAAACACACTTTCGTAGGTATACAACGTGAGAAACACTACAGACAAACTGAACAAAATTGAGAGATTGAGGAGTGGCAAGCTCTCACCCAAGCGCCAAGCTTCCTCAGAGAAAGAAATCGGAACAGCAAGAGCAAATGCTCCAACAAATATCTGGCTTGCATCTTCGAAGTTAAAGCTATATTTCACCTCAGCCTCCTGCCACTTACCTAGCTGCCGTCTTATGCGGCACATTGCTGCTTTTCACTCGGCACACCTTCACCGCATGTCTAAAAGTCAGTGAAAGCATTTTACCAATGTATCTGTAGATTAGCTAAGGCTCAACGCCCTAAGATGCATACTCACCATCATGAAAGGCGGATCAGCACGGCAAAAAGGGCGGCTACATCGTACACAGTAAGACCGATACCAGGATCGAACAGTGCACCTGCATATGATCATGTGTCTTTCCAAAAAGAGCGCTGCGATGACCTACATATCTTTCCTAGATGCTTAATTGTAGTGGTCAACTAAATCCGGACACCTGTTTAGCCCGATTCTCGGCTTCCGCAGGCGGCACCCCATCATTGTGTTGGTGAGGGCGCTGCCAGTTGTAGTAGTCCATCAAGTATGCGGCGACGTCTCGCTTGGCTTCGCGAGCGGTCATGTAACCAGTTGATGGGATCCATTCTGTCTTCAAGCTCCGGAACAGTCTCTCCATGGGAGCATTGTCCCAGCAATTGCCACGGCGGCTCATGCTCTGAGTCATTCGATAGCGCCAGAGACGTTGTCTGAACTTTCGGCTGGCATATTGGCTTCCCTGGTCAGAGTGGAACATCACACCATCTGGGCAACCGCGTTGCTGGTATGCCATCTCCAGTGCCTTTACGGCCAAATCGGCATCAGGTCTTTCCGACATGGCCCAGCCCACAGTTCGGCGTGTGTGAAGGTCGATGATTGCAGCCAAATAATGCCAACGACCAGCGGCCCAGATATAAGTAATATCGCCGCACCAAACTTGATTGGGTTCGGCAACATCGAACTCCCGATCAAGCCGATTAGGGATGTCCGGTCGCTCCACTTGAGCCGTTTTATAGGAATGAGAGCCAGGCTGCTTGGACGTCAGCCCTGCCTCCTTCATCAAGCTACGTACTTTGAAGCGACCAATCTTGTGCCCCAATTCCTGCATCATCGACATCAGTGCACGACTACCAGCTGAGCTGCGGCTTTCCTTGAACAAGCGGCGTAGCTCGCTACGAAACTTGATACGCTCAGAGTCAACGCAGCGTTTTCGGGCCTTGTAGTCATAGAAACAGGATGTGGAGATATCGAAGGCGGAACAGACCAGTTCTGTGGATTCCTGCTCTCTCAACTGGTCTATCAGAGCGTACGTTCGAATTCGTCCGCCATTAAGAGAGCTGTGGCCTTTTTTAGCACCGCCTTTTCTCGCTCAAGTCGGTTAATGCGGGCCTCAAGCTCCTGAATTTTCTGCTGCTCCGGGGTAAGAGCCTTGTTGTTAGGAGTCTGGCCTCCTCTCTCAGCTTGGAGCTGGCGAACCCAGTTGCGGATCACCGTCTCTCCAACATCGAGTGATCGACTGGCCTCAGGGACGGAGTAGCCCTGGTCGAGTACCAGGCATGCGGCTTCCAGTTTGAACTCCGCAGTGAATGAGCGACGCTTTCTTGTCATTGAACACCTCTTGTTACGGTGGCGACTTTACCACCTAAAGCGGTGTCCGGGATCATTAAACCACTACAAATATATGCATGGAGTTACTATAGAGCTTGGCTAAATTTACGCAGGCACGAATTAGGCCAAGCTTTATTGTCTCACCCGTTGATGTATTTGTTATTAAGTAGTCGACTCATTATGTGTTGCTTCCTCTTTTAGAGGGTCAACTACCGTGAGCGAAACCCGATACTTCCCATATGACTCATTTAAACTAGAACTGATAACCAAAATCGCGACAGGTATAGCTGCCAGATAAGACATAATAGAGCCAATTTGATTTGCTAAAGGGTCATTGCCTCCCGTCGCTATCAAACCGATCATTGCACCGAGCATGCCACCAATAAGTGAAAACGGGATGGCAAATAAAATGGTTTTCCATGTAATGTTCCACCAAATACGCGAGGCTATTTTGAACGAGGGGCTAATTTCGTTATCCATTGCTTGGTTTCCTTTGAGTTTCATAACACCAGTCCGCCGCCGGGAACAAGGTGTAACATGCTGATTAATATAATGATATTAAGGTACACTCTCTAGTGGGTGTTTTGTGCGCGGCTAGTCACACTATGCAATGAAAAATTAGCCACGAATGACTCATTTTGGCGCCCAGACGGTCATTGGGCACCAATACAGAAAGGAGATTTTGAGGGGCGATTGAGGATTCAGTCAGGCGTCAGCCAGGGCGTAGACATACACCTCGACGGTTTGGCCATCGTCGAGGGTGGCTTGGGTCAGGGTGCGCTGATAACCCTCCCCTTCGAACTCATCCAGTGACGGCCAGTGGGCTTCCAGGTTGTCTGAGCAAAAGACAAAGCCTTCGACCTTGTCTCCGCTGTCATTCAGAGTGATGCCGGGGTAACCCATGGCGGCGCCCCAGCCTTCCTGGCGCAGGGTGCCGCGAATGGATCCGGTCTGCCAACTGCCGCCGACCGCTTTTAAGATGTGTTCATTGGGGCGCCCTGGTCCCAGGGTGCCGTAGACAAAGAGTTTCTGCTCAGCCATAGACTCGCTCAAGAAAGGCCAACAGGTGGCGGTTAACAAATTCAGGGTTTTCCAGGGTGGAGATGTGGCCCGCCTTGGGGATCTCCACCATCTCGGCGCCGGTGATCTCATCCAGCATCAGGTAGCTCTCCAGCACGGTGCGGGCTCTGTCCTCCTGACCCACCATGATCAGCACCGGCAGCGCCAACTTGGCCAGGTCGTCCACCTGATCCCGGCGACCAAAAATGATGCGACCCAGACGAACGGTATCGTCGATGCGGGACTCCGGCAGGTTGGCCAGGCTGTCTCGGAAGCCTTGCGCCAGCTGTGGGTGGCGCTCTGCCACGTCGGTGGCGAAGAACAGCGGCACAATCTGGTCCAGCAGCGGTGCTGGCACCTGACGGGCTTCTTCGATGGCCGCCAGCATGGCGAAGTACTTCTTATGGGTCACCTCTGGCTCCAGGCCGACAAAGGTGTCCATCAGTACCAGGCTCTGAATGCGGCTGGGCGCCAGTTGCGCCAGCTCGGTGGCCCACATGCCGCCTACAGACAGCCCGACGATGGAGAAGCGCTCCACTTCCAGGGCATCCATCAACACCAGCATGTCTTCGGCCAGGCCCTTAAGGTTTCGGGTTTCGCCGGGCAGCGCGCCAGAGGCGCCATGGCCCCAGAGATCAGGCACGATGCAGCGGTAGTGCTGGCTCAGGGCCTCTATCTGAGGGGCCCACATGGCGGAGTCCCACAGGTAGCTGTGGCCGAACAGCAGCACCGGGCCCTGGCCCTTGTCCAGATAGCTCAATTCACTGCCGCGAATAGTGATGGATGTCATGGCGGATGTCCTATTGCCTGGGATTCAAAGGAGATGGTTTGGGGGAACACTCTACTGCATCAGTGGGACCGATTTCATCAGACCACCTCACCCATTTTACTCGACTGCTGGGATTTTCGACGGCCTTCCCCCTGAACACTCGGTTTCTGATTGCCGCCCATAAGAGGTATTTACATTTCTCGTTTAGTTTCAGTAGTTTTTAGGTATTATTGTCGCCTCTTCAAAGTGTTAGACATTCCTACCCCACTCCGAAGCACGTTGAAAGGAGTTCCATGAGCCACAACAAACAGGTGACGGCCAACATCAAGCAGATTAAAGCCGATGTGGAAGCCGCCACCACGCAAGACCAGTTGATCCAGGTGATCACCTCAGTAAAGAACCACCCAGGCCCTCTGAATTACGACGACCGGCTGCCCTCAGGGATGATGTGGGCACTGACCGCCCTAAGTGTCTACGGCATGCTGCTGAACTACATCTATGGCGGCTCTCACAGCTCTCTGGCGCGCATCATGTTTGCGGTGGTGGACAACTCGGCCTATTGGGTGCCTGCCCTGGTGGCCTTTGCGGTTGCGCGGCGACTGGAAAACAAAGGCCAGCATTTGCCTCTGCCCCAGTTTCTGGCCCGCCCCTTTCTTCGCATCGGCCTCATTACCGGCGTTGTCACCCTGGTGGCTGCCTACCTGCCGCCGTGGCATCAGGCCTACTGGTTTGTGTTTGCCAAGCTGATGCAGCTGCTCAGCCTCAACGGCCAGGTTTATGTGCCTTTTAACCTGGCGGCAGGCGCCGGTGTGGTTGCCCTGATTCTTTGGTTCTGGCTGCGCAAGCGCAAATACTGGCGCAACCCGGTGTCCGATCGCATCCACCTGCTGGACATCCTGTTCAACAACAACCTGAAGCCAGTCAAGGTGGACCCCGAAGGCAAAGCCAAGGAGCTCAAGGCGCGGTTCCGCGAGTTTGATCGGGGCAATCACCGCCGCACCATCGACGCATTCTATGAGGGGGAGTATCAGGGAGAGGTGCACACCTTCCGCTTTCAGCTGTATCACTTCCACTACGTCAACCGCCGCCAGGAGACCTACACCGACTCCAATGGCAAGACCCGGACCCGCACCACCTACGATCACTACCATCGCCACGGGCTGTTGTTCGATTTCCCGTTCGCCAAATCTGTGGTGCTCGATGGTGACCGCGATGTCAGCTATCGGGGGGAGAAGTACACCACCGCATCCAATGCCTTCAACCGGCTCTTCAGGGTGCGCACCCGGGATCAGATGCAGGCGGCGCGCCTGCTGACACCGGCCACGGTAGAGATGCTGACCCAGTTTGCCGAGTCGTTCCGCAGCCCTGTGGTGGAGATCGACGCCAAGGGCCAGACCTGTCTGGCCATCAACGACCAGGACCTGCTCAAGCTCAAACGGCGCAGCGGCCTGGACACCCCGGACGCCTTCATCAAGGAGATCTCCGGTCATGCCAAGCTGGATAAGCTGGATGCCCTGCTGAACACGGTGCACCACCTGATGCGCCTGAGCGACAACAACTTCAAGTAGCGCATCCCAAACAGAGCTTGGTGCAGTAGCAAAAGTAGGTCGGCAGTACCGCCGCCTTTTAATGCATTGACCTAGTACAACCGCTCCCAGAACCATTTAAGGAGTTTCATGAGACACAACAAACAGGTAGCCGCCAACATCGACGCCATCAAGGCCGATGTGGAAGCCGCCACCAGTCAAGCCGACCTGATTCGGGTGATCCGCTCGGTACAGAACCACCCGGGCCCACTGGACTACGATGATCGCATCGCTGCCACCATCAAATGGTTGCTGCTGTTCGCCGGCACCATGGGTCTTTACCTCACCGCCTCTTCCGGCGGTTTTCATGGCGATATTGGCTTTTTTCTCGATCTGGCGATGAACTTCTCCAGTGCCTGGGTTCCCGCCATCGGCGTCGTGCTGTTGGCCAAAAGGCTGGAGAAAAAGGGCAAGGTACTGCCGCTGCCCGATTCGATAAACCGCCAATGGCTGCGCCTTGGCCTCATCGGCGTCGCCGCCACCGCTTTGTTTGCCGTACTGCCCTTCTGGGCCTACGCCTACTGGACGGTGATCTACACTCTCATTGGCCTTATCAGGCTGGTGGGTGTCCTGATTCTGTTGGACGACTACCCCATCGGACAGGAGATCACCCTGGGCATGCTGATCATCGGCGCCGGCCTGTGGATGTGGCAGGGCAAGCGATTGCATTGGCGCGAACCGGTGTCTGACCGCATCCAACTGCTGGACAGCCTGTTCAACAACAACCTGAAGCCGGTGAAAGTCAGTAAATCCGGCAAGGCTCAGGAGTTTGGGAATAAGTTCAGGGAATTTGACCGCGGTAACCACAGACGGGAGATTGAGGCACTGTATCAAGGAAGCTACAAAGGCAAGGTGCATCAGTTCGGTTTCCAGCTCTACCACTTCCACTTCGTGGATAAGCGCACCGAGACCTACAGGGACTCCGAAGGCAACACCAAGACCCGCACCACCTATCACCACTACGACCGTCACGGGTTACTGGTGCGCTTCCCCTTCGCCAAGTCAATCAGCCTGGACGGAGACCGCCGAATCAAGTTTGATGGGATGCCCTACTCCGCCGCTTCCAACGAGTTTAACCGTCACTTCAAGGTTCGGGCTCAAGAGGAGATGCAAGCCGCCCGGCTGCTGAGTCCGGCGGTCGTCGAGCAGCTGTGCAACATAGGTGAGAGCTATCGCAGCCCGGTGATTGAGATCAACGCCGATGGCGAGATGTGCATCGCCTTTGACAACGACGACCTGCTGACACTGAAACGCCAGTACGGCCTGGAGAAGCCCGAGGCCTTTGCCAAGGAAATAGCCGGTCACGCCAAGCTGGAGAAGCTGGATACGCTGCTTAAGACCGTCCACGACCTGATGCGTTTAAACGACAACAACTTTGCTTAAAGCGCCCTGCACTGAGCGCAGAGCCGACCATTACGAGAGACACCTTATGAATGAAGCAACTCTGATCATCATCGCCATCCCCCTGCTGCTGGTTGTGGCGGTTATCCTCATCTACAACAGCATCGTGGGGCGCTACAACGCCGTGGATCGCGCCTGGGCCTCGGTGCTAACCCAGGAGCGCCAGAAGAACAAGATCATCCCTCACGTCGAGAAGATGGTGGAGCAGTACAAGCTGCATGAAGCCTCCGTACTGACCGAGGTGACCAAGCTGAGAAACGCCATCAGCGAGCTGGGTCAGGGCGGTGTGGACGCGGCCAAACTGGCACTGACGGAGAAACACACCGCCGGTCTTCTGCAGGGCCTGAAGGTAGCGGTTGAAGCCTACCCGGATCTCAAAGCCTCCGACACCTACCTTAAGGTGATGGCGGAGATCTCCGAGCAACAGGAGCAGGTGGGCGCCGCCATCCGCATCTTCAACCGCAATGTGGAAGAGTTCAACAACGGCATCCAAATGTTCCCCGGCTCTCTGGTCAACGCCATGCTCAACCGTAAGCAGCCCATCAACAGCTTCACCGACGCAGAAGCTCAGGCTGGCTTCGACTACAAACCCAACCTGTAAGATGTCCCAGGATCAAAAAAGCCCGCATTTGCGGGCTTTTTTACGCTTCGACCTCAGTGCTCGAGATAACCAATTCTGAGCACGAAGTCGATGAAGTCGAGAAACATCGGGTGGATCACCGGCGTATTGGGATCCACAAAGGCGATGGCCGGCTCGCAAGGGTTGCGACTGAAGTCCAGGCACAGCAGGAAGCCATTGTCCCAGGCCAGGGGGATCATCTTGCGCAGCAGCGTCTCATTCTCCTGAACAAAGTCAGCAGGCAGACAACCGGACAAGGTAGCAAAGGGGTTGAGATCCGGCTGCTGGAAACAGGAAAGGTCGAAGAAACAGCGGCGGTCAGGGCAGCGCAGTTCGATGCCGATGGGTTTAAACGCCTTGCCCAGCGCACTGGGGTAAACGTATTTGGTGCTGGCTTCATAGCCGCCACACTGCTCAAGAAAATCCAGAATCAGCTGGGGAAAACGGATCCCCATGGTTGCTTCCAGATAACCCACCACCTCTCGGTCCAACGGCTCGCGCATGGGCGCAAAGGCGATCTGACTGAGCATTGACCCCCGAGGCACCAGGTCCTCACCCTTGTGGAGAATGGAGAGTTTGCGGTCGTCGGTAAACAGCTTCATAGGCACTTTCACTGAACAAACATCGGAATAACAGCAGACTAACACAGCGTTTTTGCCTGGCCAGAATGGCACATTATGATTTCTTTCTATGGGCTTCTTGCCTAAATGGAATACATCAGTCCCCTTCTGGCTGATCTCTCCTCCGACCAGGGAAATGACCCTTGCTTATGCGGCTAACCACACATTTCCTGTTCGGATAATCCATGGATTCACTAAGGTTTTGGCGATACTATACCAGATATACTTTAGTAACCACTTTACCGGGGCAGGCATCGATGAAAAGCAGAATCACCACAGACGACGCGGGCAGAAAGCGGGTAGACAACGCCTGCCTGGAGCCTTGCGCCATTGAGAAGGGAATGCGGCTGATAGGCGGCAAGTGGACTGGATCTCTGCTGTATCACCTGAAAGACGGCCCGGTTCGCTTTAACGACCTGTCCAGGATGCTGGGCGGCGCCAGCAAAAAGATGATCGATCAGCGCCTGAAGGAGCTGGAGTCACGCAACATGGTGGTCAGAAAGGTCCTGAGCGACCGCCCCATTGCGGTGACCTACGAGCTGACCGAATTTGGCCACTCCGCCCTCCATGTGTTGGAGGTGATGCGGGAGTGGTCTGAGTCCGCCGACCTCTGAGCTGCTTTAACAGATGCTGACACTTTCTCCATTGATGGCTCAAATGACTAAGGTAACTTGGCTTTAAATCTCTCAAGGAGAAACAGATGATCAAGATGCTATTCCTATCCGCGCTGCTGGTCTCGACCGCAGCCCAAGCCGACATCGAGCCTGAGGCTCTGAGCGAGATTAAAGCGGTGCAATTTCCCTCCGAACGGGTAATCACCTCCGGCCTGCCCCAGCCGGACCAGTTTCCGGCACTGAAGCAGGCCGGTGTGGATCTGGTGATCAACCTGATCCCCGCCGGAAACCCAACAGGCCTGGAGAATGAAGGGGAACTGGTGAAAAAGGCAGGCATGGAGTACGCCCACATCGGTGTGGACTGGAAACAGCCGACCACCGAGGATGTGCTGCAATTCCTGGCAGTGATGGAGGCCAACAAGGATAAAGATGTGCTGATCCACTGCGCCGCCAACTACCGGGCCTCAGCCTTTTATTATCTCTATCTGCTGAATGCTGGCGCCGAGGACAGTGAGGCTCTGCAAAGCAGCGCAATGGCGCCCTGGGGCGATCTCAGCGAGAGCTTTAAGGAGTACCCTCAGTGGCAACAACTGATTGAAGAGACAAAAAAGGGCCTCTAGGGCCCTTTCATATTCTGTGGCCTTCCTCAGACGTCACTCCTGAGCAAACCAAAGCACTTAAGGTCGAAGTAGCGCTCTTTCCAGAACCCCGCCTGGCGCCGCAGCCCCTCTTCCTGAAACCCAAGCTTTTTTAGTACAGACTCTGACTTCAGATTCCCAGGCACCGTATCTGCCTGAATTCGGTTGAGTTCACCACAGGCCAGCTTACCCGAGAAAGCGGCCGCAATCGCAGCACCAAGCGCTTCATTCATATAACCCTGCCCCCAGAAATCCGGATGGAGATCATAGCCAATTACTGCGCTTTTGCTGCGAAGACACCAAGAATTAAACCCGCAGGTACCGATCAGCGCACCATGTTGCTTGAGGCGTATCGCCCAGCGTATTCCATCGCCATTTTCAATACGCCGATGAAACAACTCAATCAATTTTGTGGCCTGAGACAACTCGGTTAACGGCGAAAGATCGTAGTACTCCACAACAGAGTCATGAGCGAACAACGCAAACAGATTGTCGACGTCATCATTTGATTTAATCTCGGTCAACTCCAACCGAGTTGTGCTTAGTCGGGGAAATAGCACGGCCACTCCTTAGGCAAGGCTGATTAATTCGGCATCAGGGCTCTGCATGCACAGATACGAACAACCTATCTGAAGGCCCACTCTAACCGTTATTTCTGTCTTTTAGAGATGGGATGATCGTCGTTTAGCTGCAGCAGGTCCCACCGGTTTCCATAGAGATCTTCAAACACCGCCACCATGCCGTACTCCTGCTCTTTGGGAGGACGAACAAAGTTGATGCCTAGAGACACCATGCGGTTGTAGTCACGCCAGAAATCATCGGTATTGAGGAACAGGAACACGCGCCCGCCCGCCTGGTTGCCGATAAAGGGCTCCTGCTCGGATTTTGAGGCCCGGGCCAGCAACAGGGTCACCCCTTTCGAGCCAGGCGGTGCCACCACCACCCAGCGCTTATCCTGCTTAGGCTGATAGCTGTCTTCGATGAGCTCGAAATTCAGCTTGCCGACGTAGAAATCCAAGGCTTCGTCGTAGTCACGCACCACCAGGGCAATGTGAACAATGGACTGCTTCATTCGCTCATCTGCTCCTAAGATCTTTCATTTTCACCAGCATCTTACATCATCGCCCGTCACCACAACCATGGATGAGCAACAAAGGCGACCCGATAGCAAGGAGTGTTAGTCGGCTCAGCAAAATAGGGTAAAACTTAACTCGAGCACAACTGGAGAAGCTCTCCTACTTCTCTTGGTAGAACTTGTCCTCTACCCTTTACTTGGCTCAAAATGGTCCTTTACAGGGCTAAAATAGATCAAAGCCACGATAAAGCCACCTAACATAAAGGCATGGTCATTAAACAAAGTCGCTGTTTCACTGTACAACCAAAGCCCATTAATATAGTAGGAAGGTAAGATAATAATGTAACTGGCCACGTAGAGAATACGGCCCCAGTTTCTGAACATCAGCAGCCCAACAAAAGCAACCAAGTAGAGCAATGATGATGCAGACACCACTATGTTCTCTAACATCTCACCTGTTTCACCACCTGTTGCTGCCACCTCCAATATTTGGAAGTTCACCTCTTCCACTAGAGTGTTGGGGAAAAACAACTCAAATACTAATGAGATAATGGCAATCAGTAGCTCCAATATCACTAACGTCCGAAAAGCAGCCTTGCTCATAAAAATCCTTTCAGTAATTCCAATTGATCTGCAAACTCTGTTTACTTGTCGCTGTCTATCGATTCAGGAACCAAGTAAAAATGGTGGCGTCGATTAAACTTAAGCATCAGCAGTAACAAGACAATAAGCGGGATGATGAACAGTCTGGGTACGGCAAAAGTCACCCCCACAAATACCGGCAACAGTTTTTCACCCAGCCTGAGTGTTCTGTCAAATGATTTAGACAGGGTCTCGGAGCCCGGTACCAGCTTAAACCTGGCGTGACAGAACATCCCTTTAAAGATGTTCACCTCTAATATGGGAGAGGTCATGCTCAAGCGCCTGACACTCAAGTTGTACCAGTTGCCCTCGAAAAACAGGCAAGTCCGATGGGTGGTTGACCGCTTCAGTTTATAGGAGTCCACCAGAACGCCGTTGTGAAACACCGAGGCCTTGCCGGAGATGGAGATGCTGAGGTCTATCTTATGGCCATCGACGGCAAACAGCAGCTCCTGCTGCTGAAGAGCAATGCGAGGGCGGTTTTTATACCTAATGTCACAAGGGGAATTTTGCAGCAGCTCCTCGGGAAGCGCTTCCGCATCGTGAGTCGATACAAAGAAGTTTGCCTTGATGCTTTTTTCACTGAAAAACTCAGACAAGGAGCAGGTCAGTTGGCTGCAGAATTGCTCAGCGTCCCTCAGCAGAATATTGTCCTCTGACATGATGATGACGATGGGCGACTCTTCGGCCGACAGCAGCTTTACGGTGGACCAACCCGCTATAGTGCGACCCTGTTGCGAGGTCTCTTTCAGTGCCGGAAGTCGCTTCTCCTGCTCAATCCACTCCATGACCAAACCGCCCATCTCATCGATGTCTAACACAGATGATGAAGGGACGGGAATGCCTATGGTGAAGCTGGTACAGGTGCAATCACTCTCTTTGGTTTCATCGAAGGCATTACCCAAAAAGCCCGCCTTGAAGTTATAGGGGCAAGAGAAGAACTGATCGGTGATTGGCACGACCAGATCCATGACTTCCAGTAGTCCGGTGCCGTGCTTCAATGCGTAATTCAGCCCTAACTTCAGTCCATCGTCGTCCTGGAAGTAATCGGGTATTTTCGAGAACACACCAATTACCTGCTCAATGTTCTCTTTCGGGATGTATACCCCAGAACGATAGTTTGCATCTCCAGACTGTCCGCAGTGCCGCAGTTGAGGGAAGTAGTCCTCAAACTCTTCGACTAACGAAGAGAGCGCTTTTGGGCTTTCTTCTCCGGAGTACGCAATTTTCATGATAGAGCGCCCTCTATCATAGAAATAGGGGTGCCTATGGCCCAAAATGCTGCCGATGGCAAACCCGTAATGAGCGTCAAACGGCAGACTTTCATCAGCTGCCAGCAGGTCTTTGTAGACAGACTCCTTTAAGAAGGCCCTGCCCTCTTTGGTTTTAGCCAAAGAGCCGATCCTGTCATCCACTAAGTTGGGGTCTGATAGAACATCACTGATGAAGTGTTCAACGTCTTCTAAGTCAACTGGAATATAGGCTGTGTCGAGGCCCAAAGCTTAACTACCTTTCATTGGTTTTTGGTATTTCCAGACAGACAGGCGTTGCGACGATAAGCAAATGGTCCCTGACTCAGGCATAACTGAACCCGGTCAGCATCCTCACCGCATAGAAGCAACACTCTGATTTTTAAGGCTGATAACGTTACACCCTCTTCCGGATGTTTGAAAGGGGCCGAGTCACAGAACCCTGCCCCTTCCCTCGCCCATCAGACATAGCGAACCAGAAAGCTGTCCGGGTCTTCGGTCATCTGCCGGTACATCACATAGAGAATGGGCGCCAGAACCAGGCTGAACACCACCAGGCCCACAATCATGAAGAGGTGCATGGTCGGGCGAATCACCGCGGTGTCGTGGTCGCTGGGTTTGTAGTGCACCTCTATCACCTTGCCGCGGGGAAACTCAGCCGCCAAGGCTTCGGCTTCCTCCAGGGAGTAACCGGGAATGGCGCCGGTGATGTCGGTCTTGTTTCTCTTGTGGTGAAACTTGTCGTCGACGACGTAGACATACTCGATGCCCACTTCGTAGTGCGAATCGGCGCTGCTGCTCGGGTCGTACCGTTCCACGATCCAGCTCTCAATCACCATCCCTTCGGTGGTCGGCCAGTCAAAGGAGGCGTGAAACTGATGCACCACATAGGCCGCCAACCCCACTGCGAAGGAGAAGGTGATGAACATGAACCAGATGAAGTAGGAGACCTGCGACAGCCTGAGACGCCTCATGGCTGAGCCTCCTGCACTGTCATAAGCTGCCGGTAACTTCTGACCAAACGCACCGCAGGCCAGATGGTTCCCGCCAGCGCTAACACGGCGGCCAACAACAGATAACCGATGAGGTATCCAAAGTTTTGTGCACCAGCACCGGAGAACAGACCTCCGTGATTGTACTTCCCGGCCATCATCAAGGCACCAAGCGCCAGCAACTGACAGCCCAGATGGATGCCGATAGCCTGCATCAGCGCCCTGTACGCAGTCTTTAGCCGCAGGGAGACAGCCCGCTTCCAGCAAAGCAGACAAAAGAGCAGCAATACGGGCCACAGCCAGGCCGCGGGCAACCACAACCAACTGGCCAGATAGATGCCAACCGGGGCCAGATAAACACAGCGCAGTTGCCTCAGCGGTGAGTCACTCATGATGTTCATGGTCATCAGCCCCGCTAACCTCTTACTAGAAGCCCTTGTAGTCACGCCATCTGTAGCCGGGCAGTTGAGACTCTTCAAAGCGGTAACGCTGACCGTCGTACTTCAGGGTATAACTGTGGCTTCGAGTCTTATCCTGTTGACGATGGATCGGCTCAAAGTAAACCTTACCCTTGGTTTTTACCCTGATGTCGGCAAAGCCATAGTGTTTGGCGCTGAGCATCTGCAACTGGGATTTTCCGACCTCTTTCTCCCAACGCTGGTCGTCACCGCAGTCCTTGCCCTCATGCACCCTGGAGAACGCCATGGGCAGATTCTCCACCACCCGGGTCAGGATATTGTTGTGGTACACAAAGAGGTTGAAGAACTGGCCTCGGTAATCACGGGCGCACTCCGGCTTACGACCGGTGTTGAGCCGAACACCAAAAGCACGCACATCCTGATTCAGGGCGTAGTTGGCGGTATCCAGCCAGATGCTGTCCGGCCGTACCTTGGTGACACTGTCCTCCTGGATCTCCTGCTGAAACTTGGCCAGCACCTCATTGGTGCTGCTGTCCATCATCACAGTGTGCCACTGGTAGGTGCGCTCCCCGACCCGGCCACCATCAGTCCAGACATAGTAGGAAGCCAGGGTCAGTTCAGGCCGGTTGGGCAGAGCCTTACACACCGGCCAGGAGAGGGGGCCGAAAAACCGCTTATCCTCCTCCAGAGAGTTCAGTTGATCCGGTGTGCAGCTTTGGGCCGCCATGGCCATGGGCGCGGCCAACGTCAGTCCGGCAGCCAGGGTTAACAGGGTTTTGCTCATCCCTTGTCCTTTGATTGTGCTCATTGTTGCCACCACTCCTTGGAGGGAAGCTCTTCCCAGATCACCGGATAGCGGTGGCCATTAAACTTGAGGGTGGTTTCAAACTGGCGGGTTTCCGGTTTAAACGACTCCTCCCACTGGCCGGTGTCGTTTTCGTCCACCTCTTGCTGAGCCAGTTCGTCGTAGGTCTCATACAAGGCGGTGGTGGTCAGTTTGAGATCGCGATAGCCGTTGGTTTTGCTCTCCAGCAAGGTCAGGCGGCCCTCACCCCGGGCGGTCCTGCTGTAGTCGTAGCGACTGCAGGGGCTGCCGTCCACCACCAGGTCCTGCTTCAACGGCAGGTGCTTGAGCACCGGCTTGAGCTTGTTGCCCTCACGCACGAACAGGGTGACAAACTGGTCGCGGCCTACATCACGGCAGTAGGCATCGCGGCCCAGATCGATGCGAACGGCGAAGGCGTTGGTGGTGTCATTGAGGGGGTAATCGGCCTTGTCCACGTAGAACACCTCGCCCTCCAGCTCCTCCTCCAACTGGATGTTGTTGTCTTCCCAAAGGTTCAAGGTGACCGAGGCCACCACCTCCGGCTTGTCGGCCTTGGCCAACACCACCCGCCACAGCTGATTCTCTCTGCCGATGCCGGAGTCCAGTCCCCAGGTACGGTAGGTGATCACCCTCAGGGAGTCGTCGGCAGGATAGGCACCGCAGTTGCCGAACATGCCGCCGCCAAACTTATTGGTGTCCTCTTCCCACACCCACCAATCGTTGTCGGTGCATTCGGCAAAGGCACTGGTGCTGAGCATCAGCGCCGACAGGATTAACGCTCGTTTCATTCAAACTCTCTCTTTCCTTTTACGGCTCGATAGACGCTGGCCCGGTAGCCACGACCAGGCACGCCCCTGCGCAAGGGGACGCTGTAGTTGGACTCGGGGCGTGGGGCGTAATCGAGCAACTGCGGGGTGGCGTAGTAGAACACCCCCATGTACTGCTCACCCAGGTCATCCTGGGCCAGCAGGTCGTATTGTTGGTTATAGGGGTGCACCGGCAGCGGGCCGACCTGTTCGCCAAGCTTGTCGGCAAGACCCAGATTGGCGCGGGCCGCGCCGCCATTCTCCACCCAGTTGGGGCGCAGCTCACCGCTATTCTCCCGCTTCAAAGGCATCAGGTAATAGTCCACCATCATGGACGGGTGAGCTACCCTGGCCAGCAGGTCCTGGCGCTCCAGCAGCCGCAGACGCTCGGCCTCACCCTCTTTCTGCAGGTGTGGGGCGTTGATGCCCATCACCAGGGTTTCGCACTTGGACTCGTGCCACAGACTCAGCTCCTGGCACACCTTGCGCCAAGCCGGGGTGCGAATCATCACCAGGGCGGCGCCATGGCCGTCGGCCTCGAAATGGCTTCCCAGAATCTGAAACTGGGTCTGCTTGCGGCTCTCGAGAAAACGGGCATCGAAGCTGGCACTGCGCTCCCCTTCGCAGTAAAGCAGTGGATAGGGGGTCTTATTGCCCATCCTGGCTGCGTCATACATCCGCTTGCGCTCGGCCTGGTCGTACTGGCACAGGTTGAGCTGGCCCAGCAGGGTTTGAATTTGCTGCTGATCGCCACCTGGCATCAGGGCGCTGCACCCTGAAAGGGCCAGGGCCGCCAAGGCGATGAGTGGGTCTCTTATTTTCATCACATCTTTGCTCGGTATCGCCGCTTAATCTTCCAGAATTTCACAATCGGGGAACGCATCGCGGAATTTTTGTGGTGCCCGAATCGACTCATAGCCATGCTCCGGGTCATAGCCCCAGCGATACAGGGGCTCAGACGCTCGGCGCAGATCCAATCTCTTTAAGTTCTTTAGCTTGAACAGCACCTTGGGAAACTCGGCAAAGTGATTGAATGACAGGTCCAGCTCCTCCAACTCAATCAAGCCGGCCAGCTTGGCAGGCAGTTTGTCCAGATGGTTAAAGTGAAGGTTGAGCTTCTTCACCTGCTGGTATCGCTCGAAGTTTGCAGGCAATGCTTCCAGGTAGCAGTTGTGCAGATCCAACTCGGTAATCAGGGTCTGCTGCGGCAATGCTTCGGGCAATCTGGTCTTAGGCCGGCCCAGGTCAAAACTGTCCTGCATGTAGATGTCCGGCGAGCCGTGACAATTGGTCAAGTACTCCTCGTCGGCTCCCTCAAGGATCCGGGCAAAGCCACAGCCCTTGTGCCAGTTGAGGCACTCACCCTCCACCAGTCCAGAGGTGATGGCCTGGCGACGATCGCACTCCTCTTTTTGGGTCAGCAGCCAGATCAGCCCCTCTCCGAAGCGATCGAAGTAGGCCTTGGAAAAATCGATGCACAGCGCCCTGCCCCAACGCTTGGTCAGCCCTTTGAGTTTCTTGAGCATGGGGCCTTCACCTCTGGGGTGGCCCTCAAAGGTCAGGCCTCGCAGTTCCTCTTCGAAGAAGATGCGGTCGGTCACCGCCAACTGAAACAGCTCATCGCCCCTGCCCGCCAACAGCTGCTGAATCGATTTTCGCAGCGCCTTGTCACTGGTGGTCTTGAGGATCAGAAACAGCGGCATCCACATCGCTTCGGTCACGCCGCCCTGTG
The DNA here is from genome assembly GCF_030296015.1 of Ferrimonas sp. YFM. NCBI lineage: Bacteria > Pseudomonadati > Pseudomonadota > Gammaproteobacteria > Alteromonadales > Ferrimonadaceae > Ferrimonas > Ferrimonas sp. YFM. The sequence goes on from NZ_AP027368.1 coordinate 2,508,610, forward strand.
CCAACATCTCCACCGCCACTCGATGAGAGCCTTCATCCGGGGAGTGCAGCATGCTCATCACCGTATCGATCATGCCGCTGTCCACGGCCTGCTCCTGCTGCAAAAACTGAGGGGCCGCCTGCTCAAACCATTGGCTTAACGCGGTATCGTCAATCAGCCGATGGGCATCCGGGTCCAACCTATCGGTCTGCTTGGGGTTGGCACCCAGCAGCACGTGAGTGACCTTGTCATCCAGTTTCTTACTGAGAGTAAAGCCCAGTTCCTGCGCCTTGGCCTTTAGCTCGGTGGCCTTGATGCCACTCTTGCCACAGACAAAGAGCACGGTGTCGCTGCCCAGAGGACGGTCGGCCACCGCCTTTTCGGCACTCTTGCGGAGCCAGGCATGGGCGTGCTTCTTAAACGGTGAGTATTTGGCTTCCAGGAAGGTCAGATGGAAACGCCCCTCTGCCTCGGGCAGGTCCCTGGGTTTTGGCGCATGATAGACCAGCTGCCAATAGGCTTCTCGCTGTGCCTGAGTCAGCGGCGCGTTCAGCAAAATGCTGCGCTGCTTATTCAGCGCCTCACTGCGAGCCACCTGGTCGTAGATGCCAAAGTCCACCTCCATATCTGCAGGCAGTTGCATCAGGAAATCGGTACGATCGCCCCGTTGCACCGTCAACCTCAGGCGCAACTCTTTCAGCGCTGGAGCGGTCAGCAGGTCCTCCAAACGAGGCAAAGTGGTGCAAGGGCCGTGGTGGCTAAACTGCTCTATCTGCACTTCGGTCAGCGCCGTCATGGCACTCAAGTCTCCCAACTTCTCTACCGGACCGTTGCTGAGCCTTAACCGGCTGATGCCCTGATGCTGACGAAGGCTTGCCGGAAGTTCGGCATCGGTTATCCCCTCCAGCTGCAGTCGGCTCAGGTTGGTCAGCTCCGTCAACAACCGCGCCTCGCCCAGCTCTCCGGCATCACGCAGTTCCAGCCCGGTCAGTTCAGGAGAGTGCCTCAATCCCCCGAGTTCGGCCAAGGGGAGTCCGGTGGCAAACAGGTGGGTCAACCTGGGCAGGTGGAGATCGCCAATGACCCCTTGCCCTTGGGCAAACAGGTAGAGGCTGCTCAGGGTGTTGATGGGGGCCAACAGCTTCGCCAGGTTGTAGCTGGCTTTCTGGGGCAGGAACATCAGTCGTTCGACGCTGCCCAGTTGGGCAAAGAGATCGTCGGCAACGGTCACGCCCTCTCGGCCGATGTTTACGTGCAGCTCCTTGACGGAGTTGGCCCGAATCAGACCACCGCCCGCCACCTCCAGATTGTCCGCCTCGATGCGCAGCTCGTCGAGATCCGACTTTCCTGCATCGATAAAGTGATCAAGTGTCACGCTGCCCCGGGGGGAGATGGCCACCTTTTTCATGGAATCGGGCAGCAACAACTGCTCCACCACCAAGTTGCTGGGCTCGCTGCCGTAATGGAGGGGGTAGAGATGCAGTTCGGTGAGCCCTTTGGCACTGGCCAGGTTGAGCGCCAGGCGCTCCACCTGATCCACACGCAAGTGCAGAGACTTGAGGCCACTTCCCTCTGCCAATTCGAGGACCACCGGGCCTTGCTCCACGTCCAGTTGCAGCTCCTGCAAAGCAGGGCAGTAAGCCAGATGGGCAAACTGACTGGGGTCATTCATCTTGGCGCCGCGAAGCACCTTGAGGTTGGCGGCCATCTCTGGCTCAAGCCCCGCCAGCTCCAGAGGGTTATCTTCACAGAACAGGCGCTGCAGTTTGGGAAAGCTGCGAAACAGTTCGGCATCGATGGGCCGCAGCGGCTCCAGATAGCTGCCAAAGGCGATCTCCTCCAGTTCGGGAAACGCCCGGGCCAGTTCTTCCCAGCCCGGCTGACTATCGGACACCCGATAGCGCAAACTGGTGATCTCGGTGTTGACCTTGTCCAGGATGTCCAGGTCGTAGTCGTGCAGGGTGAGTTTACTCATCAAAAATTGGGTCCTGTTTGGCCTATTGGTCCTGAAGGATTTCGCACTCTGGGCAAAGGTCCAGGAACGCCTGGGGCACCTGCAAACGGCGATAGCCGTTGCCGTAGTCACCATCCAGGTCTGGACGGGTGGCTCGGCGTATGTCCAGCCGCTTAAGCCAGGGCATCTTCAGCAGCACCTTGGGAAATTCGCGAAAGTGATTAAAGGAGAGGTCCAGCTCCTGAAGCTGACCGAATTTGGCCAGAGAGGCCGGCAGTGCATCCAGGGCGTTGTGGGCCAGGCTCAGGTCGGTGATCTCGCTAAAGTGTTCGATTCCCTTGGGCAGAGCGGTCAGCATGCAGTTGCCCAGGTCCAGGCGACGAATGGTGTGGCGAGTCGCCAGCTCTTCGGGGATATCAATTTTCACCGCCCCCAACAGGCCATCGTTGTTGTGATAGAACACAGGGTGCCAGTGCAGGTTGATGGGTGAGTCCTTGTCCCAGAACTCGTGAACCTGGTCCAGGCCCATGCCCCGTCGCCAGTTCAGGCACTCTCCCTCCACCAGGGACTCCAGAATCGCCAGTCGCTGATCGGCCGGCTGCTTCTGCAGCATCACGTAGATAAGGCCCTCTGAGTAACGCCGGAAGAAAAGACGGGCAAACTCCATGCACAGGGACTCGCCCCACTTCTTACGCTGGCGCTTGAGCTTATCCACCATCACCCCCTGCCCCTTAAGGTTGCCGTAGTCATCACGGCCGCGGCAGTTCTGGAACAGGATGCGGTCATTGACCGCCAGCTGGAAGGCTTCATCCCCCATGCCGGCGAGCAGGTGTTTAATCTGTTTTCTAAAGGCATTGTCCGTGGTGGTTTTCAGGATGAAGAACAGTGGCAGACGCATCGCTTCGGTGACGCCCCCCTGCTCCAGCATCTGCACCGCCACCTTGTGGCTGGCCTCGTCCGGCGATGCCAGCATCTCCAGCACGCTGCCTTCCATAGGCTCCCCACCCTCTTGTTGCAGGAACTTGGGCGCCTGGGCTTCGAAGCACTTCTGCAGCACCGCGTCATCGATAACGGCATAGCGCTCGGTATCGATGAGGTGCACCTCCTTGGGGGCGGTTCCCAGCAGGATGTGGCTGACACTGTCATCCAGTTTTTTGCTGAGAGTGAAACCCACTTCTTCGGCCTTAGCCTTGAGTTCTGACGCCTTAAAGCCGCTGCGCCCAGCCACAAACAGGGTGCTGCCCCCTCCGAAGGGTCGGCTAAGCTGATTCTCCTGGGCCAGTTGACTGAGCCAGGCCTTATGCTGAGCCTTGAAGCGGTTGTGTTTGGCAGCCATCATCACCAGATGGAAACTGGCCGGCATGGCGGGCAGTTCGGCAGCTTTGTACACAGGCGCCAGTGCCTTCAAGAAGGTCAGCGTCTGCGCGTCACTCAAGTGAGACTGTTTGAAAATCTCCCAAGCTTTGGCCAGTTTCTCATCGCTGATGTCCAGATCCAGATCCGCTGGCAACTTGACCCAGGCAGGATCGAACTGCTTCAGTTCAATGTCCAGGCGCAGTGATTTCAGCGCCGGCACAGTCAGCAGGTCTTCCTGTGCAGGCAGCGCCTGCTGATCGTGTTTCCAGGGCTGAATCCACACCTCTGAGAGCGCGCTCATCCGGCTCATTTCACCCAGACGGGGCAGCGTCACTGACAACAGGTTCAGCCTCTCGATGCGGCCATTGTTGCGCACCTCTGATGGCAGCTCGTCCATCTCCCCACCTTGCAGAGTCAGGGAGGTAAGCTCGGGCAGCTGGGGGAAGCTCTCCACCCGCCCCTTGACCCTCAGGTTAGTCTGCTGCAGCTTGGGACTGTGGTTCAGCCACTGCAATTGATCCCCCTGCAGCCCAAACATCCAGGCCTCACGCAGTGAGGGCAGCTTCAAATTATTGGCCTGCTCCAGGACACCGGAGTAATTCACATAGTGTAAGCGTTCCATGGCTATCCCCTCGGGGAACAGCAGACCGGGAATCGGCGTATCTTCACACCTGATCTCAGCCCTATTGGCCCGGGTCAGCCTGGAAAACAGCTCTGGTGGCAAAGGGGCGGTTTCACCGGTGAGGGTCAGGTTAAGTTCCTCCACCTCGGTCAGGTCTCCGAGAAGATCCCCTGGCAATTCGGCCTGGCCCAGACTCAGGAACAGCTTGCTGAGCTTGTGGTTCTGCCCCAGGATGGCACCGGGCAGACGGCCGACGCACTGGGCATTGAGGGTGAAGCTGTCCAGACTGTCGGGCAACGTGAGCGCCGACACCGACAGTGCCTCGGGTCCATCGTCGTAATAGTCCAGTTGCCCCAGAGCCACTGAGGTGAGGGCACTGCCCTTGAGCTGGCAGTTCAGGGTTCTCACCTGAGACTCCAATCCGATGTTCAGCACCTTCAGCGACGAACCGGCATCGATCTCTATCCGGCAGTCGGACTGATACAGCCGCACCGTCAATTCGGCCAGCTTGGGCAAACTGGTAAGCAGCGCCAGATCGTCGCACCGGCACTGACTCAGGGACAGAGTCTCAATGTTGGCCAGGGAATCTTCGGTAACGCCACTTAACACAACCGACAGCCTGTCCCTGCTTCGGGTGGGGGTTTCCAGCCCAGAGAGCTTGGGGAAACTCTGGAAAAATTCGGCATTGATCTCTTTGCGACCGGCCACCCGGCCGAGATCCTCAAAGGTCAGTTTGCGCAGGTTGGGAAACGCCCGGGCAAGCTCAGCCCAGCTCTCCATGGGTTCATCGCTGTCATACACCAGGTGTTCAACATCAGGGTGCACCGAAGCCAACAGGGTTTCGTGGTTATAGTCTTCCAGTTCCATGCGCTGCATGGAGCCTCCTTACTGCAGTGTTCTGAACATCTGTGCCCACGCAGGCACAACGACTGGGAGGAGCCACCGCCTGGAGCCTCCTCGCATGAAAAAAATGGTTATCGTCGACTTCGGCCGTAATGCTGCTCGCCAGAGCCTGGGGAACTAGCTTTGAAGTGGGTAGTGCGAGGTGTCATCTCGGGATCTGGGCCCCTGAGCCTACCGGGCGTCACGTTAAAATCACCAAACATCGGATTCAACGAAATGCTCCTAAATATTGCGCTAACGAATCGGAAGTGGATTGACCACCTGGGCATTGTATGGATAATTCACCTTAAATCATATAGTTAATCCGGATTAACCCATAAACAACGCCACACTGTCACGAATCCTGGTCAAGCTGATGCTCAAAGAACCGTTTTACGGTCATTACCTGAGCAGCTTTCACAAGGCCTCCCATGAGCAAGGCGACACAGACTCACCTCCGCTTGAGATAAAACTCAAAGATAACAGTAACATTCAGTTTGTATGCCAGTTACAAAGCTGGAATGCACTGAATGAGGACCAGCAACTGGGTGCCCTGAAACATGAAGCGCTGCACCTGGTATTGGGGCACCCCTTCGGTCGTCACAGTTACGCGGACTCCGCCCGATTCGATTTGGCCGCGGATCTAGTGGTCAACCAGTACATTGAACCCCATCAGTTAACAGACAACGCCCCGACTCTGGAGAGGGTCAACGCCTGGCTTTCGCGGCAAGGACAGCCTGGCCTCGAACCCCATCGTGAGCTGGCCTACTACTATGGGCAACTCCCTGCCAGCGCCCAGATGCCGGGCGCCAATGTTGACGGCGCCGGAGCGGGACACCAGAACTGGAACGCCCTGGGTCAGTTGCAACAAGCCAGCCGTGCCCTGCTGGAGCAGCAACTGGACAGCAAGCTCGAACAGAGCGCTCAGCGCACCGAGCAGGTCAACGCCCGGGCCCGGGGCCTGCTGCCAGCTAATGTGCTCGAAGCACTGGAGCAGGCGATCGCCCGGCGCCGACCCACGGTAAACTGGCGCCGACTGCTGAGGCTGTTCGCCTCCAGCGCCCGGCGCACCTCAGTCAAGAACACCCTGAGGCGCCCCTCAAAACGCTACGGCACCACCCCGGGCACGCGCATTCAGCCCCATCAGCACATCCTGGTGGCCGTCGATACCTCCGCCAGCGTCGACGATGGCCAGCTGCAGCTGTTTTTCGAAGAGCTGCACCACATCTGGCGCGCCGGTGCCCAGCTGACCGTGGTCGAATGTGACACTCAGATTCAGCGGCAATACCTCTACCGCGGCGAACCACCCGCAGAGGTCCAGGGCCGCGGCGGCACCTGCTTCGACCAGCCCATTGAGTGCGCCAACCGGCTGCGGGTCGACGCCATCGTCTACTTCACCGATGGCGAGGCACCACCGCCGGAGGTGCCTGCCCGCGCCCCATTGCTGTGGCTGATCCACAGCGACCGGGTTGCGCCCATCAACACACCACTTCGCCACTGTGGCCGGGTGATCCCCATGGCCCCGGCCGAACACAGATAAGAGTTATCCATGACACACAGCCACAACTACAGCTACTACGGTTTAACCTGCCCCGCTCCGGAAGTTCGGCGCTTCATCGAGCACCTGTTGCCTCAGGCCGGACAACGCAGCGTCCCGGTGTGCATCTGGGGTCGTCACGGCATCGGCAAGACCCAGATGGTGGAGCAGATCGCCAGAGACAAGGGGATGCAGTGGCGAGCCATCGCACCCGCCCAGTTTGAGGAGATGGGCGATCTGCTGGGAATGCCGCAGATTGCTGAAGATGAACAGGGCGAGAGCATCACCCGGTTTGCCGCGCCTCACTGGGTGCCCACCGAGCCCGGTCCCGGGATCCTGCTTATCGACGACGTCAACCGCGCCGACGAGCGCATCCTGCGCGGCATCATGCAGCTGCTGCAGAATCATGAACTGATCAGTTGGGCCCTGCCAGAAGGGTGGCAAATTGTGCTGACCGCCAACCCCGACGGCGGCGATTACTCAGTCACCCCCATGGACGACGCCATGCTCACCAGGATGATGCACATCACCATGGAGTTTGATCCCAAGGCCTGGGCCCTGTGGGCCGAAGGCGCCGGCATCGATCCCCGGGGCATCGACTTTGTTCTGACTTATCCGGAGCTGGTCAGTGGTGAACGCACCACTCCCCGCTCCCTGGTGCAGTTTTTCCAGGCGATCGCCCCTATCGAGGACCTCAAAGAGCAGCTGCCTCTGGTGAACATCCTGGCCCGCTCCTGCCTGGATGAAACCACCTGCAGCGCCTTTATCGCCTTCGTGGAGCAAAACCTCAGCAAACTGGTCTCTCCCCAGGCCATGGTGGACGCCAAGGCCTTTGATAAGGAGATCGCCCCGCAGATTGATCGCATCGCCGGTGGCAAAGCCCCGAGAATAGACATTCTGGCAACCCTGTGCACCCGCTTGCATCACTACCTTAAAGTCAGCGGCATCAAACTCAAGCCGGCTCAGGTGGCCAACATCCAGGCCTTCCTGAAGATGCCCCTGCTGCCCAACGACCTGCGCCTTGGGCTGATGCAGGATCTGATGAACAGCGGAAATGCGTCTCTGAAAGGGGTTTTGGCCGACGCCGAGCTGGCCAAGCTCTTTTTGACCAACGCCGCCTAACCTGTGTTGACCGGCCTCGGTGGCCGGTCCGCCTTCCCGGCAATTTTGTACAAGCCATCGCTGTCATCTCGGTTACACTGGTGAGCCGTCAACAGTGAGGCACCCAATGAGCACAGAGCAGGCAGAGTATCGACACTGTCCGGACCTGGGAGGTCTGGAACTGCTGCATGCTCGATATCACAAGCAGAACTTTTCCCGCCACACCCACGAAGGCTACACCGTCGGTCTTATTGAAACCGGCGCCCAGCGCTTCTTTCGCAGTGGTGGCAATCATGTGGCGCCCACCCACACCATCATCCTGGTCAATGCCGATGAGGTGCACAACGGCTGCGCGGCCACCGAGGGCGGCTGGTCCTATCAGGCCATGTACCCCACCCCGGAGCAGTTTGACCTGCTGAGCAAGGAACTGGGCTATCCGGGCGCCCCCTATTTTTCCGAGCCTGTGGTGCGCGACCCGACTCTGGCGGGTCAGCTCAAACTGACCTTCGATGCCTTCAAGACGGAAAACAACGCCCTGTTCAGGCAATCCCTGCTCTATTCGGTGATGGTGCAGTTGATGAGCCGCCATGGCCGCCAGAGAGTCAACGAGCCGCGCACGCCCCGCCCACAACTGCAGATGGCCAAGGAGTATCTGGACGCCCACTGTGCGGATGATGTGGACCTGGAAAGCCTGGCGGCTGTGGTGGGCCTGAGCCCCTTCCATCTGCTGCGGCAGTTTCGCAAGGAGTTTGGCCTTCCCCCCCACGCCTACCAGTTGCAGGCACGGATCCGCCTGGCCACCAGGCTGATTCGAATGGGACTGCCACCCCTCAAGGTGGGACTGGATTGCGGCTTCTATGACCAGAGTCATTTCAGCCGTCACTTCAAGCGGGTGGTGGGCGTTCCCCCTGGGGTCTACGCCCGCTCATGGTCCGGTAACAACCAGGCTCGAACAGCCACAAATTGAGGAGCCTGATCATGTCACAGCATCCCCAACCCGGCAGGGAGGCCCGTCGCGGCGCGCAGCTTTTAAAAGGCACCCTGGCCATGAGCCCCCTCACCCTGGCAGTGCTGCCCTGGGGCCTGCTGGTGGGCTCTTTGGCCATGGACGCCGGACTCAGCCCGCTGCAAAGTCAGGGCCTGTCGGCGATCATCTTCGCCGGCGCGGCGCAGATCGCCATCATCGGTCTGCTCAAGGCCGGTGCCGGGCTCGGTGCCATCCTGGCCACCACCGCCCTGATCACCTCCAGGCACCTGCTCTACTCCATGACCATGAGAAGCAAAGTCAGTGCCCTGCCCTTGCGGTGGCGACTGACATTGGGGTTTCTGCTGACCGATGAGCTGTTTGCCATCGCGCATCCGGGCAAGGAGGAGGCCCAGGATCCCTGGTATATGCTCGGCGGAGGACTGAGTTTCTATCTCGGTTGGAACCTGGCGACCCTGGCCGGGGTGCTCCTCAGTCACCAGTTGCAGGCGTTCGATACGTCGGGGCTGGATTTTGCCATCGCCGCCATCTTCATTGCCCTGGTGGTCCCTGGACTGAGGCGACGCTCTCATTGGGTTTGCGTGCTGGTGACCATGCCCCTGGCCGTACTGGCCGAAGCCATGGCCTGGCCCATGGGGCTGCTGCTCGCCTCGGTTTCCGGAATGGTGGCCGGAGCCCTGTTTGCCAATCTCACCGGCGAATCTCTGATGGAGGGTAAGGGATGATCTGGTTAACCCTGCTCTGTTGTGCCCTGCTGGTGTTTGCCAGCCGCTACCTGTTTCTTGAACCCAAACTGCCGGTGCGCCTGGGACGACGTAGCCAGCAGCTGCTCAGTTACAGCGCCCCGGCGGTACTGAGCGCCATCGCCGCCCCGCTGATCTTCATCAGGGAGCAGAGCATCGACCTCCACTGGCACAACCCCTACCTGGCCTGCGGCCTGCTGGTGGCTGTGCTGGCCAGGTATGGTGCCAATGCCCTGGTCGCCATTGCCGCAGGCATGGGACTGTTCCTGCTCTGGCCTTTCTAGCTCAAAGACAATAGCACCACGGACTAGCGAGGATCTTCTCCCCATAGGGCAACCCGAAACGGGAAGAGTTCGGCCCCCATGACCCCTTCGGAGACGGCAGGGTCGAACTCCATCAGCTTCAGGGCTTCCTCTTGAGTTTCTGCCAGCACAATGACAATGCCAAAGGTGTGCTCATCTTCGGTCAAGGTGCGCCCCGCCATGGCCACTTTGCCCTCATCCTTGAGGCGGCTGAGATAGGCAAAATGCGCCTCCACCGCACTGGCTTCCTGGGGGGTTGGCCCCTGACTGAGCATCTCCGGCCTAAGTGGCCTCAACTTATATAAAAACTGGTTCATCCCTGCTCCTTATCAGACCCGTGTCACCTCAGTGTATGTGAGGAGCAAGCCCGGCACAATTTCCCGCCAAAACAATAACCTTTCCAGGCTCCGTTTCAGGCATCAACACAGAGCCAACCAGAAAAGATTCTCTTTCCGCCTCAATGAAGAACTTGGCCAGGGATCCCACTTTGGCGACACCGAAAAAAAACATCAAAGAAACATGCTCTTGCTCCCATATTCCCGCCACCTTCTGTCGCTAATCTGAAGCCATAAACAAACATAAATCCTGAGCCTCTGACGGTGCTCTGCCGCCTGAAGAACTAACGGAGTCCTTCATGTTAAGAAAGCCCAACATCAAGAACCGCATCATCATCGGCATCAGCTTGCTCGTCTCTCTGCTGATGGCCTTTATCCTGCCGCTTATTATCGTTCAGTTTTCCAAAGCCATAGACTCAGCTGAGCTCAAGCAGCTTAAGGAGCTCAACGAAACCGCTATCACCGAACTCAACGCCTCGGGTCGCCTTGCCCAGGCGCTGGCGACCGTGGTATCACTGACGCCGCAATTCCAGCAGGCTTTCGCCCAGCAGGACAGGGACACCCTGGCCCAGGCAACCCTACCCATCTTCAAGGTGATGAAGCAGGATTATGGCGCCCGCCAGTTCCAGTTCCATAACCCTCCGGCGACCTCCTTCCTGAGAGTGCACAAACCCGCCAAGTTCGGCGATGACCTCTCCTCTTTCCGCCATACAGTGGTAGAGACCAACACCAATCGCTCCCCCATGATGGGACTGGAGCGAGGCGTTGCCGGCATCGGCATTCGCGGTGTGGTGCCCGTCTCCTACCAGGGCCAGCATCTGGGTTCTGTGGAGTTCGGCCTCTCCTTCGGTCAGGCGTTCTTTGACCGGTTCAAACAGACCCATGGGGTAGAGATTGCCCTGCACCTCCCGGATGGCAACAACTGGAAGCCCTTTGGCTCCACCCTGGGAGAACGCCGCCTGGGTTCAGACGCTCAACTGGCCCAGGCCTTTAATGGCCAACCTCAGGTGTTGCAATCGGAGCTGGAAGGCGCCCCTGTCGCCGTCTATCTGCACAGCATCAGCGATTACTCGGGGAAACCCATGGGCGTGCTCGAGGTGGTGATGGATCGCAGCGAAAACCTGGCACTGGTAACCCAGATGCGCAATACGGTGATCCTGGCAGGGTTGGCAGCCCTTGCCATCGGCATCGGCGTCGCCTGGTTCATTGGCCGGGGCATTACCCAGCCCATCGAGGCTACCACGGCCACCATGGCCAACATCGCCGACGGCGACGGAGACCTAACCCTGAGGCTCGATGACAAGGGCCACGACGAACTGGCGGATCTCGCCCGTGCCTTCAACCGCTTCGCCGCCAAGGTGCACAGCACCATCAGCGAGGTCACCGGCGTGGCTGGGCAGCTGGACAGCTCGGCGCAACAACTGGCGTCCATCACCGGCGAAACCCAGGCAGGGATGGACAAACAGCTGCAGGAGACCGAGCAGGCTGCCACCGCCATGAACCAGATGAGCGCCACGGTCGACGAGGTGGCTCAGAATGCCACCCTGGCGGCAGATTCGGCGCAAAACGCCAACAAGGCCACCGATGGTGGTAAGGCCGTGGTCACATCGGTGTCCGACAGCATCCATCGCCTCTCATCGGAGATCGACGGCGCCGTCACCGTCATCCGGGATCTGGAGTTGGAGACCGGACGCATCGACGGGGTACTGGAGGTGATCCGCAACATTGCAGAGCAAACTAACCTTCTGGCTCTGAACGCTGCCATTGAAGCGGCCCGTGCAGGAGAGCAAGGCCGCGGCTTTGCGGTGGTGGCCGATGAGGTGCGCACCCTGGCCAGCCGCACCCAGACATCGACCCAGGAGATTCAGCAGATGATTGAGCAGCTGCAGGGACAGTCTGCCAAGGCGGTGTCGGTTATGGACAATAGCCGCGCCACCTCGGAACAGTGCGTCGCCCTTGCCGCCGACGCCGATCAGGCACTGGGGCAGATCAGCGAGGCGGTCAGCAGCATCACAGAGATGAACATGCAGATCGCCAGCGCCGCCAGCGAGCAATCGGCGGTCTCCAATGAGATCAATAAGAACGTAAATAACATCAATGAGATCGTTGCCGAAACCAGCCAGAGAACCCACAGGGCCGCGTCGGCAGGAGAGGCGATGGCTCAGCAGTCGAACACCCTGAGCAAACTTATCAATCAGTTCAAACTGTAAACGAAAAAGGGGGCGTTTAGCCCCCTTTTTCATCTGACGGATTTCACTTTGAACGAGACATCGAGGGGGTCCCCTCTGAACACCTGGCCAGGTTGGCGAAGGGGTTCCACCTCGAACTCCAGTTCCTGAATACGCTGCCTGAGCAGCTGATTCTCCGCACTGATCTGATTCAGTTTGCGCCGATACTCTTCCAGGTGTTGCCGAATCCCGCTATCCCTGCTGGTTTCGGGCCTGTGTTGCCCTTTGCTACTGAGAGCCAGTGCATTACACAGTATCAGAGCAAACAGGCATCCAATGGCGATGCCGCCAATGAAAGCAACTGCATCCACGCTCATAGACACCTCCTTATACGTCCCTGTTCTGTTTTAAGCGTAGACCAAACCGACGCTATATAAATGTAATAGAGAAATGATAACGTTTAACAACAACTCGGCTTGCCCATATTTTGCCCACAATCTGCGGGCAGATGCTGCTAGGTGACAAGCTGCCTCATCTCGGTTTTGTGCTCTTGTGGCCGCAGATCCGAAGGAACCGGGTACTCGGGATGATAGACATCCCGGCTGGCCCAGACCGCCGGCAATGGCGGCTCCCAGCAGGCCTCTATCTCAGACACCAGTTCCGACAGCGCCTCCTCCTTCCGGGGATATTGCCCCCAGTCGAGCGGCCAGTCGGCTTCATCGGCTCTGGCCAGCACCTGACTCATCCAGCGTCGCCTCAGGTCGGCCCATTGGGAGGACTGGGAACCACTCTCCATCACTGCCTGCCAGGGACGCACCTCCACATAGAGGGTGCGTCGCACCCCTTCAGAACGCTTAGGCTGTGAGCCATGAAGGATCATCATGTCCTGCACCAGGATGTCCCCGGCCCGGGCCGGTTGCTCCACGACGCCTGGGGGCGACCAGCCATAGTGCTCCGACAGGGCTTCAATGGGCTGGGCGCCGTGCTGGGTACCCGGCACGTAGCGCAAACAGCCATCCCCCTGGTCAGCGTCATCCAGATAGAGGCCGATATTGAGATAGGGAAAACGCCTGTCGTGCTGAGCGCCCTGGTGCCAATTGATCACCGGATGGGGGTGCTGATGTTTGTAGAGCAGATCTGCGTGCAGGGGAACCGCTCCCGGGCCACACAACTCTCTGGCCAGTGCCATCATGGCAGGACAGGCCAGAGTCTCAATCAACAGCTCAGAGGCGTGGGCAAGCAGGTTGTCGTATCGCATCAATCTGGGACCCACACGGTCCTCAACGACACAGAAATCCCGGCCATGCAATCCCTGACTGTGCACCTCCAGGGCCTGCTGCTCGAGATGGTCCGCTACCTGGCGCCAACGACGAACCAGGTGGGGGGGAAATGACCCGGGCAGGCGCAGGAAGCCCTGTCTGGAGAACAGACGGCGCTGGTCCGGGGTCAACTGATAGTTTCTCATAGGCCCTCCGTGGCTTGGCTATCAGTGCCTTTCTCTATTTACACTACCGAGTTTGAGAAAAGGAGCAATCCTCTTGCATAAAAAAACATCACAAATAGCTGGGGCTTGTCCGAGCTTGCGCTCAGCTGCTCTGAAGCTGACTCACTGCCGTCAATTGATACAGATTGAGGGCAAAGGGACCACTTTGGCCCTGCCCCATCAGCAACCCAAGCTGCTCGACCCGGCTCTCATCCAGAGGTTCGGCTCCGGCAACGGCGCGACCGCGAAACCTCGGCTCGAACTCGCTCAGGGGCAGTTCAATCACCTCTTCCCTGCCCGGCTGAGTCGCAAAACCGGCTACGTAGAGCACCCCGTCGTATAAGCCATCCATCTTCAGCCTGAGCTGATAGCTGTTGCCGTCTCCCCTGTGCGTCAACCTCAGAGCGCGGCACCCCTCAGGCAATACCAGGGGGCGGCGCATGGAGGCAAAACCTCCGCCATTGTCCAGGGAGACCACGCCTTCAAAACGGCACCCCTGCTCGATGGCCACCATCTGGCTTTGAGACACGCCCCCCATCACGCCATCATTGATGGCGCGCCACCTGCTGGCTTCTTCAGCCTGAGAGAAATCCACAAGTTGCATACTGCCCTCACTGTTTGAGAGTGATCTGGTGTTGAGCCCGCCTCCCCCACCAAAGAGAAAAAGGCGCTCCACAGACACCGCACCAAGGCCTTCAATCCCCGGGTAACCAGTTCTCTCTCTTCAGAATATCCCCTTAGGGGCCATTATTGTAGGCGCATCCGCCGTCCGGGGGACGCCCCGCCTAGTGACGTAATGGGTGGCAGGTAATGAGGAACACAGAGAGTAAAAACCTACTTTGCACGCTTCTTTAAAAGAACTTACAACCAACTCGTCAAAAACCACCAAAACGGCTGAATCGGCAAAATTTAATGTTAACGCCTTGTATGGCATGCCGTCATTGAGCTTAATTTTCAATCGCAAAAGTGTAATTAAGTTACAGGGCGAGCACAGCAGATCAGCACGGCAATCCATCCACAGGCGCATTAGAAATTTGCGATATAAACTTCAGGAATTCTGAACACACAAACTCAACACCGGCGCGGGCTGGAGCGAAGATAAAAAAAGGCAGCGCTGATGAGACGCCGCCTTTTGCAGGGAAATGATAATGAACCTAACACCGTAGAATTGTAGTTAAGTTCACAAATCATCTTACTCATTACAGACTCAATTGGAACTGGCATTTGTCACATATTTTCACTAAATCAGGCTCGATTGTCTGTTTTGCAGCCAGAAAACGCTACCAGTCGATAACAAAACATCTCTCATCACGGATTTGGCGAAAAGTTTGATACGAAACGCATGATTTAAACAGGCAACCATCCACATCTGCGTGAGAGCTGCATCACCAATGGAAAACTACTGTGGAAAGTAACATTGTCATCACACACCAGGGACTGGTGTACTGTCGGGTCTGAAGTTGGAGACCTCTCATGTCCCTTATCTACTGCCGCCACGGCAGAACCCAGTGGAATGAACTGGGCACCTTGCAAGGCACTTTTGACAGCCCGCTTACAGAAACTGGCAAAGACCAGGCTCGTGACAGCGGCCGTCTGGCCGCCCTCCATGCACCCCAGCTGATCTACTGCAGCGAACTCGGCCGTGCCCGGCACAGTGCCGAACTGGCCAACCTCGCCCTCTCTGTGCCTGTGCTGACCTCGCCCCTGCTTAACGAACGCTGCTTTGGCGCCCTGCAAGGGCTGGACAGAACCACTCATCCAAAATGGTGGCAGGCTTACACCCACAGGGAGCAACAGGACTGCATGGCCATACCCGGCTCCGAAGCCGCATCCGAGGTAGCTTATCGAATCAGTGCGTTCTGGACTGAGATGCGCCAGATGCACGGCGATACGCGCATTCTGGTGGTGGGTCACGGTGAGTGGCTTAAGATTGCCCTGAGCCTGGCATGGGGCATCCCCCCTTGGAGCGGCGTGCCTCCTTTGCCGGATAATGGCCAGGTGTGGCGATTGGAGGAGATGCGCGGACTGATGCCACAGCAGCAGTCCGCGTAAGAATCTAGGCTGCCACGCGGCTGGCCTCTGGTGCCGCATCGTTGACCCTGAAGCCAAGGCGCTGCGCCTCAGAACGCACCCGTTCACAACCGCTGAACACCAGGGCATCGGGGCTCAAGAGATCATGCTCCACCAGATAGTGGAACGCCTTCTCCTCCTCAGCGGTAACCATGGAAGCCTGAACCAAGGGGTAAACAGGCTCAATCACGCGGACCTGACGCAGGCACAAGCCTTCAGAGGCATACTTGGTGATGCTCAAAGCCTCTGAAACGGGCTCTTCCGCCTGATTGATGAACAGCCCCTGTTGCGCCATCCAATGACAGGCCTGCTCAGTGCCCGACAGCCGCCAATGCCAATGACGGCAGTCCAACTGCTGCTCCAGACAAAGGCGGTACAGGCTCTGAGCCGCTTCCCGGCTGTCCAGCCACAGTTCCTTGGCTGCCAGCAACTTGTGCCAACCTGGCTCATCCAGTGCAACGCTCTGTTCAATCTGAGGCGCCTGAACCACTACTGCGCCCTGCTGGCGCATGGACTCCAACAGAGCAGAGTCCCCACCGCAATCGAGCACCTGAACCCCGCTGAGAGGCAGTTTGCCTCGCCAGTCCAGCTCTTCAGACAAGGACACCACCTGCCCCATCACCACCAACATGGGATCCCCATTATCAAAGTCGGCAATGCGCTCACCTATCTGCTTCAGTTCTGCGGTGATCATTCGCTGCTTATGACTGGTGGCGGCTGCGATCACCGCCACCGGCGTGCCTGGGTCCCTGCCTCTCTCTATCAGTTCCCTGGCATGCTGAGCCAGTTTTTTCGCCCCCATGTAGAGCACCAGGGTGCCTGAGCTCTGGCCCATCGCCGCCCAGTTGCTGATGGTGGTGGATGCCCTGTGGCCGCTGGCAAAGGTCACATCAGATGCCATGCCATTGCTGGTCAGCGGAAAACCGGCGTAGGCCGCCGCCCCCAATGCCGAGCTGATGCCGGGCACCACCTCATAGTCGATGCCATGATGCTGCAAACAGCGACACTCTTCGGTGGCGCGGCCGAAGATGAAGGGATCGCCGGCCTTCAGGCGCAGCACACTGCGCCCGGCCAGTGCCTGCTCCACCACTTCGGGGTGCATACCATACTCGATGCTGGTGCCGCAGTAGCCCCGGTACCCCACGGGGATCATGGTGGTGCCCGCAGGCACCAGTGAGAGCACCGCCGCATCAATAAGCAGGTCATAGCAGACCACGTCACACAGATGCATCAGTTCATGGGCGCGGCGGGTCAACAGGCCAGGGTCACCTGGGCCGGCTCCCGCCAGATAGACCTTTCCCGGCTTAGTCATGACTGACCTCCGCGTCGGTGATCCGCGCCCGGCGAAAGCCATGGGTAAACTCGGCGGCGTAGAGGCGCGAGTCCCGAAACTCTGTGGTATCCAGCACCTTTGAGACGATGATCATCGCCGTCGCGCGGATCCCGGCACCTTCGACCTGCTCCACTATGGTGTCCAGGGTGCCACGCAGAATACGCTGCTCGGGGTGGGAGGCTTTCTCCACCACCGCCACCGGCCAGCTTCCCGGATAGACCTCCTTGAGCTCCCTGGCCACCTTGCGGATCAGGCTGGCAGAGAGGAACAGGCACAGGGTGGCTTCATGCTCGGCCAGAGACTTGAGGTTTTCCTTCTCCGGCACCGGGGTGCGACCGGATGCCCGGCTGAGGATGATGGTCTGGCACTGCTCAGGCAGGGTCAGCTCCTGACCCAGCGCCGCCGCCGACGCCTGGAATGAGCTCACTCCAGGCACCACCTTCCAGTCGATGTTCAGCTTGTCCAGCCTGCGGGTGGTCTCTGCCAGGGAGCTGTAGATGGAGAGATCCCCGGTCTGGACCCGGGCCACATCCTGACCCTTCTCTTGGGCATCGACGCACACCTGGATGATCTCATCCAAGTCCATGTTTTCGGAGCTGAGCACCAGGGCATCTTCCCGGGCACGGGCTACCACCTCTTTGGGCACCAGAGATCCGGTGTAGAGCACCACGGGGCAGGACTCCACCAGGCGGGCACCCTTGACGGTAATAAGATCCGGATCGCCTGGGCCGGCGCCAATGAAAAATACGGTCATGCTGATACCTCCAATTGAGTTTCGTCCAGGGAGCGTCCCCGCTTCTGGCCCGCCTTCACGGAGCCATCGTTCAAGTCGTACTTCTTGCTGTACCCGCGAGGGGTGATGATGAGATCGGCAAATCGGTAGCTCTGACTGTTGCCCACCACCACGGCGGCGGTCATGCCGAACTCCAGATCGGTAAAGCTGTCCAGGGTGGAGAGCTGCACCGATTGCTCCGGTCGATAGGCGTTGTCCACGACGGCGACCGGCGTATCCCCGCTACGGTGCTTGAGCAGGATCTGCTGCGCTTCGATAATTTGTTGGGTACGGCGGCGGGATCTGGGGTTGTAGAAGGTGATGGCAAAGTCCGCCATGGCCGCCCCCTCGATGCGCTGACGAATCAGGCTCCAGGGGGTCAGCAGGTCCGACAGAGAGATGGTGCAGGCATCATGGCCCAAAGGCACCCCAACCAGGGACGCACAGGAGTTGGCTGCGGTGACGCCTGGGATCATCTGTACCGGCAGATCGTCGTTGCCGCGCCAACCCTTCTCTGCCAGTAATTCATACACCAGAGGCCCCATGGCGTAGATCCCCGCATCACCACTGGAGATGATGGCCACCCGTCTGCCGGACAAGGCTGCCTCGACGGCGAGGGAGGCTCTGTCCACTTCCCGGGTCATGCCACTGGCACTGGTTTCCTGACATCCCAGCAGGGGACGAATCATATCCAGGTAGGGCTTGTAGCCTACGACCAGGTCGGCTTCTTTGATGGCCAGAGACGCCATGGGGGTTAACAGCTCCAGAGAGCCGGGGCCGATGCCCACAATACTCAGGTGACCACTCATGGTGGTGCCTCCTCAAATCAGGTTTATTTCTCTGTGTGGACCGCTGCCAATCAGCAGACCACTGTTCAATGGGTTTGCCGGTACCCGGGGCATCACGGGCAGGGCTCCATGGTGGCCAGGCTCTGGGCAGGCACCACCTCAGCCAGGGCCCGCCCCTCACTAAGGGCCTGGAACACTCTTTGCCACTGCTCTTTGGAGAACCCTTCCAGGGATTGCAGCCACTGGCTGTGATTCACATCCACACCTCTGGCGTAGATCACCGCCGTGGCCCGCTGGCGACAGGCTCCGGCGCAATGGCTTCGGGTCACCTTGATGCGGTTTTGGCCCTTGGAGAGGTTCATCTCCTTGAGGATCTGCCGCAGCTGATGGGCCAAACCATCGGCACCGGACTGCTGGCAACGGCCGCCCTCGCACACCACCAGGTGATGGCGGTAATGGCGCACGGGTTTCGGCGCCCCACCTGTGGCCAGGCCTTTGTGACTGGCGCGAGTGCGCGAAGGCCCGGAGACAAAGTTCTTCATTGCCCTGCGAGCCAGGGGCTCCTCAAAGGGGATGACACAGGCGGCCAGGGTCAGGTTGTACCCCTGCCCCTGGTATTTGAATTTGGGCACCAGCAACTTGTCAGCGCCACTGCTGTGCAGACAGGCGGCCTCGGCAACGGACGACACTCCGATGCAGCGCAGGACGGTATCCGATGGGTTTTCAACGCCCTTGACGTCTCTGAGGGTGTCGGCGCCGAAACATTCAAAGGGCAGTTCAAGGTTTTGGGCCGCACCCAGGATCCCCACTTCATCGGCCTTAAGGTCGATGGAGGCGAAACGCGCTAGCGATTGCGGGTGCAGGTTGTGGGCCTGCAAAAATGCCTCGATGCCCTGCTCTATCACCGCCTGGGGGGTGTTGCGATCGCAACCGATGCCGAGCACCAGATCCCTGGGGCGCCACAGCGCCACCGGCAGGGTCAGCTTGGGCAATGTGCGGCTGCGGCTGATCACCACCGCCGCGTCCATGGCTTCCACCGGCGGCAACTCGGCTGATTCGCTGACCTTGAGGTGCTCGGGCATGGGCTCCTGCCCCTGCCACCAGGCTTTCTCTCCCCCCTGCTGCCAGATTAGGGTGGGACGATGGTTGACCACGGCGCTGGCCACCCGAGTCAGGTCGTCTTCGCAGTCAGGGTCGAGGTGCCAGCCGAAGGGCTCACCCAGGGTGTCGACTGAGATAAGCCCTGAGCTGTCGGAGGCCGTGGTAAGGGTGGCGGTGGCGCCTAACAGCGCGGCGACCCGTATCGCCATCTGGTTGGCACCCCCTCGGTGACCACTGAGCACAGGGATGGCAAAGTGGGCATTTTCATCGATGCACACCACACCGGGGTCCTGCCGTTTGTCCTGAAGCAGCGGGGCCAACATGCGGGTGGCGATGCCGGCACTGAACAGGAACAGGTGATGGTCGTAGGAGCCAAACTGCTGCTTTAGGTGTTCCGCCAGAGGCAGGCTGAGCGCCTGCTCGCCGCCCCAGTCACCCTGCCTGTCCAGCACAAACAAACGCGCACCGGGCAACTGAGCAATCAGCTTTTGCCCCAGCTCTGCGCCTTTGCGGGTGATGGCATGGATGGCAATTCGGCTCATTGCTGGCCCCGACGCAGGATGCCCTTACGGCCGCGAATGGAGAGCTGAACCATGGCGAAGTAGCGATGCTCCTCGGGCACCTCTCGCAGATCCCGGTACACCTGCTGATTCTCGCCAGTGGCGTGGGAGACATAGGTGGCGCAGTGCAGCAGCCCCATGGGCTCCAGCATCTCAATCAGCGGCTTGACCATACGCCCGGCCTTGATGAGGATGATGGTGTCGAACTCCTCAATCAGCTTGGGCAGCATCTCGATGCCGTAGGTCGCCGGCACCACGCAGAATCGCTCCTCGCCATCGGCCAGAGGGATGGTGGTGGCCGCAGGCACCGCGGTGATGGAGCTTACCGCAGGCACCACTTCCACCTGCAGGTCGGGCAGGCGCTCTGCCAGCTCCTCCTGAAGGTAGGCCCAGGTGCTGAATACCGACGGGTCCCCCTCGGTGATGAAGCCCACGTCCAGCCCCGCCTGCAGTCGACTGACCAGAGCCTCGGCGGCCGCCTCCCAGGCGGGGACGGTGATGGAGACATCTCGAGTCATGGGAAACCACAGATAGAGCGCTTCACCGCGCATGCTCTCGGCATCCAGCTCCTGCTGGGCAATGGCCCAGGCAAAGGAGTCTGCCTGGCCTTTGTTCTTTTCAGGAATGGCGATCACATCCAGCGACTGCATCAGGCGCAGGCTGCGCAGAGTCATCAGATCGCCGGCGCCTGGGCCAACACCAATGGCGTAGAGTTTTCCCGTTTTGTTCATTGGCCTTTGGCCCTCTTTTCAATGGTAAACAGATGAATGGGGTTATCCCCCTGGTATCGGGTGTAGTGCGCCAGGCTCTGACCGTGGGCGGCAGAGAGCATCAACACCTGGGCATCGACGCCGGCGTCACGGCACAGTTGGTGCAGCTCGCTGAGGCTCTCTAGGGTGACCGCGCTGAACACCAGCCGGCCTCCGGGTTTGAGTCTGGCCAGGGCCAACTCGAAGATGGCCTTCATCTCTCCGCGGCTGCCGCCACAGAACACGGCGTCGGGGTCGGGCAGTTGCTCCAGAGCCTGGGGCGCCCGCCCCTTGATTAAGGTGAGGTTGTCCACCCTGTGGGCAAAGCGGTTTGCCTCCAGGGTGGGATAACATTGGTCATTGCACTCCACCGCGTACACCTGACCCTGCCAGGCCTGCTTGGCGGCTTCGATGCCGATGGAGCCGGAACCGGCGCCCAGGTCCCACACCACGGAATCCGGTTGAACCCTGAGGTTGGCCACCGCCACCGCCCGAACCGGCGCCTTGGTGATCAGCCCCCTGTCTGGGGTGCGCTTGGCGTAGGCGTCATCCGGACAGTGACCGGGATACCCGCCCCAGCGCAGAGCGTCTGTGCGCTCCAGCATCATCAGATTCAGAGGCTGAACAGGCTCGGCCTTCCCCTGGGTCAGTTCCTCGACACTGAAGCTGCGCACCCGCTCGTTGACCCCGCCCAGGGCTTCGCACAGGTGAACCCGCCAGTGGGTTTCCCCGAACTCCAGCAGGTGTTGAGCCACGCTCTTGGGGTTGTGCTCGGCATCGGTGAGCAGGACGAAACGCCCGCCCTGCTGAAGCCTGGCCACCAAACCGGCCAGGGGTCGGCCATGCACCGACAGCAGGCCGGTCTCCTGACTGGCCCAGCCAAGTCGGGCACAGGCCAGTTGCATAGCACTGAGGCTGGGAATAATCTCCAACTCCGGAGGCTGCTCCAGGCCATCGAGGAAGGTTTTGATGCGGCTGCCGATGCCGAAGAACATGGGATCGCCTGAGGCCAGCACACAAACATCCCTCTGCTGGGCCGACTCGGAGATGGCCTGCAGGTAGCCCTCAATGGGGGTAGTCAGTTTCAGCCGCTCTCCCTGAAACTGGGGAAAGAAGGCCAGATGGCGGCTGGCACCGGCCAGCACCTCGGTTTCGGCCACCGCATTGATGGCGCGGCTGGTCAGGCTAAGGCAGCCATCATCGCCGACGCCAATGACCCGGATGCGCCCTTTCACTGTGCCGCCTCCACCATCAGGGCATGCAGGGTGGACACCACCAGGGGGCTGCCCCCTTTACGGCCCACAGAGGCGATGTAAGGCACCCCGCTCTGAGCCACCAGGGCATCTTTGGATTCGTCGGCACGGACAAAGCCCACGGGAATGCCGATGATCAGGGCGGGTTTGGCCTCGCCGGCCTCGACCATGCGAAGCACTTCAAACAGTGCAGTGGGGGCATTGCCCACGCCGACGATGGCGCCATCGAGCAGTCCCTGGTCCCGGGCAAAACGCATGGATTCGATGGCTCTGGTGATCCCCTGCTCCCTGGCCCGTTCGATCACCTGGGGATGGCTGATGAAGCACTGACAGGTGACGCCAAAGCGCTCGCTGCGCACCGGGCTGACACCGGCGGTGATCATGGTGACGTCGGAGATGATGTTGCAGCCACGGCGCAGGGCCTGGACTCCGGCCTCCACCGCGTCCTGGGAAAACTGGAACAACTCTTTAAACTCAAAGTCTCCAGTGGTGTGAATGGCGCGCCGCACCACATTCCACTGACCAGGGGTGAAGGGGTGACCCCCCATGTGTGCCACCTCCTGATCGATGATGGCGAAAGAGTCAGACTCGATTTGCCGCCCCTGGGCGGTCAGTTGTTGCATGGCACTCATTGAGGCTCTCCATGGCGGGCGCAGGCCAGGGTGGAACCGTCGAAGTCCACCAGGCGAACACTCACCGAAAAGGCGTTGTGGGAATAATCGGCGCAGTGGCGGGCGGCCTCGGCGCAGAGGGATTGCAGATAGGATTGGGGTAACACCCCACGAACCAGATCCAGGATGTGGCGGCCGGTATTGGCCTGACGAATCTGGTCAATGACCGCCTTGTCCTGACAGTGGTCTGCGGCCAGGCTGGCCATGAGGTCAAAATCGATGGGGCGGCCACTGACATGGGTCATCATGGTGCCGGAGACCAGCTTGCACAGCTTGCCGATCATGGTCACCAGCTCCAGCCGCCGAACCCCGTAGCGGGTGCTGGCGCGCAGGCCCACTCCGGTAAAATCCCCCACCTGAATAAAGGCGGTGTCGGTGAGATCCGGATGGTGCGACATGGCCGCCTTTTCGGTGCGACTGCCTGTGGTCAACACCACCTGCGACAATCCCTGGGCGCGGGCCACCTGGATACTCTGGCGAACCGATGCGGCATAGGCGGAGGTGGAGTAGGGATTGACCGTGCCTCTTGTACCCAGAATGGACAGGCCACCGATGAGTCCCAGGCGACGGCCTATGGTTTGCTCCGCCAGGGCCTCCCCGCCGGGGATGCTGACGGACACCCGGGCTCCGGACAGCCCGGATTGCTGAAGCAGAGGCAGCAGGTGCTCACGCATCATCTTGCGGGGCACCGGGTTGATGGCCGGCTCCCCCACCGCCAACTCCAGTCCAGGCAGGGTCACAATGGCCACTCCCTCCCCCGCTTCGAAGCGGATGCCAGGCTGATCTTCCAGTTGCACGGTGGCGGTGATGGCCGCCCCGTGGGTGCAGTCGGGATCGTCCCCCGCATCCTTGATCACCGCACAGCATGCGCGGCCCGGTTCAAGACATTGGGGAATGACGTCGAAACTGGCCTGCTCGCCAATGGGCAGCTGGATGGTGACCCGCTCAGGTGCAGAGGATTCGCCACCACACAACCACTGCAGGGCAGCCAGGGACGCGGCGGTTGCGCAGGCGCCTGTTGTGTAGCCCCGTCTGAGCTCACCCCGGTGGCGGCTCTTGCGGATTCGGGTGACCCCGGCGGCGGATGGCGATTGTTGTGTATTGGTCACTTGAAGCGTTCCACTAGAATCTTTGGAAGCTCAACGACAGGGGGCGGGTGCAATGATCTCTCACTACTGCCGGGTAGGCCCGCCTGGCGTTTAGCGTCAAGGTTCGAGGTGGGTATTCTGGCTTTCAGCGATGCTGACTACAGTTGCGGGTACAGCCCGGAATTTCGATCCGGTTCCCCCTGCCCGGCTCCGATTTTGGAGACGGGCCGCCCTCTTGCGGGCCCCTTGAACTGTGCCCAGTCTAGAGAGCCCGTCTGTCAGAAACACTGTGGAAAGTTGAAGTGATTTTTGCCCGTGAAGCTGATCAGCCTGGGCGAACCGAATTCTGTCTACAAATTGGGCTTCAGCGAAGACTCCTCGTCCAAAAACAGGCGGTTAAGCTCCAGGGCCAGGTCAAAGGAGTGGCCATTGGCCCGGGAGAAAGCGAGCTGATCCACCACGACCTCTTTCGCCTTGAGTCTGGCGTAGTGGGGCCGGCTCAAAGGCTTTGAGGGACTGCGGTTCATCGGGCCCACCTGATAGAGGTAGAGATCCGGGCGATTCATCAGCACCGCTTCCGGACTGAACTTGATCAGTTTGCGACTGGAGGGGGCCAACAACTCTCCCCCGGCGGCCTTGATGATGTCGGCGACAATGTTGCCCCGACCTGCAATGGTCAGGGGCATCTCGGTAACCTCAAAGATCACTCCAGGGGCCCTGGGCACAGGCCGCAGTTGCGCTCGCAAGGCGCTGAGCTCGGCAACAAGCCGGGCAGCCCTGGGCTGACACTCCAGGGCCTGACCCAGCTCCGTCACCCCACTGAGTACCCCGTCCAGGGTCACCGGGTTATAGATCAGGATTTTCGCCCCCACCAGGCTCTGCATCTCTGAGCTGAAAAAGCGCTCCGAGCCCAGCACAATCAGGTCCGGATTGAGGCTGCGCACCAGCTCCAGGTTGGGCTTGATGTGACTGCCCACTTTAAGGGCATGGGGAAAATCCTCGTTGGACCGGGTGACGCCCACCACCTTGTGGGCCTGCCCCAGCCGCTGAAACAGATCCCCCGCCGCCGGTGCCAGCAGCACCACCCGCTCATGGGCCTGGGCGGTGGCGGCGAAAAGCAAAAGCGCGAGAATCCACAGACACCGATACATCGTACACCTCTGATAATATTTCCGGAGTCACCCCTGCTCGGGGTACGTCAAACAGCAACTGCCCCTGCTTGAAAAACAGGAAGCGGTCAAAATGGTCATAAGCCAGATTGATGTCGTGCACCGCAGTCACCACGGTGGCATCCAGGCTGGCCAGATGGGCAAAGATTTCCAGGGTATGGCGCACATCCAGGCTGGCGCTGGGCTCATCAAGAAAGATCACCGGCGTCTGCTGGTTCAGCACGCGGGCCAGCATCACCCGCCTCTGCTCACCACCGGACAGCTCTCCGTAGCTGCGATGGCGATACCTCAGCATGTCCACCCGCTCCAGGTTGCTGAGGCTGAGTGCCCGGTCCTCCTGGCTGTAGCCCTGGGGCCCCAGGTGGGCAAAACGCCCCATCAGGGCCACCTCCTCCACGGTAAAGGGGAAGGAGACCTCGGAGAACTGGGCCAGCAGGGAGAAGGTCTGAGCGCGCTCGCCGAAAGGGATCGCTGCCAGCTCGCGGCCGCCATAGGCGATACTGCCCGCCCGGGGCTGGGTCAGGCCAGTCATCAGGGACAACAGGGTGCTTTTGCCGCAGCCGTTCTCGCCCATCAGGGCCACCTTCTCTCCCGGTGCAATCACCAGGTGGTCGAGCTCCAGCTGGAAACCGGAGCGGTGAAACGACAGTTGAGTCAGTAGGATCTCAGCCATGCCACAGTGCCTCGCGACGGGTTTGAAGCAGATAGAAGAAGAATCCGCCGCCTAAGATGGCGGTGATGATCCCCACCGGCAGCTCGGCGCCACCGGGGATCACCGTGCGAGACAGGGCGTCGGAGGCCACCAGCAGGCCACTGCCCATCACCGCCGAATAGAACAGGTTGAGTTTCATGTCACTGCCGAACAGACTGCGGGCCACATGGGGCACAATCAGCCCGACGAAGCCGATGATGCCGGAGAAGCTCACCGCCACCGACACCATCAGGGTAGAGAGGACAAAGGCCCAACTGCGCAGCTGCTTGACGTTGACGCCCAGACTCTGAGCCGACGCCTCATCCAGGCTGAGCAGGTTCAGCGCCTGGGCCCGGCGGCTGAGGAAGAGATAGACCCCGGCCAGCAGAGCGGCACACAACACCAGCCTGTCCCAGCTCACCAGGAAGATCCCTCCCATCAGCCAGTAGACAATGGCATTGAGGGAGTCCTCGAAGTAGTACTTGGAGAAGCTGATGATGGCGGAGGCGACAATGTTCATCACCACCCCGGCCAGGATCATGGTGATGGGATTGATGCGCCCCCGGGTCTGGGACAGGCGATACACCAGGCCAAGGCCGCCCAGTCCGGTGGCAAAGGCGCACAAAGCGACCCAGTGGCCCGGCACGCCCAGGGCGATGGCCAGCACCGCCCCCAGTGCCGAGGAGGACGCCGCGCCGGTGGTGAAGCTGTCCGCCAGGGGGTTTTTCAGAGTCAACTGATAGACACTGCCGGAGAGCCCCAGCATGGCTCCGATGAGAGCGGCAAACAGCACCCTGGGCAAACGCAGCTCGGTCACTATGCCTCTGCCCACCTCATCCAGTTCCAGGGGGTTCAGCCACTGGGGACCGGCCAGGGTCGCCCCGCCGCAGGCCAGCAGCAGTAACACCAGGCTGAGGGTCCTCAAGGCTCCATCCTCTTCAGGGTGTGCAGCGCCACCGCCGCCAACGCCAGGTTGAGTCCCGCCAGAATCCCCATGGACAGCAGGTCGAGGCTTTGCCCCAGCAGGGCGTGGCGCAGCAGATCGGCGCTGTAGGTCAGGGGCGAGAGTGTCGCGACCCACTGAATCAGCAGTGGCATCTGCTCAACAGGAAAGAAGGTGCCGGAGAGGAACATCATTGGGGTGATGACAAAGGCGTTCATCGACGCCTGGTCCCTGTGGTTTTTCATCTTCAGTGCCACGATAAAACCGATCTGGGCAAACGCTGCCAGGTGCAGCAGCAGAGAAAACCAGAATCCCAGGCCAAAACTCAGCTGAATGCCACACAGCACCGCATAGACCATGATGATCGCCACCGGGATCATCCCCCGGGTAACGCCGTAGAGCATCTCCGCCACCAGCACCTGCCAGCGCTGAACCGGCGCCAACAGAAACTCCTCGAAAATCTTCAGATAGAAGCGGCTGATGTTGATCTCCGTGGCAATGTTGTAGCTCTGGTTCATGCTGGCCATGGCCAGCAATCCGGGCAGCAGGAAACTCAGGTAGTCGGTTCCCTGAACTACTGAGTCCTTGCCCACACCAAAGCCGAAGGCCATCAGGTAGAGGAAGGGGGGCACCGCCGCCGCCAGCACCACCCGGGGCAACTTGCGGGAGAGCACGCGTACCTCCCGATAATAGATTCCAACAATGCCATCAACCATGGGTCACCAACCGAGTGCCCGTCATCTGTAAAAACGCATCCTCCAGGGTGGTGGGGCGCACGCTGCCGGACTCCTCTATCTCTCCCAGGCGGGACAAGGCCAGCTCGCGGCTGTCGAAGAACTCCACCCGGTTGCCCTCCCCCACACGCTCGAGGGCAAAGGGCCCCAAGGCCCGAGTCAGGCTGGTGACATCGCCGTCGGCGATGACCCTGCCCTTATCGATAAACAGCACCCGGGAAGCCAGTCGCTCCGCCTCCTCCAGGTAGTGGGTTGTCAGCAAAATTGTGCACTCCTGATCCCGGTTGATGCGGCTGAGAAACTGCCACATGCTGCGGCGACTGTGGGGATCCAGTCCCACACTGGGCTCATCCAGAAACAGGATTTTCGGCTTGTGCATCAGGGCACGGGCGATCACCAGCCGCCGCTTCATCCCGCCGGAGAGCTTGTCGGCGGTCACCTCTCTTTGCTCCATCAGTTCGGCAAAGGCCAGGCTGCGATCGACGGCGGATTTCAACTGCTGGCCCCGCATGCCATACAGCAGCCCATGCACCTTAAGGTTCTCGGCGCAGCTAAGCTCGCGGTCCAGGTTGTTGTGCTGAGGCACCACCCCAATCAGGCGCTTCAGAGCCAGTCGATCGCTGCTGTAGGGCTCCCCCATGTAGCGAATCTCGCCACAGTCCGGTTGCAACAACCCGGTGAGCATCTTAATCAGCGTGGTCTTTCCCGCACCGTTGGGGCCCAACAGAGCACAAAACTCGCCAGAAACGAGTGAGAAGCTGACATCGTTCACGGCCCTGCGCTTACCAAAGGTGCGCGTCAGTTGGGCCCCCTCCAGCACCGGGCTGGGTTCAAAGGTCATCATGGCTCTCCAAAATGCCGGGCTGACCCTCAGCCCGGCGAAGGGATCAGTTCAATACAATGCCCGCTGCATCTGCAGCGTCGGCCAGGTGTGTCAGGTAGCGCTGGCGCACTTGTGGGGTTTCGCCCAGCCCCTTGAGCACCGGCGTCACCTCGATGCCCGCGCCCAGGAGCTGAACCTTCCATGAGTCCTCTTCGTCGCCGGCCATGTCATTGGTGGCGTGGTCTCCTGCCACCACCATCATCGGCTTGAGCACCACCTTGGTGACGCCATCCTCGCTCAAGCGGGACTTGAGGCGGTCGAAATCGGGGTGTCCCTCCACCAGGCCCACATAAGTGCTGACCTGGGGATACTGCTGGTTCATCAGCTCCTCAAGTTCGTAGTAGAGACCGGTGGACAGGTGGTCATTGCCGTGGCCCATGTAGACCAGTGCCGCGCCCTGCTCTTTCGCCATCGCCACGTCTGCCGAGAGCGACTCGGCCAACTTGGCCAGATCCTCCCGATATTCGAATGCCGGACCCCAGCTGCCCATCAAGGGACGGCCTACGGCGATCCTGTTGAACGGCTTCCATCTGGCCTTAACGGTGTCGATGCCGGCCAGGGCATCGGTGTAGGCCAACAGGTCGGTGAACTCCTCCCCATGGGTCAGCAGGGTGGTCTGTACCACAATGTCGCGATAGCCCTGGTCCTGTAGGTCCGCCAGGGTGCCCAGTACGTTCTTCACCGAATAGAGGGATTCCGGGACCTCAGGGTGAGCCGCCCGGTACTGGGCATCATCACGGCGGGCCTGCCAGCGCTTACGAATGATGTTGGAGGTAAAGGCAAAATGCACCGGAGTGTCCGGGTAAGCCGCCTGCACATCCTGCTGAATCTGCAGAAGTGAACTGAGCGCGGAATCATAGGTGGTGCCGAAAGCCGCCAGGACAATGGCGCTGGAGTGATCCGATTCATTGAGAGGCGCCGCAGAGAGGTTGGCGCTAAGAAGAGCAGCGGCGGCCGCAATCTTAAGGGGTTTCATGGAGGTGAATTTCCTTTCGTGCCCAAGGGCACTGTGGACGGCCAATGTCCTGAACTGTTGCTGGCGCCAGAGACTGGCTGCTCCAGGGGTAGGCCCGCCCCGGGATCCAGCACGACAGCAAGGGCAGGTCTCCTGGCTTACGACTCGCGCTCCGCTGCCCTTCCCGGCCTGGGCCAGTGGCGTTTCAGCGGTGCGTTACCTGTTGGTAGGGCCGATTACAGTTGCGGGTACAGCCCGGATCTCTCATCCGGTTCCCTTCGCGGCCAGTTGGCAGCGGCACGTATGGCTCCCTTGCTGGGGCCATTGTAGAAACTGGCTTTGAGGGAAACACTGTGGAAAGTTGAAGTGATTTTGGCGAGTACTTCAGGGCGTGATCCAGGTCCGCTTCGGTTTTTGCCGCTCCTCCTTGCCGCGGATCCGGACACTATCTAGAGTTAAATGTGACCTTCCATCTGCCCCGATTGCGGGGGGAGGAAACACCATGACCATCATCCGCACCAGTCTGCTCATGCTGCTGCTTCCCATGGCAGCCCTAGCCCAGCCAACCAAGGTTGTCTTCCATATCGATGATCCCACCCAGGGACGCTTCGCCCTCTACATGGCCCAGGATCATCTTCGCCTCAATCCGGAGATGAAGATCACTCTGGTCGCCTATGCCGGCGGCGTAGACTTCCTGCTCAAGGGGGAAGCGGACAGGGATGACAAGGCTTACGCTCCCAGAGTGGAGGCTCTGATGGAGAAAGGGGTGCAGTTCCGTTTCTGCGCCTCCACGTTGCGATTCAGGGAACTCAGCAAAGACCAGGTATTGGCCGGTGTTGAGTTTGTCCCTTCGGGCACATTGGAGATAATCCGGCTGCAATCGGAAGAGGGCTACGTTTATATCAAGCCCTAGATAGGAAAGGGGAGCTCAATGCTCCCCTGGTTTCCACTACAGACAGATCAGCGCGTGCTGACGGATCGCCTTTTCAAGATCCGGGAAATCGTTGATCTGCTCTGACACCACAAACAGCGGCTGCTGCCTGGCGTCCTCCACCACCATCACCTGAGAGGTGCGGTCGTAGTAGGCGTCATCCACCTCCTGCCACAGGTGACGGATGAAGTTGCCGTCGGCACTGGTGAGGGTGAAGCCTACCGGGTCCACCTGAATCTCGGTATTGAGGTAGGGGATGAGTCGCAAGATCTGATAAGTCATGCGAAAACAGCACAGCCCCAGGGCGGCACAAAACAGAATCAGCGACCAGTGGGGGGTGTCCACCCAGGTCGGAAACATCAGCGTGAGAATGCCGGCGATGGCCACCAGCGGCAGTTCGATGTGAACCCGTTGTTTTACCTCATCGGGGTGAGTAAATACATGAGTCATAGTTCCGCTTCCCTAACTGAGGCGCCATGGCTGCCGCCTTTCCTACTCCCTAAGCCTATAACATGGCCCCATTTCGGTCACTTTTCCACCAAATATCACCCCCTTATACAAATACAGTATGAATTTAGATCGCCGAACTATTGCCTGATGCCGCATAACTGGCCTGTATTTGTTCAGTCAACGGCCGGGAGAGTGGAGGTATTTACCCCTTAAGTAATAGGCACTTGGTGAACCAGTTCACACTTTGCCCTAGCCCTTAAGACAGCTCTTGAGCATTCCCGAGTATTTCACTAAAGTATAACTGTCATTTTGAATGCATCTTTAGAGTTTGAGTTAGGCCTTCTCTTAACAGTGCCCAAAGTGACACCCAATTTTGCAGGTGACCCTATGCTCAATATCGATGATCCCAACTTCAAAGATCCGACCCCGGCGCTGTTCCGGCTCGGCTTCCGTCCCATGTTCCTCGCCGGCGCCGCCGCTGCCGCGTTGCTGATCCCCTTGTGGTTGCTGGTCTGGTACCTGCCAGGGCAATCGCCGATTCTGAGCCCTAGCTTCTTTACCCCGGTGATCCCCATCTGGTGGCACCCTCATGAGATGCTGTTCGGGTTCGCCATGGCCATCGTCGCCGGGTTCCTGCTGACCGCCACCCAGAACTGGACCAATCAGCCTGGCCTCAAGGGTTGGCCCCTGGCCCTGGTGTTCTTGCTGTGGCTAGTGGCACGGGTCAGCCTGATGCTGCCTACCGCCATTCCCCTGTGGTTGCCCGCCGTGGCCGACGCCGGCTTCCTGCTGATCACCGCCGCCAAGATTGGCCACTCCATCATCAAGGTCCATCAGTGGCGCAACCTGGGTTTCCCTCTGCTGCTGCTGTTGGCCACCGGTGCCAACCTCTACAGCTACTACGCCCTCTACCAGAGAGACATGGTGCTCTCCACCACCCTGTGGCAGGCGATGATCTGGTGGATGGCACTGATGATCACCTTCGTGGGCGGTCGGGTGGTGCCGTTTTTCACCGCCATCCGCATCAAGAGGGGCAAACCCTCTCCCCTGCCCTATCTGGACTGGCCTCTGTTTATCGCCCTGGCGGTGCTGGCCGTCAACTCGGTCACCCATACCCTGAGCGGCGTGGCCCTGCAGGCTCTGCTGGTGGCCGCAGGTGCTCTGCAACTGGTACGTCAGGCCCGTTGGTTCCCCCACAAAACCCTGAAAGAGCCCATGTTGTGGTCGCTGCACCTGAGCTACCTGTGCATCGCCCTGGCCCTGCTGGGGATGGCCCTGTTCCTGGATAACCCCCATGTGGAGCGTCAAATGCTGCATCTGGTGGGGGTGGGCGCCATCGGCGGCATGTGTCTGTCGATGATCTCGCGGGTCTCCCTGGGTCATACCGGCCGCAACATCTATGAAGGCCCGGCCATGGCACCTGGATTTATGATGATCCTGGCCGCGGCCCTGATTCGCGCCTTTGGTCCCATCCTCTGGCCGGAGAACACCGTCGTCTGGCACTGGCTGGCCGCCAGCCTGTGGACCGCCGCTTTCGGCTTGTTCCTGTGGCACTATACCGGCATGCTGAGCAAGCCCAGGCTGGACGGACGCCCCGGATAAGCGAAGTGGGTGCAGGCGAGGCCTGCACCCTCGACTAAATTTACAGATAATCAGAAGAAGATAACGAGAACCCCATGCGCATCATCACTCCCCTGCTGCTGTCGGCCCTGAGCTTTAGCCTGCACGCCGCCGACGCCGTCCCCAATAGCTTCTGGAAGGAGCGCGCTCCCCTGGAGTACCAGTCCTGGCAGACCACGGAAAGCCAGGGCGAGCGTGAGGATATGCTGGCTCAGCGCCCCCAACTGGTGGTGCTCTGGGCAGGCAGTGCCTACGCAAAAGAGTTTCACAGCCCCAGGGGGCATCGCTTCGCCATCTCAGACGTGGCACAAACCCTGAGAACCGGGGTAGCGCCTGCACAGGGCCAGAAGGGGATGTCCGCCAGTTGCTGGACCTGCAAAGGGCCGGATGTACCCAGGATGATGGCCAAGCTGGGTGAAGAGGGGTTCTCTGGCAAGAACTTCACCGACCTGGGCACCGAGATGGGCAACACCGTCGGCTGCAGCGATTGCCATGAAACCGATTCCACCAAGCTGACCCTGAGCCGCCCCCATGCCCAGAAGGCGATGGCCAAGGTCAGCCTGCCCTTCAACGAACAGAACGCCGCCATGCAGGGTGCCCAGACCTGTGGCCAATGTCATGTCACCTACTACTTCCAGCCTGAAGCCAACAACAAGGTCAACATTCCCTGGATCTTCGGCAGCACCGCCGATGACATTGAGCGCTACTACGACACACGTCGTTTCTATGAGTGGTCCCACCCCATCTCCCGCACCCCGATGCTCAAGGCTAGGCACCCGGAGTTTGAGCACTGGAGCCGAAGCCACCACGCCAAGGAGGGAGCCACCTGCATCACCTGCCACATGCCTCAGGAGCAGGGTGAAAACGGCAAGAGCTTCAGTGAGCACCGGGTAGGCAACGCCCTGGATCGTTTCGATCAGGCCTGTGCCGGCTGCCACGACAGCAAGGCCGGCGTAGAGGCGGCCCTGAGGGTGAACAAAGAGAAGATCGACACGCTGCGGACCGAAGTGGAGATGCTGCTGGTCAAGGCCCACTACGAGGCCAAGGCGGCCTGGGATGCCGGCGCCGAATGGTACTTTATGGATGAGCCGCTGATGAGCATCCGTCACAGCCAGTGGCGTTGGGACTTTGCCGTCTCCTCCCACGGACTGTATGCCCATAATCCTAAAGAGGGGGTGGAGCTTCTGACCACCGCCCTGTCTCAGGCGAAACAGGCCCGGGCTCAACTGGGTGAGATCCTGCTTCGCCTCAAGGTGGAGAAGGTGAGCTACCCGGATCTCTCCAGCAAAGAGGCGGTCCAGGCTGCGGTGGGGCTCGACATGGAGAAACTCACCGCCGAGAAGAAGGCCTACATCGACTCAGAGATCAAGAAGCACTGGCCAGAAGCGGCCAGCCGATTGCCTCACGAGTAAGTGATCAGCAGTGGCAGCGCCTCGGCCAGGCGTTGCCACTGACTCTCATCCAGGGGCAGACCAAATCTCAGCCCATCCCCCTCATCGGTCAGCCGCACCAAGATCCCTTCACCACACAACTGTTTGTGCCAAATCGCCGCCCTGGGGTGATAGAGGGTCTGAAACAATCCGGTACCACAGAGTCTGCCCCCCAGGGGTTTGAGCTGTTGGTGCAAGCGATTTGAGGCCGACGTCAGCCGCTCAGCTTGCCGCGCCTGCCACTCCTTGTCTTCCAGCGCTCGGCGACAGGCGATACGACTGGGTCCCGCCAGGGTCCAGGGCCCCAGCTCATCGGTCAGCTGTGCCAACAGCCAGGGTTCAGCCAGGACAAAGCCGGCGCGGATTCCTGCCAGACCGAAGAACTTACCGATGGAACGCAGCACCACCAGACCAGGCTGAGGGCACAAGGGTGACAGGCTCTCGGCCGGTTCCACATCGGCGAACGCCTCATCCACCAGCAGCAGGCCATGACGGCACAGCAGCTGTTGGTGCCAGGCCAATAATGACCCCTTTTCCTGAACCTCTGCGGTAGGGTTATTGGGGTTGATCACCACCAAGGCAGCGATCTCCGGGGCCAGGACTTCGCCCGGGTGACCCTCATAATGAACCACCTGCCAACCGGCGCGCTGCCAGGCTTTCTGGTGCTCCTTGTACCCGACCCTGGGTAAAAGAACTTTGAGGCCGGATTGCCAACGCCCCTGGCTCTCCATGCGCCCACGCCAAAGCTTGGGTATGGCCTGGATTGCCGCCTGAGAACCGGCCACCGGCAACAGCGATGGGCAGCCATAATAGCTACGGGCGGCCGCTTCCAGGCCATCTTCACACTCGGGCAGCCGGTTCCAGCTCGCCACCGGCATCTCGCCGACCGGATAGGTCCAGGGACTGACGCCGGTGGAAAGATCCAGCCACTTCTCGAAGGGGATGCCATACTCTTCGGCGGCCTGACGTAGCCGACCACCATGGTGCAGGGCCGAGGGCGTTATCGATCTCAGCTCAGTCATCACAGGCCTCCCCAGAGCAGCAAACCGATCAGGGCACACAGCACTGCCCAGGCCCAGGCGCCCCTGTCCACCAGGTTGACCGCGCGCTGCACCGACTCACCGGTGGGCGCCGGCCCCGACCCCAATTGAGGTTTCTCGCAGCTGTAGCCATCGTATTGGGCGGCGCCGCCCAGGGTCACCTGCAGGGCCGCGGCTCCTGCCGCCATCACCGGGCCGCCATTGGGGCTGGCGCACTGCCTGCCCTGTTCGCGGGCACAGCGCATCGCCTGTCCGGTGTGCCCTTGCAGAGCATAGGTGAGTACGGTTAACCGCCCGGGAAGCCAGCCCATCAGGTCATCCAGGCGGGCCGCGGCCCAGCCAAAGTTCAAATAACGGGGGCTCTTGTAGCCCCAGCGGGCGTCCAGGGTGTTGACGATGCGAAACGCCACCGCACCAGGCACCCCGGCAATCAAAAACCACAGCAGCGCACCAAACACCGCGTCATTGCCATTTTCCAGTACAGATTCTATGGTGGCCGCCGCCACCTGGGTGTCACTGAGTCCGGCGGTCTTGCGACTGACCATATAACCCACCCGCTCCCTGGCCAGGGGCAGATCATCGGCTTTGAGGGCATCGGCCACCGCCTGCCCATGCTCGCCGAGGCTGCGATTCCCCAACACCAGATAGAGCACCAGCACCTGAGCCCACCAGGGCAGCGGCCACAGTAGCAGCAATCCCAGGGGCAGAAGCAGCAACGCCACCGCCAGCACGCCCCGTTCGGTGTTGGGGCGATAGAGCCGGCACTCGAGCCAGGAGATCAGTCGGCCCAGCCCCACCAAAGGGTGAAAGCGGCGTGGCTCGCCCAACAGGCGGTCCAACAGCAGAGCCAGGATGGGGATCATCAGGGTAAGCCACAAGGGCTGAGGGTCTAGCATGGGAGTACCAGGGTTCGTTGTTGTTCGATGGCCTCGCCCCAGCCCTGCAACGAGTGCTGGGCCAGTTCGTGCACCAGATGGTCAGGCTCACAGGCCTCCACCAGGGGACGCAGATTCGCCTCAGTAAAGGGGTGGTGACCGTCGATGGTGCTGACGTGTTTCAGCGCCACCTCCAGCTCGTACCAGAAATCGGCGCAGCCCTTGTAGGGCTCGCTGCGACGTTTTGCCTGCTCGATGTAATCGCCGCTGAGGCTGCAGTTCAGATGCAATGCGTGGATCTCCTGACTGAGATCCAACCGCTTGAGCTCCTGCACCAGCCAGGCGACGCCGTCAGATTCGTTTCTGAGGGTGGTATTGGTGGCCATGCGATGACCGCTGTCGAAGCACAGGCCGCAGTTGTCATGGTTCACCAGTTGACGCAGAGTGTCGTACTCCTGGCGGTCGTCCAGGCGGAAACTGCCGGGCCACCACAGGTTCTCGAACAGCAGTTTGCCCTTGTAGCGGCTTTGGGCCAGGGCGGCGTTGAGCAACTCGGCGCACACCTCCAGAGTCTCGCGCCAGTGCCAGGGAAACGCCTGGGTGAACAGGTTGTCCATGTCACAGGTGACCGGATGGAACACCACGTAGGGGATGTTCAGATCCGCCGCCAGATTCAGCTGATGCACATAGGTGTCCACCAGGCACTGGGGCTCCAGTCCGCCATAGAAGTGCTCTACGGTCTGGCGATCGCCAAAGATCTTGAGCAGTTGTGGCCAGTCCTGGCGCCAGAACGGCGTCAGTATGGGAAAGAAGGTCAGGTGCAACCCACCGGCCAGATCCGCCGGCACACTCTCTTTGGCCCAAAGCCCATGAGGGGCGTATTCGAAGCCGTCGAAAGACCAGCGACTGAGCCACTCTCTGGCCTCGGACCAATCTTTCAACAGGTGGCCCGGGGCGGGATTGACGGTGATGTTCAGCAGTTGCTTCATCAGAGCCAGCCCTGATTCATCATGGCCACCAGGGCGATGAGGGTGGCACACTCGGTCAGCTGCTGGGTGGCGCCCAGGGTATCGCCGGTATAGCCCTGGATGTGGCGATGCATCAGCCAAGTCATCAGAGCAAAGACACCACTCCACACCAGCGCCAACACCGCCGCCGCCTCATAAGGCAGCATCAGCAGCGGCAGGGCAGCGCAGATCATCAGCGCCAGCTGGTCGCCGAAGCCCGGCGAGTGCTGGCGTTGTGGGGTCTTACTGCCCTGCCCGGTTCTGGCGTAGGGCAGCAGCACCGGCACCAGTCCGGCCACCGCCCGGCTGCCAGCATGACTCACCAACAGCGCCACCATGGCCAGTCCCAGGTGCAGCTGAGTCAGGGCCACCGCCTTGATGGCCAGGGCGCCAATGAGGGCCAGCACCCCGTAGGTGCCTATCTGACTGTCCTTCATGATCGCCAGCTTGCGATCCCGTTCCCAGCCGCCCCAGAAGCCGTCGAAGGTGTCCGCCAGACCATCTTCATGGAAGGCACCGGTGATCAGCAGCAGCAGAACCAGCACCGACACCACCGCCAGTGGCTGGCCCAGCCAGGGCGTCAACACAGACAAAGCCCCTGCGGCTATAGCGCCCAACAACAAACCGATGAGGGCAAACCAGCGGGCGGAGCGGGCCACACTGTCCGGGTCGAAGGGCACCCAGGCGGGCATCCTCAGCCGGGTCAGAAACCCCAGGGCGGTCAGGATCAACTTGGGGTTCATGGGTGCTCCCCTAAAAACCAGTTGGCCACCAGGGCCGGCGCCGATGGGAAGTACCAGTGGACATAGGAGGCCACAACGCCCCCAAGCTGGTAAACGGGCTCGGCCACTTTCACACGCCCGGGCTGGGTCGCAGTGGCGATGGGCTCAAGTTGTATCTCGCTGCTGGAGTAATGGAAGCAATGACCGCGAAGGGTGAAGCCCTGGATTTCGGCGCTGAGCATGCCAATTCCCTGCAGGCGCGACTGCATCTGGGCGCTGCCGGGGAGGACGCCCAGCATCTCTGTGCCCTCCCCCCATTTATCGGTCAGGTGCTCGAGCAGATAGAGCATGCCGCCACATTCGGCCACCACCGGATGACCGGCATCGGCAAAGTCGCGGATCTGTTGCATTAGAAGGGTATTGTCGGTGAGAGCCGGACCATGGAGCTCCGGGTAGCCCCCCGGCAGATAGAGGGCGTGGCACTGGGGCAGCTCATCGGTCAGGGGCGAGAAGTGCACCAGCTCGGCGCCGAGCCTGGTCAACAGCGCCAGATTGTCCCGATAGATAAAAGCGAAGGCGGCGTCATCGGCCACGGCGATGGTGCGTCCCGTCAGGGGCCGCCCTACCATCTTCAGCACAGGGTCTTCAGGAACAGGCTCGAAGAGTACGGGTTCAGGCAGGGGCATGTCGCAGCTCTCGCCCAATTTGGCCGCGGCGGCATCCAGCCAGGCGTCCAGATCGGGCAGCTCGCGGGCCTGCACCAGTCCCAGGTGTCTGTCCGGCAATGCCAGGCTCTCATCCCGGGGCAGCCAGCCGCAGAAGGCGATCTCCTCCGGCAGACTCTCCTCCAGCATCAGGGCATGGCCCGGGCTGCCCACCTTGTTGGCCACCACCCCGAACAGAGTGACGTCTTCGCGGTAATGGGCCAGGCCGCAGGCGATGGCGCCAAAGGTCTGAGCCATCTTGGCCGCCGGGATCACCGCCATGGCGGGCACCCCAAACAGGGCGGCCAGATCGGCACTGGAGCTGCGGCCGTCGAACATCCCCATCACCCCTTCGATGAGGATCAGGTCGGCTTCGGCGGCGGCCGCGGCCAGGTGACGGCGACAGGCGGCCTCCCCCATCATCCCCAAATCCAGCTGATAGGCAGGCTGGCCGCTGGCGACCTCATGGAAGATGGGGTCAATAAAATCCGGTCCGGTCTTGAACACCCGCACCCTCTTACCCCGATTGCGCCAGTAACGGGCCATGGCGGCCACCACAGTGGTCTTGCCACTGTCACTGGCCGGAGCCGTCACCAACAGTGCCGGGCAGCTGTAACGGGTCATGACTGCCACCCCTTAAGACCGGCAAACACTTTGTTCAGATCCAGATACTGTTCCAGGCAATCGGCGAGGCGATCGATCCCCTGCTCTCGCAAGGCGTCCATATCCTGGGCCTGTGCGTGCTGTGCCTCCAGCCCGGCCCAGCGCAGCAGCAGGTTGCAGGCCTGGGGTTCATCGAACAGCCCGTGCAGGTAACCACCGAGTATCTGATTGCCAGGGTCGATGGCCCCGTCGGCCTCACCGGCCAGCACGAAGGGCTGGCTGGCGGTCACCTGACTGCGGCCGGCGTGGATCTCGTAGCCGGTCACCGGGGCACTCTCCCCTTCCAGAGACAGGGTTCCCTGCACCCGGGTCAGGCGCTTGTCGCCGGTGAGTACGGTGACCAGGTCCAGATAGCCCAGGCCATCGCTGCTGCCGGGCGCCCCTTCGACGCCATCGGGATCCTCGATGCGCTGACCCAGCATCTGGTAACCGCCGCAGATGCCGATCACCTTGCCACCGAAGCGCAGGTGGCGGGCAATCTGGCGATCCCAGCCCTGATCCCTCAGCGCCTGAAGATCGCCCCGGGTGCTCTTGGAGCCGGGCAGGATGATGAGATCCGCCGCGGGCAGGTCGTTGCCGGGACGGACAAAGGTCAGGTCCACCTTGGGGTGCAACCGCAGGGCATCAAAATCTGTGTGATTGGAGATGCGCGGCAACCCGGGCACCACCACCTTGAATCGGGCGTCCTCATCGGTCTGCTGCACATTGATGGCGTCCTCCGCCTCCAGATACAGACCGCGCAGGTAGGGCACCACGCCGAGAACCGGGACACCGGTCTTCTGCTCCAGCCAGGCCAGGCCGGAATCGAGCAGGCTGGGGTCACCGCGGAAACGGTTGATGATAAAACCCTTGACCCTGGCTTTCTCGGTGTCGGACAGCAGTTCGAAGGTGCCATAGAGGTGGGCAAACACCCCACCCCGATCGATGTCGGCCACGATCACCACAGGGCAGTCGGACGCCTCGGCGAAGCCCATGTTGGCGATGTCATGTTCACGCAGGTTGATCTCTGCCGGGCTGCCGGCCCCCTCAACCAGGCGAGCCTGATAGCCCTGGCCCAGCTCCTCGAAGGTATCCAGCACCATCTGCATCAGCTTGGGCTTGTTTTCGTGGTACTCCCGGGCGTCCATGTCGGTAAGCGCCTTACCCCGGACAATCACCTGGGCACCGGTATCTGTATTGGGTTTGAGCAGCACCGGGTTCATCAGCACGCTGGGCTCCAGGCCACAGGCCTGGGCCTGCACTGCCTGGGCTCGGCCAATCTCGCCGCCCTCGGCGGTAACCGCACTGTTGAGTGCCATGTTTTGTGGCTTGAAGGGCGCAACCTTGATCCCCCGCCTCGCCAGAACCCGGCACAAACCGGCCACCATGACACTTTTACCTGCATCGCTGGTGGTGCCCTGCACCATCAGTTTGAATCCACTCATGCTGTTACCCGAATCGGTTCATGTGTTCGATGACGGCCCTGTCCAGCCCGTCGATGATCTCGGCCTGAGACAGGCCCAACTGCTCCGCCAGCACCAGGCAACCGCCCAGGCCACAGCCCTCCACCACCAATCCCTGTTCATACAGGTTAAGACAGTGGTGACGGCTCTGATTAAAGTCTGTGCGGTTAAGGCGAAGCTGCCACTGCCCGGGCAGATGCCCCAGTACCTTCTCGCCCTCTCCGGAGAGCACCCAACGGGTGGTATCCACCGACCCGGTCAAGGTGGGGC
The DNA here is from genome assembly GCF_030296015.1 of Ferrimonas sp. YFM. Taxonomy (NCBI): domain Bacteria; kingdom Pseudomonadati; phylum Pseudomonadota; class Gammaproteobacteria; order Alteromonadales; family Ferrimonadaceae; genus Ferrimonas; species Ferrimonas sp. YFM. The sequence continues at coordinate 2,548,971 of NZ_AP027368.1, forward strand.
GGCGTCGGTGAGCCGCCAACAGCGGCGCCACAAACATCATTCCCCCGGCCAACCTGGGCAGTGGCAAGCCTTCTGGCCAGTGATGCAGGGTCTGATAGACCGCTCGCTGAATGGCGTCGTGAAATCGCTCATTGGCCAGCAGGGTATCGACACAGAAGGTTTGACTGTGCTGGCGATACTCCTGCTCCAATTGAGAGAGCAGCGCCTGTTTCTGCATCAGCTTGGCCCTGTCCTTGGTGCTGCCCGCCGGGGTCAGCCCCAGTCCGGTCAGCAACCTGAGCCACAAGGTGGAGAAGGTGGTGCCGCCAACGCCGCATTCGGCCAGGATACTTATCTGCCCCTGCTCCGCCTGACTCAGTAATTCCGGTAAAAGGTGTTGCTCAATCAGGGTCTCGGTATTGGCTTCGACTCCGCCAAGGTGGCGTGCAGAGGCCAGCCAGCCGCAGTGGCCCGCTTTCGGGGTCGCCACACCGAAGTTAAAACTGCGAAACTCAACCTTGAAGCCCTTGGAGGCCAGCAGTTGCAACAACCCCCGGGTCAGCACCGCCGGACTGATGCCGCCGTTTCCCAGAAGGCCCTGGACGGTCAGCGCCGTGGGCGCCGGCGCGTTGGTCAGGGGCGTCAGCGCCTCACCAGAGCAGATCAGCTCCGAGTCTCGGGTGGGCGTCAGATGCATCAGGTTTTTGCCCGCACCGGCGTCGCTGAGGTTATGCAGCTCCGGCAACTGGGTGGCCGCCCCATTGAGAATATTGAAAACAATGGTGTTCTGTGCGGTGCTCATGAAGTCTCCTGGGGGTTATACAGCTCCACCAGTTGAGGCCACACCTGGCCCTGTTCATCCTGGTACAGACTCAGGGTAATCCGTGCCGCGTGACCCAGGGTCACCCGGCTCAGGTGGGCATTGCCCTTACGGGACCCCTCCAGCAACCAGGCCAGCACCAGGCGCATGACACCGGCGTGGGTCACCAGCAACAGGTTCTTACCCTTGTGGCAGGTCCCGAGCTCAAGCAGCGCCTGCTCCACCCGCTGTTGCAGGGACTCGGTAGACTCACCGCCGGGGGGCGTTTCCTGCCAGGGCTCCTGCCAATAGAGTTCGAACGCGCCATCGGTGCTTTGCCACAGAGTTTGAAAATCCAGGCCATCCCACTCACCAAAATCCAGCTCCTGTAATCTGGGTTCGGTCTCCACCGGCAGCTGACGCTCCCTTCCCAGGGCCTGGGCAAAATCCGCACAGCGGGCCAGGGGCGAGGTGAAGATGGCATCCACCTCCAAGCCCTGACAGCTTTGTCTCATCTGCTGCCAGCCCAAAGGGGTCAGGCCGGGGTCGGTGCGGCCCAGCAGCCGGTCCGCCAGTTCGGGGCGACCGTGGCGCACCAGAGTCAACAGGGTCTTCATACACCTGGCTCCTTCAATACGATGGGGTGGCCCGCCTGGCAGAAAGTGACGCTGTTGGCCTCCTGGGCAATGGCCTGATGCAGTTCACCGGCGGCGGCGACAAAGGCCTGACTCATGGGATCGTCCGGGATCAACCCCTGCCCCACCTCGGTGCTCACCAGCACCACCTCTGCCGCCGACGAAGCCAGGGCAGTGACCAGTTGATCCCTGGCCTGATTGAGATCCGCCTCGGCCATCATCTGGTTGGTCAGCCACAGAGTCAGACAATCAATCAGCAGAAGCTGGCCGGCTTGGGCCTGGGCGATAAGCTCCGCCAGTGCCAGAGGCTCTTCAATGCAATGCCAACTGACCGGACGGCGCTTGCGATGCAGCTCAATGCGCTCAGCCATGGAGGGGTGACTGCGGGCGGTAGCCACATAGACTACCTGCCCCGGCCAGCGATAGGCCCTGTCCTCCGCCAAGGAGGACTTGCCACTGCGGGCGCCGCCCAGATAGAGATGAATCATGGCGCCGACTCCCGGCGCACCTTGTCCACCAGCTGGCACACCATGGCCATGCCGTCGAGCACCCTGGGGCCGGTGCGGTGAACCAGGTCCCCCTGGATCTGAATAACATGCCCCTGCTTGACCGCAGGGATCTCAGGCCAGCTCTCCCAGGCCACCGCCTCCTGGTTACTGTTGCCGTGATACTGGGGCTTAAGGATGAGCTCAGGCATCCGGATCAGCACCTGCTCCATGGCCACCTGGGGGTAATCGGCGGTGCCGTCGTCAAAGATGTTCCTGGCGCCGCAATCGGCGAGGATGCCGTTCATCCAGCCTCCGGAAACCGTGGTCAGGGGCTCAGGCCACACCTGGTAGAACACCTTCACCGGCTCGCCCTGGCTGTATTGCTGGCGCAGTTGTGCCAGTCGAGTGCGAAACGCTTCCGCACTCTTTTGCCCCTGAGCCTCACGGCCGATGGCCATGCCCAGAGATTCAAGCTTGTCGGCCACCTCGTCGACGCTGGTGACGCTGCTGTCAAACATGGGAATTCCCAGGGTTTGCAGCCGCTCGATGATGGGAGCCGAGGTGTCTTCAAAGGAGATCACCACCAGTTCCGGCTGCAGCTCAAGCAGACGCTCGAGGTTCATATGATCGTAGCGACCGATGCGAGGGATCGCCTTGGCCGCTTCCGGGTAATCGGCGTAATCCACCGTCGCCAGGATCTCCTCTCCAGCGCCGAGCTCAAACAGCATCTCCACCGAATGGGGAGAGAGGGCCACCAGGCGCATCGCCTGAGCCGGCAGGGCCAGGAGCATCATCAACAGGACCAGAGCTCTCATGGGCACTCCTTCAGTTCCAGGGGCAAACCGGCAAGGGTCAGGGTGACTTTGTCCATCAGGGGGGAGAGGTGCTGCTGCAGCCAGCCACACTCATCCACGAAACGGCGATTGCCCTCACCCAGGGGCACCACCCCCTGCCCCACCTCATTGCCAATGAGGATCAGCGGGCCCGGCAGGCTGGGAAGGGTATCGAGCAGCGCCTCTTTGGCCCCGGGCCAGTCGCCGCCGAACAACTCATTGGAGAGCCACAGAGTCAGGCAATCCACCATAATCAGGGTGTTGGGCTGGCTGTGCTGTGCCAGAAGATCCCCCAGGTTCCTGGGTGCTTCCAGCAGTTGCCAGTTCTTGGGACGGCGAGACTGGTGATGAGCGATGCGCTGCGCCATCTCCTGGCCCTCGGCGGTAGCGGTGGCGATCACCACCACCTTGCCATCGGTTTGCTGTTGCCACTCAAGGGCGCGGGCCTGTGCCAAGGCACTCTTGCCGGAACGGGCACCGCCGGTGATCAACTGTTTCATGCCAGCCTCCTGCGCCGGTTAATCAACAAAGCGATAAAGAAGCAGCTGCCGAGGATGGCGGTCACCACCCCAACCGGCAGTTCCTGATTGCCAAGGAGCTGACGGGCGAGCAGGTCCACCCACACCATCATCACTGCCCCGAACGCCGCGGTGGCCACTATGGTGGCACCGCTGGCCGCTCCGATAAGCATCCGTACTATGTGGGGCACCATCAGGCCGACAAAGCCGATGCCACCGCAATAAGCCACCAGGGACGCGGTAATCAGCGCGGTCAACAACAACATGCCCAAGCGCAGTGGCGCCACCGCCACCCCCTGGGTATGGGCGCTTTCGTCCCCCGCCATCAAGGCCTGAAGAGGCCGCTGAAACTGATGGATGATCACCAGGGACACCAGCACCACCAACCCGGGGATCCACAGGGTGGCCCAGGTGGCCCGGCTGAAGCTGCCCAGGCTCCAGAACAGCACCGCCTGAATCGCCTGGCTGTCGCCGAAATAGAGCGCCAAGTTGGCCAAGGAGGAGAGCAGGAACGAGATGGCCACACCGGCCAGGATCAGCCCCTCAACCTGACCGTCTCTGGCCATCACCATCACCACCGCCACGGCGATCAGCGATCCCAGGAAGGCGCACACAGGCAAGCCGAGTCCGGCCACTCCCAGGGTCAGGGCCAGAACCGCGCCCAGGGTGGAGCCGGCGGAGATGCCGAACAGATAAGGATCGGCCAGGGGATTGCGGGTAACGCTCTGAAGCACAGAGCCTGACACCGCCAGGCCAGCGCCGCACAGCATGGCCAGCAACACCCTGGGCAGTCGCAGTTCAATGATGATGCGGTCTGACAGACCCTGGGCCGCCTCACCGGTGAGGGCGCGGGCCACCGCCTGGGCCACATCATAGGGAGCTATATCGGCGGAGCCGGTGGCCACGGCCACCAGAGGAGAGATCAGCAGCAGGGGCAGGAGCAGCAGCATCAGCTGCCCGGGTTTAAGCAAGGGCATAGTCGCTATTGTGGTAGTCGTAGGTAATTCTGGGGTGAGTGCCCTGAGGATGGGGGTCGATGCGAGCATCCACACCGTAGGTCTGGGCGATCTGTTTCTGGGTCAGTACCTGACCAGGTTCGCCGAAGGCGGCCAGTCGACCTTCATGCAGCAGCAACAGGCGATCGCAGTAGGCACTGGCCAGGTTCAGATCATGAATGGAGGCCACCACGGTCACCCCCAAGCCACGAAGCAGCTTGAGGGTGTCAATCTGGTAACGAATGTCCAGATGGTTGGTGGGCTCATCCAGCAGCAGCAGTTTGGGTTGCTGCAACAGGGCGCGGGCGATAAGCACCCGCTGACGCTCACCGCCGGAGAGCAGTTCGAAATGGCGATCGGCCATCTCGGTCAATTGCACCCGCTCCAGCATCTCCTCAATCTGGATGCGCTCTTTGCGGCGATCCAGCCTTTGCCACCAGTTACTCTGGGCCAACAGGCCCGTGGTCAGAAATTGACGCACGGTCATCGAAAATCCGCTAGGCAGGTGTTGGGTCACCACCGCCACCTCTCGGGCAAACTGGCGGCGACTCATTGTCTGGGTGTCTCGGCCCCCCAGCAACACGCGGCCACTGGTGGGGTCGAGGTAACGATAGAGGCAGCGCAGCAAGGTGGATTTGCCGACGCCGTTGGGGCCGAGCAGACCCACAAACTCTCCCTGGAATATGTTGAAGCTGATCCCGGAAAGTATGGTTCGGCGGCCATCGCCCCAGCCCAGGTTCTCCACCTCCAGTTGCAGGGGTGGCTGAGGGGTACGGGGTAAGTCGTCAAATGCCTTAAACATGGCGCTGCCTCCGGCGGACCGCAGAGCGGCCCGCGTTTTGGGTTAGAACTGGGTGTAGCTGACGCTCAGGAACCACTCGGTACCCGGACCATTGTAATTGGCGCTGGTGATGATCTCCTCATCCAGCAGGTTATTGGCCTTCAGGCGCACAAACCAGCTTTCCGAGAGCTCATACCCCAGGCTCAGGTCCACCTTATGGTAAGGGTCGAGGTAGTTATCCCCTCTCTCCTTACGCTTGCCCTGGTAGTGGTAGTCCAGAGTCAGGTCCCACTGGGTCCAGGCGTAGGAAGCCGAATAGTCAAACTCGTGCTCACTGCGGCCTTCCAGCTGCTCATCCTTCTGCTTATCTTCGGCGTCCAGGTAGGTATAAGCCACCTGATGATCAAGGCCGAGAGAAGAGAAGTTGACACTCAGCTCGATACCTTGCAAACGCGCTTCAGCGATATTGTCTACTGCCCAAATGTCGTAGTCGAACTCATTCTTTACTCCGGTATTGAACCAGTCAATCAGATCCTCCACGTCGTTATGGAACACGCTCAGGTAGGCGTTATAGCCGTCGCCGGAGTAGCTCAGGGTCAGGTCGCTATTGCTCGCCGTCTCTGAACGCAGATCCGGATTACCAGACCCTGGCCAGTAGAGGTCGTTGAAGGTCGGGGCTTTAAAGGCGGTGCCATGGCCTGCGGTCAGTCGCCAGCCATTGCCGAACCGGTAGGCGGCGCTGAGGTTGTAGGAGGTCTCGGAGTCGATATTCTCCACATCATCGTAGCGCACCGAGGCTTCCAGCAACCAGGCATCCAGGTCGGCGCGGGCCAGGGCATAAACGCCCAAGACGTCGCGCTCATCCTGAGCGTAGTCGCCACGAACGGACTCGTTATAGAAATCCACACCGCCAATCAGGGTCAACACATCGCTGGGCAGATACTGGTTGCTCCAGTTCAGCTGCTCCCGACGGGTCTCATAGATGCTGTGATCTGGGCTGCCATCACGGAAGTTGTCGTTGTAGTCGCGAGCCTGGCCTACACTCAGCTTGCTGGTGTAATCGCCCTGGTTGTACTGGGCACCCAGGTTCCACAAGAAGTTGTCGAAGTCTGCTTCGTTGCCCCCGTAGGAGCTGTCGTATTCGTTGTTGCCGGTGTTGTACTGACCCACCCAGTTCAGCTGCCACTGATTGTTCAGGGTCTGCCCACCGTTGATGCCGGCGGTAATGCGATCAAAGCCATCATCGTCATCTTCGCCGTCACGCTTGGCATCAAAACCATCACCTTGCTCGGTAGAAAGGGTCAGGCTGGTGCGACCATCTCCATGGCCAACGCCAACACCGGCTGCCAGACGTCCATAGGCATCGCTGCCCACGGCAGCGCCGGCATACCACTGACCTTGGTCCAGCTTACGGGTAAAGATTTGGATAACACCGCCGATGGCGTCGCTGCCCCAGACGGAGGCACGGGGACCTTTCACCACCTCGATGCGCTCAATCTGCTCGGGAGAGATGGTGGAGAAGCTGACCGAACCCAGGGTGGCGGAGTTGATGCGAATGCCATCGACCAGCACCAGCACGTGATCGGAGTTGGCACCACGAATGCTGATACTGGCATTCTGGCCAGCACCGCCATTGCGGGTAACGCTGACGCCCGGCAGGCGCTCGAGGAGATCGGCCACAGAGGTGGGGCTGATCTTCTCAATCTCAACCCGCTCAATGGTATTGATGATGGTCAGCTGCTGCTCAGGAGCCGAATCAAAGCGGTCACCGGTGACCACTATCACGTCCTCGGTCGCGGAGGCGGAGAAGGTGGCGCCCAAAGCCAGGGCAACCAGGGAGAAGCGCGTTTTTAAACTCATGGTGTTTCCTTTGAGTTAGAGTTTTAAAAGCGCGGGAATGCTCTCTAGGAGAGGTCGGTACGATCATCACAGATCGCACGCATACAACAGACGTAAGCCAGATGGGTACGACTCAGAGGGCAAGCCTGTGGCTTACCTTGATACTCCAAATTGTTCGTTCAGGCTATCTGCTCAAGAAACCCGCTTGAGTCAAATCAGCAAACCGAGGTAGGTCTCCTGGCTCTCAGCATCCCAACCCTCTCCTTCCCGGTTTCCCAGTGGCGTTTTAAGGGTCGCTCTGATTACAGTTGCAGGTACAGCCGCGGATTCTCACCGCGTTCCCTGTTATGCGCTGGGGGTAAATCCCGTTCGCACCTTGGTTTGGAGGCATGATAACCATGCCACGGATTGAGATTGTGCCAGAGATCACGGCGCTTTCAAGAGGGAAAAATGTGTGTGAAAACCCACAGTCATTCTTTTCGGTTAATTCCACTTTTGGACGTATGGACGTCCAAACCAGGCACCCCAAGGGTTTGCGACGACTGCCCTGCCCTGTTGATCCTCTCTATTTGCCCCACAAATTTTTTTCAGATTTTTTTCACTCATAAGGTTTATGCTGGTTATATCGGACAAAACGACGTGAAATCTGGCACCTATGAAGAAGTTGATGGGCACGGTGGCCCTTCTCTGCAGCAGCCTGGCCTGGGCCGTTCCCGGCAGTGCGCCACAACCGGATTGGGGCATCGCCATCGGCATGCGGTACGCAGACATCCCGTACGACACCGAGGTGGATCAGGTTGCCGACATCGTGCCGCTGATGTTTTTCCATGGAGAGGAATTCTACCTCCACGGACTGGAAGCGGGTTACCACCTTTGGCAACAGGATCAACACCAGACCACCCTGTTTAGCCGGTTTCGATTTTTCGACATCCCCCGGGAATTTCAGAACGACATCCAGGAGGACAGCTTCGACCTGGGTGGCCGCTATCGATACATCCCCCAGCCCGGCCACTTCATCGACACCGAACTTCTGAGCAACAGCCATGGCCGCAGCTATGGTCACCTGCGTTACGGCTTCGACGCTGATTACGGCTCCCTGACCTTGCAGCCCAAGGTGCAGCTGGATTGGCGCAGCCGTGAATTTGTCGAGCACTACTACGCTCTGAACACCGGCCGCGGCCGCTCCGATATCGGGGTCAGCGCTGGCGTCGATCTCTCCTGGCACCTGATCAGCAACCTCTACTTTATCGGCAAGTTGGAAGGCTCCATGCTCGGAGAAGGCGCCGGCGACCTGCCCACCCTGGATAAACGCTTCACCCTGGAGAGCTACGCAGGTATCGCTTTCTTTCCGAACCCGGACAGCAAGGGCGTGTACTTTACCCGTGACCAGTTCAAAGGCCATTACCTGAGAGTGGCTCATGGCTGGGCCACGCCCTCCAACCTGGGGGAGATCCTCAATTTCGACTGGGAGAAGGACCCCTACAACAATCAGCTCACGTCGGTGTTCTACGGTATTCCCCTGACCGATACCCTGTTTGGCCTGCCCATTGATCTCTACTTCACCCCGGGAGCGGTGTATCACCACAGCTCGGAGGTACAGAAGACCAGCTACGAAGGGGTGGTGGCGATCAAAGCCTATTACACCATCGACTGGCCACTGCGCTGGCGCTTCGGGGTGGCCGAAGGACTCTCCTACGTCAGCCGCCCCACCTACATTGAGCGCAGTGAACTGGAGGAAAAGGGCTACCGGCCATCCAAGCTCATGAACTATCTGGACTTTTCTTTCGATCTCAATCTGGGGGATCTGTTCCAGAGCGCCGCCCTGGAGCAGGTGTGGTTTGGCTGGAGCATTCACCATCGCAGCTCTATTTTTGAAAGCTCCTCCGCCTTCGGCCGCATCAAAGGGGGGAGCAACTACAACACCCTCTACCTGCAGTGGCACTTCTAACCTCCGGGTTGATTGCCATTCAAGGTTAAAGTCGAACACAATTTGGCCGATAACAGGGTAATGACAGAAATCCACTGAGGCGCAGTATTGATGGAAGTACGTAATCATGGGGCCGAGGTCTCTCAGGTCGCTCGCAACAAGCCCACTGATGGCAGCAATCACGGCAAAGCCGTATCCGAGGTGGCCAGAAGTAAGAGTCCGGCCCAGGCCGCCAAGGCGATGACCAACGCCAACCTGCTTAATGCCATGGAAAAAGTCAGCCTGAGCTCAGGTCAGGAGTCTATGGCCTTGCTGTATCGCGCCGCCGTGGAAGCCATCGATGAGCACCTGGCCCCCTCCCTGGGGGAGAACTCCACCGAGAAAGGGCTGGAAGCCGGTGTCGACTACTCCCCCGAGGCCACCGCCGATCGCATAGTAGGCTTTGCCACCCAGTTCTTCGAGACCTACCAGGGGCAAAACTCCAGCCTTTCCTTCGATGAACAACTGGATGGGTTTATGAGCGTCATTGGTGAGGCGGTCGACAAGGGCATCGATGAAGCCCGTGGCATTCTCGATGGATTGCAGGTACTGGATGGCGACATCAAAGACAATGTGGACCTGACCCAGAGCCTGGTACACGAAGGGCTCCAGGCATTCAGAGACAGCTTCTATCAGGACGGCGCTGCCGGCGAGAGTACTGACAGCTAAGCCAGAGCATAGGATCACAAAGGCCGCCCAATCAGGCGGCCTTTTTCTTGGTCAAACCAGCATCAAGCCGCTGCGGGCTGTTGCTGCGCCAGACGCTGTTTGCGGAACTCCCACAACTGCACCACGCAGGCGATGTTGAGCACCAGGCTCAGCAGCGCCAGGGAGTAGGTCAGTACATCGTTCCTGGGGAAGATCCACAAGTTGCGCTCGTAGAACTCGGTAAAGGTGAAGTAGAACATGAACCAGGCCGCCAACGTATAAGCTCTGGCCTGCAGCCAGGTGCCCTCCTTGATGAGCAGCGCCGGAATGGTGGCCGCCACAATCACCATCAGCTGCGCCGAGGCAGACGCGGGGAAGTTAAGGTAGACATAGACGAAGTTCCACACGTCGTAGGCGATGATCCAAAGGGCGGTCATCTTGGGCCACACCATATCCTTCTGAGGTGAGTCGTCCGCCTTGATCCCTTTCCAGCCGTAGTAGCAGGTCAGAATCGACAGCACTCCGGCGACGCCGTTGAGCAGGTTGGGGGTAAAGCCCATGGTGAAATCCTGGGCCACCGCCTCGGCGATGTTCAGCGCCAGGAAGCCCACACAGAACAGCTTGGCGAAGGTGTACTTGTGCAAAGGGGTAAAGCGCATCAGCAGGAAGAACACCGACGCCGACACGACGGAGTAGATCTTGGCCCATTTAAACCAGTAGGCGACCCCCTGATAGGGCCAGACGAAGACCGTCAGCAACAGCGACAGGCCGACGAAGAAGGCAAAGCCACTCCATTTCACCAAACGGAACAACTCATTGAGCGCCACAAGGATGATCAGCGTCAGCAAGATGTGAGTCTTGGCCTGAAACTCGTACCAGCGATAGAGGGTAAATTCGGTGTCCTTCTCCATCAGCTTCAGGGATTCCCCAGGCACATTGAGGCTGACCGCGATGTTGTCATGATCCAGTACCGTCAGGGTGGCTTGGTCGAAGTCTTTTATGAGGGAGTCACCCACAGGCAATATTCGAATCTCGTCGCCAACCCGGGTAAAGGGGTGGGTCTCGGCCAGATCCTCGCCATTGAACTTCTTCTCTATGTAGACGGTGCCACCGCGGTTGAACTCAATGTGGTAACTCAGCCCGCCGGTGCCGGGAACCCCTTCCAGCAAAATCTGGTAGGTACCAAGATCGTAGTTCTCCCGGGTACCCTGCTCCGGCAATGCGGCAGCCAGTGCACTGCCCGCCAACATCCACAGCAGCAACAACCCTATCAAACGATTCAGGTATCTCATAACCCCTCCTCAGGCGCGATGGAAATAGAGATGAGACCAGAAACCACCGATGGAGTCCTGGCGCTCCTTGTCGGTAAAGACCCCTTGTGGCGCCGAGGCAGGGTGGCGGAACTTGGTGTCGCAGCCCCCTGTGTACATCTGCCAGTTGTACCAGAAGACGTAGGCCACACTCAGAGCCAGATTGATGATGCCCCACCAGGTGGCGAGTTCAGGATTGGCCCAGGCGGAGGAGTCCATAAAGGGGAAGACGTCGGTCAGGCCCAGCTGCACCACGAAGATCGCCAGGGTGTAGATACGCCCCATGATGTAGAGATCGTGCCGACCGAACACCGAGTAGAGCTCACAGGCGATGAGGATTGCCAAGCCACCGGCAAACTCATCGGGGATGCAGCCAAACAGGAAGGCGGCGTTCCAGGTGGTGTAGAGAAAACACCAACCCAGAGGGAAGTCCACAATCAGATCGCCACAGGTTTTGTCCTCCACACGCCAGAATTTGCCGACGAAGGGGATGGTCAGCACCAGGCAGAAGCCGGACAACGCGTTCCAGGGGTTGCCCAGTTGCCAGTCATGAATGGAGGCCTCGGTGATATTGAGGGCGAGAATGAAAAACAGAAACCACAGGGTCCAAGGCTTTTTAAAGATCTCCCAGAAAGGTCCCTGCTTTTTCTCATAGACGGCGATGCGCATCAGGCTGACCACCACCATGGGCACCAGTACGCTGAAGATCTTGGCCCATTCAAACCAGGTGTCCCGGTTCTCGGCCCAAAGGGGAAAAGTACAGAGGGAGCCAACGATAAAGGCAAAGCCCAGATAGCGATAACGCCGGAACACTTCGGTGAGCGCATAGGTTACGGCGGCGTAGACAATAATGGAGACGATCAGTGTGAGATTAGAGGGTTCCATACCCTTCTCCTTCAAACATCAAGTGAGCCAGCTGAGCTGGCACGACTGTCCCTTGTTTGGTTTCAACCCCTCACAATCCAGGCCCCCCCGGACAATCCCCATTAAAGTCGAAGCCAGTGCCGCCTAGGAAACGCTTCCCTGCCCCACTGCTCCCGACCTCTGTCTACATGGTTGAAAACCAAAAGAAACAAATTAGAGCAATTGCTCTATTTTCAAGATTAAGGTAACACAGCCCCACAGAGATGTTGTGAAGCAGATCAAGATTTATCGGGAATGGTTAAAGCCCCAGCAAAGGTCTAGAGCCCTTTAGTGGGCCGCAACCAACAACAGTAGACTGAACGGCCCCCATTCATCTACCGCGCTATGTAAGATGAAGTGGAGCAATTGAACCATACCCCAGGCGGTGTTAAGGTCTCCTGGTTTTCAATATTGATGAGGAGGTGCGCTATGAAAGTTAAAAAGATGAACAAAGCGATGTTATTGACCATGGTGACGCCTCAATTTTCGGCTTTAGGCAAAGTTTAAGTCCTGGCCTGCGTCACCTTTATCTTGTGTTTATTGGTGACTATTCATGTATCGTCAATTAATCGAAATTAATAAGAAACCAGCGCCTTTTGAGAGTATTACTACCCTCGAACTTTGGACAGATCCTCATCGCGCCGAGCAGATGCTGGCGTATCATTTGAGTGATGCGACCGAGCTTGCTTCCCGCTCTACAGGTCAACGTCAAGCGTCGACCAATTGGATGATCCAGCATTTTGGAATTAAGTCAGGTACTCGAGTTTGTGATTTTGGCTGCGGTCCTGGACTATATACTCAGGCCTTCGCTCGAGCTGATGCCAAAGTAACAGGAGTCGATTTTTCAACTAACTCTTTGCAGTATGCCCGCACCCAAGCGCGTAAATCTGGATTGGACATCAATTACATTGAAGCCAATTATCTTGAATTTGAAACCGACCAGCGCTTCGATCTCATTACGCTTATTTACTGCGGCTTCTGTGCCCTGAGCCCTGAAAACCGTGCCAAATTGCTGAAGAAGTTCGAGAAGCTGCTTACGACGGGAGGCCGTATCATTCTGGACGTCCACTCCCTCAATGCGTATGCGCAGCGCCAGGAATGCAGCAGTTATGAGAAAAATCAGCTTGGCGGGTTTTGGTCAGCAAAAGAGTATTACGGGTTTCTCACGACCTTCAAGTATGACGATGAGAAGGTGGTGCTCGATAAATACACCATCATCGAGCCCAATAACAGCTACACAATCTACAACTGGCTACAGTACTTTGACAAAGCAATGCTGGAACAGGAATTTTTCAAGGCTGGTCTTCAGATTGAGTTGATGTTGGATGAGCTTGATGGGCAGGCTTATACCGGCACTGACCCTGATATTGTTGTGATCGCGAAACGCGCTTGATATCCAGTACTTAAACCTAAGCCGCCCCCTGGGGCGGCTTTTCTCTCTACTGGAAGGAGTCAACTCAGCCAGTTACAGGGTTGGCAGAGTCTCACAGTGGAAATACGCAGCCTCAACTGTTGATGAACGCTCGTACACACCGCCGAACGAGTTGGAACCGGCGAAGCCACGATTGATGTAGTTCGCCCCCAACGTTACGGCTTTCTCTGCAAAGGTCGAGTTGATACGTCGTTCGACTTCAGCGTCATCATCACCAATAGAGAAGACACCTGCAATGCTGTGAGTATTGGGGTTAAATTCTGACGTTCCCTTAATGGTGCAATTGAGAGCCTTATCAGGGTTAGCGTAAGCAATGCGAACGGTTTCCCCTGTCGATGTAATAAAATCACTGGCAAGTGGCGCCACAATGGTTGCGCACCCCACTAAGGTGGAAACAGATACAGCGATGAGAATGTTACTCTTCATTCTATTACCCTTGTTGTTTTGAACCGCGTTTATGTTATCTCAAGGGCGGCGGTGGAAGAACATGGCTAAAATGACTTTTCCGCATACTGCAATGACGTTAAATCACCCTATGACAGCCAATCACAACACAAAACTGTAACCAGCTGATCACATTGTTTTTTTTGTTTTCCTGTATCACTGACTTCCTGCTCTTCTGCTGTGCCCTCCCTCTAGCACAGAGACTCAATTCAGTAATTCGTTCCTACGCGGAGATCCAGTTCACAGATTAAGCTGACGGTACGAAATCGACTATTTGCCGGACAAAATCGACCTCCATTCCTATTGAAGCATTAATTAAATTTTCTCTTGCGAAAAAATAAAATCGCAGAGGAAATGATGATGAAACAACACGTAGTAAAACAAGGTGCTCTGACACTTTGCGCCAGTGCGCTGATCGCGCTGCTGGCAGGGTGTAATGGAGACAGTGACAACGACTCGGATACCAATCTACCTCCAGGCCCGGGAGCAATGTCGGCCATTGCCGTTATCGGTGAAGACACCTCCATCGACGTCCTGGCCGAAGCCAGCGATCCAGAGGGCGACACCCTTTCCCTGGCGGATGCCAAGGTGGTGCAAGGCTCTGGTGAAGTGCGGGTGGAAGACGGCCTGTTGTGGTTTGTCTCCAGCGACTATGGCTTGGCCCAGGTGGAGTACACCATCAGCGACGGAAAAGGCGGCAAGACCCAGGCTGTGGTGGATGTGGAGGTGAAAGCCAGCCTTCAGGATTATGCCGGTACCCAAACCTGTCTGCGCTGCCACCAAGACAAGGCCAGCTTCCTGGAGACCGGACACAACTGGAAATTCACTAAGATTGAAAACGGTGAGGCGCCCGACCTGCCCTTTACCTCCCTGGATGGCGCCTTCGAGCTGTACGAGGGCGTCGAGAACAGCGCAGGAACACCGGAAAGCTGGGCTGACATCAGTTACCTGCTGGGTGGCTTCCAGCGTCAGGCGATTCTAGTCGATAACAACGGCTACATGGTCAACGGCCCCAAGGCGATGTTCGATGTGCTGCCGAAAGGGGAAACCCTGGACGAGACTCGGGTCGTCCCCTTCGCACCAGGTGCGGGCGGCGACGGCATGCCCTACAACTGTGGCCACTGCCACAACACCGGCTGGCGCGACTACACCTCTGAGCCCGATGACCATCGCAACCGCGATCGTCAGGACGGTCTGATTGGCATGGAAGGAACCTTTGCCCAGGCCGGCGTGCAGTGCGAAGCCTGTCATGGTGCCGGTGGCGATCACGCCAAGAGCCCCAGCAAAGACAACATTGTCCGCAACGCCAAAGGCCGGCTGCGCGCTGACTTGACGGCCATGAACCAAGCCTATGGCGACGCGATTGCTTGTGGGGAATGCCACACCAAAGCGGGTGAGCGTTGGTATAAAGATGGGTATATGACCAGCTACGACGAAAAGTTTGGCGGAGACACCATCGGTGGCTTCGTTAAAGACTACTTCGAAGAGGGTCGTAATGCCGGTGATGCTCTGCTGGGCTATGACCCGGATACCGGTGAAGCCACAGGTAAGAAGCGGATGTTCCAGTGTATCCACTGCCACAATCCTCACCTGTCCACCAACTTCCGGGATAAGCCTGGACACGAGGAAGCCCTGACCACCGAGTGCCAGGATTGTCACCCAAGCGTGAAGTTCAACGACGGTCTGGGTGCCATGCACGGTGCCATGGCAGACTGTACCGATTGCCACATGCCGAAGAACTCTCACCTGTTCAAGATCGACCTGTCTCATGCGTCCGAGGATCCGTATCAATACGGCGAGGACGGCAAGTACCGCCAGCCCTGGCTGAGACCGGTACAATCCTGTGGAGGGTGTCACGCAGAAGACTATGACGATCGTGCTACCAGAATCGGCAAGGTTCACAAGTAAACTGTCATAGCCATGACAAAACAACAAGCCAGCGGCCCGACAGTCGCTGGCTTTTTTGTGAGTCACAAACCAGATTGGAATCAAACATCTGTTTTTAATGAACTTTAATTCGCGTCATTTCTCTCAACAAAGAGAAGCATGCAGCGAAAAGCCGCTTAGAAGCTTCACCCTGTTTCCCATTACTGAGAATGGACTCTATGTATCTCAAACTGCCGTTATACGGACTGGCGCTCTTCAGCTTATCCGCACAGGGCTTTACGCCATCAGTCACCTATCAGTTGACGGTCAACCACCAAGACCGACAGTTCGGCAACTTCTCCGTGGATACGTCAACGCTTAATACCTTTACCCTGAGGCCGCCTCGTTCCCTGTCGGAAGCAAGCAAAGATTCCCTGTCCATTCAATGCATCAATGGCGACACTGCCGAGCCAGCCAATTATGGTGAGCCACTGAAGTGTGAACAGCTAAACTGGCGAACCTCCTTCCACTCCCTAGACGATCTGGATATTAATCTGTCCGAGCAAACCAGTTACGTCTCCAGTTCAGGCTGGTGGGTGCTATTTGAATGGGACACCATTCCCAGATTCGAAGGTGTCAGAGACGCGATGGTCTGCACTCAGGTAGATGACCACAGGACTGAAAGCAACTGTCAAAGTCTTCCATCTGCAATCCAGCCACCTCTGATTCTTCCTTTTGGCACACCCACCGCCGCGTTTCAGGAACAAGAGACACACTTTCTGGTTTACACCGATATCATGGGGCGGGAGCTCACCATAAATCACAATCAGGCTCTGCTGAGCAGCCAGTATCAGTATCTCTCTCAGCTTTTGAATCGCACTAAAGCGACTCAGCAGCAACTAAGCCTGGTTTGGGCCGGAATCAATGAAAGCCACGGCATGATTGGCGGCGCTGCAGGCTCCAATGCCTTTGTTTCCAACTACGCAATTGGTGACGGTGGTATCTCCAAACAAAGCAAGGAACGTCTGTTTTGGGTTTCCGCTCACGAACTCTTCCACATGCTTGCGCCCTACTCCTACCCTACCTGGCTCTCAGAGAGCCTGGCCCACTACTACGGCTACAAGTCCTTGGCTAAGTTTGGCGCTCCCTCCAATACGCCCCAGAGAGACTGGGATAGCCAACGAACGAAGATGCCCAACAGTGATGCCAGGCTCTATGAGGCCCACACCAAAGTGACTCAAGAGCGGCAGATGCAGTACTACGGACTGTTCTACGTTAAGGGCGCCGCCTTTTGGCAACGCCTGGATGAGCTGTTGATGCGACATGGCGACAGTCTGGACAATTATCTGCCTCAGCTTGCCGAATGGGTCAGTCAAAATGGACATTTCGACAGCGAGTTCGAAACAACCATGTCAGACATAGTGGGCAAAAAAGCCATGGAGCAGCTACTGTCCCAATTTCTGAAGTAGATGGACAAACAGGCCACTCGAACCAAAACATCAGAACCCCATCGCCCTCATTTCCCGAACCAGAGGGCTTTGCTATACTTCCCGCCCCTTGCGCCGCCACCGTTTGCGGCGCAGTTGTTTCACCAAATTGAGACCACCGATGTCATTCTCCAGCCTGGGATTATCCGCCCCACTTGTCGACGCCGTTGCCGAAGCCGGTTACAGCGAGCCTACTTCTATTCAGCAGAAGGCCATTCCCGTTGTGCTGCGGGGCGATAACCTGATTGCTGCCGCGCAAACTGGTACCGGCAAGACCGCCAGCTTTGTGCTTCCAATTCTGCAGCAACTCAGCCAGGGCAGCCGTGGTCGCAAGAAACGGGTTCGGGCGCTGATCATCGCACCGACCCGCGAATTGGTGGTGCAGGTGGCCGAAAGTGTTGAGCGCTATGGTCGTCACCTGCCGCTGACCTGCCTGGCCATGTACGGCGGCGTAGACATTGAACCTCAGCGCCAGGCGCTGCTGGACGGAGTCGACCTGCTGGTGGCCACGCCTGGACGACTGCTGGACATGTACAGCCGCCGCGCCATTCACTTCGATGAAGTAGAGATGCTGGTGCTGGATGAAGCGGACAAGATGCTGGATATGGGCTTCATCGATGACATCAACGACATCGTCACCAAGCTGCCCACAGAGCGGCAATCGCTGCTGTTTTCCGCCACCCTCTCCAAAAAAGTGCGGGCCCTGGCCAAGAGTGCCATCAGCGATGCGGTTGAGATAAGCATTGCCGCCAGTCAGGCCAGCAAAGCCACCATCAGCCAGTGGCTGACCACCGTAGACAAAGATAAGAAATCGGCCCTGCTGAGCCACCTGATCCAAACCGCCCCCTGGAACCAGGCGCTGATCTTCATCGAAACCAAACACGGCGCCGCCAAGCTGGTGAGCCAATTGGCCAAGCGCGGCATCGAAGCGGACTGCATCCACAGTGGCCGCACTCAGGCGGTCCGGGAACAAATTCTGGCCGACTTTAAAGCCGGCACAATTCGCTATCTGGTGGCCACCGGCGTCGCCGCACGAGGCATCGACATCGATAACCTGGAGCGAGTGGTCAATTACGACCTGCCCTTCCCCGCCGACGAGTATGTGCATCGCATCGGTCGAACCGGTCGCGCGGGCGCCCTGGGTGAAGCGGTGTCTCTGGTCTCCAAGGACGACTTCAAAAACCTGTGCATGATCGAAAGTCGGTTGAATCACCTGATTGAGCGCCGCGAAGTTGAAGGATTCGCACCGAGGAAAGCGGTACCCATCTCCATCCTCAACTACGTACCCAAGGCCAAGCGACAGGCCGTAAAGCCTAAGTCGTAACTCCCCGCCTTCCTCAGCCTTTCGCACCACCCAAAGCAACACCGCCGGCATCTGTGCCGGCGGTGTTAAGAAACTCTAGGCTTGTTTGTCTGCCAGTTGCTTTGCCAGCAGTTCGTTCATGGCATCCACTACCTGCTGGATGTTGCCTTCACCGTAACCCACCCAGCGGTTGGCAATGTTGCCCTCATGGTCAATCAACACCATATGGGGAATGCCATCCACGCCATACTTGCGACCGATCTTGCCATTGCTGTCGCTGGTCAGGGTAAAGGTCAGGTTCTTCAGCTTGTTCTTGATGCGGCGATACTGCCTCTTGTCTTCGCGATAGTTCACCGCCACCACCTTGAGCTGTTCTTTGCCCACAGTGGTCTGCAGCCCCTCCAGCAGAGGCAACTCCTTGAGACAAGGAGGACACCAGGAGGCCCAGAAGGTCACCACCATGATCTTGCCCTGCTGCTCAGAGACACGAACCACGGTGCCATCGTTGCCACGCCCCAGATAATCGGGGGCAACATCGCCGATGTCAGGCATGGAGGCCGCCAGGGAGGAGAAGGAGAAAAGAATGGCGCTAAAGAGAGTTAGAATTTTTTTCACGGTACTTCCTTGCTTACAGATTGCGGTGTATTAGACCCAACACAAACGAATTCCCTTTCATCCGGTCGTTGTTCAACACGGCTGCCCATGGACAACAGTGCAGAGAGTGTACAAGACACGCCTGTTCGAAAACAGGTTTCTCGTCATAAAATCAAAAGGTTAGTCAGACAAGGCTGGCCAAACCCTGCGTTAGTGCATCGCCGAAGACACCACGAAGCCCACAAACAGCAGGATGGTGGACTGGAAGATGGCCACCGCCAGGTTGCCCTTGCGGATCTCCTCAATAAAGTCGATGCGACGGAACACGAACTTATCGATAATCACCAGGGCAATCACGCTGACAAACAGGCTGATGACCGCGTAGCTCAGATTCAGGAACATAAAGACGGCGTTTTGTTCTACGGAGGTGATCTCCATACTCATTTCTCCTTGTTTTCAATCTTGAAGGGCGCATTGGGCGCCTCAGCCCAGCCAATGGACCAGGCGGTAATGGGTTCGATGGTGGCGTGCCCCAGGGTGTCGCTGTAGTAGTTCATGATGTCGGTCACGGCGTAATCCCGGGCGTTACGAATTCGGTAGAGATCGGCGGCGCCAAACAGGTGCAGCATCTCATGGGCCTGCACCTGAGGAACAAAGCTATGGCGGGCACCAGGCACCATCTTTTCGGTGAGCATGGCGTACTCGTAGTGGCAGCGCGGCGCCTGCTCTTTGCTCCGGCAGGAGAGCGCGAACGATCGCGCTTCACCATTGGAATGGAACACCAGGGCCACTTCGCCGCTGGGCGCCTTGGCCTGAACAAACTGGGCCATGTTGCTGTATCCCAGTTGCCGGGCAATCAGGTGCTGGGCGTCACTGAAGAAGGCCTTGGAACGCAGCCACTCCTTGGTGATCCCCTTGGGCGAGGTCAAAAAGAAAAAGCGGGTATTGAAGGTGGGCTTGACCAGCCCATACTCCGAGGCACGACGACCATACCAGTCGGTCACCTGCTGCAGATATTGGCGGTTTTGCAGTCGATCCTTTCCGGACCACTTGCTCCAGCGGTTGTCATTCAGATAGAGATAGAGAATGGTCACCTGACCTTTGAGCTCGCCGGCCATGCCATTGGCCCTGGCATCCCGGTAGTGATCGGCCATGGCCCGCTCCTCCTGCATACGACCAATCCAGCTGTTGATCTCATCGATGCGGGCCGAGGTTGCCCTGCTGTGGTCACCGGCTCTCTGCGCCTGGGTCAGGGACTCAACGGCGTAGTGAAAGTGGCGACGCTCCACCTCGATGTGCGCCCGCAGTTTGTAGAGATACTGCACCACCTGTGGGTTTTGCACCTCAGGCAGCACCGAAGCGATCGCCTCATAGGCGTCATCGCTCTGCTCCTGCTCCATGAACGTCAGAATCTGCGTCAGCCTGGGATCCGCCGGTGGCTTAGGCTCGGTATCTTTGCTGAGGTCACTGAACACCACCTTGGCCACCAACGCCAGGCAGACCAACACCCATATCTTTCGAAACATCGTTGTTATTATCTCTCCAACCGAGCGTCCACCGCTGCAGACCCGGGTTGCGACTGCTAAGGTCGCTAACTAAACCACAGAAAAATCGTCCATTTCAATAGAAAGCCCCCTTAACCACAGCCATTCGCCCTATATCTGTACACCAGTGACTGCATTGTACGGACTGAGCACTTGATAACCACCCTGGCCGCCCTTATACCCTTACTAAGAGAGTCAGCAAATGAGGCGAGGATGGATCCGAGACAACACCTGAGATCCCGGCTGCGAAACGCCCTGCACACCCTGTTTCTGTTGGGAGGCATGGCCCTGCTGTTGATGCTCAGTGGCCATCTGCTGCTGGGACCCGGTACCGAATGGCTGGTGCTGGCCATGCTGATCATCGTGTCGGTATTGCTCCCTACCCTGCCCACTCAGTGGCAGCTGAGAATGATGCGAGTCACCCCCATGACCGGGGCGCCTGGGCTCAAACAGGCGGTGGCTGAATTGGCCAGGCGGGCACAGCTGGAACGCTCGCCTCAGGTGTTCTGGTCTCCCTCCCTGACCGCCAACGCCTTTGCCATGGGCAGTCAGAACAATGGGGTGATTGTGGTCTCCGAAGGCCTGCTCAGACGCCTCAGCGCGCCGGAAATTGCCGGCGTACTGGCCCATGAAGTGGCTCACCTGGCCCACAGTGATGCTTTCCTGCTTAGAATGGCGGCGCTGATCACCGGCTTATGTCGGATGCTGGCCAGCCTGGCCTGGATTGGTGCGCTGATTATGCTGCCGCTGATGCTGTTCGGTATGGCATCGGTGTCCATCGGCGCCCTGCTGCTGTTGATGGTCACCCCCCACCTGTGTGCCCTGTTGCAGTTGGCGCTGTCCCGGGTAAGGGAATTTGATGCGGACAGACGCGCCGCCAGTTTACTGGGGGCACCTGAACCATTGGCCTCGGCGCTGCTGACCATCTCCCGCGAGCAGGCACCACTGTGGCGCGGACTGCTGACACCAACAGGCCAGGGGGATCCCCTGGCCTGGCTCAGATCTCACCCGCCCACTGCGGAGCGAGTGGAAAAGTTGATGGCCTTAAAGGCCGCCCAGTCGCCTTATGCCCACAACGAGCACTGGTGATCAGTTCACCCCGCGGCGGCCCAAACGGTCGGCGGCCAAAATGGCGGCCAGTACCTTCTCTGGAGTTACTTTGAAGGGCATGTTGTGGATGGTTTCGCCATCGGCACAGGCCTGCTCGGCGACGGCCTTAAGCTTGTCCATATCCAGCTCCTTGATGCCCAATTGCCACAGGTGAGTCGGCAGGCCTACGGTGTTGCAGAAGCTCAGTACCTCGGCAATCTCCTCTCTGGGGGCATTCTCCATCACCAGCTGCACCAGGGTACCGAAGGCCACCTTCTCGCCGTGGTAGAGATGATGACACTCCTCCATCAGGGTCAGACCGTTATGGATGGCGTGGGCCGCCGCCAAGCCACCGCTTTCGAAACCCACACCGCTGAGGTAGGTGTTGGCTTCCACTATGCTCTCCAGTGCCGGGGTGGTCACCTTGGCTTCGGACGCCGCCAGCGCCATGGGCCCCTGATTAATCAGGGTGTCATAACAGAGCTTGGCCAGGGCCAGGGCGGTGTTGGTGGGCACCCCACCGGCCAGGTTTTGCGCCTGGCCCTGTGCTGCGGCACGGGCCTCGAAGTAGGTAGCCAGGGCATCGCCCATGCCCGCCACCAGCAGACGTGTGGGCGCCTTGGCAATCAGACCCGTGTCCATCAGCACCACGTCTGGGTTTTTAGGTAGCAGCAGGTACTCGTCGAACACACCCTCTTCGGTGTAGATCACCGACAGGGCGCTGCAAGGGGCGTCGGTAGAGGCGATGGTGGGCACCACCACCACGGGCAGGCCGGCGAAGTGGGCCACCGCCTTGGCAGTATCCAGAGCCTTACCCCCACCAATGCCGATGATCATCTTGCAGCCACAGGAAACCGCCTTGTCCTTCAACCGCTCAATCTCGGACTTGGCGCACTCACCGCCAAACAGAGCAAACTCCACCTCCAGACCCTTGTCATTGAAACTGGCCTGAACCGCCTCCTCGGTTAACCCCATGACGAAGTCGTCTGCCAGCACCAATGAATGCACCTTGGCGTGTGTGGCAATGTTATGAATGGCGCCGTCGCCCTGAACATACTTACCCGGAGACAGAATAATGTTTTCCATGACAAATTCCTTTAAGCTCTGGTGGAAGGAAGAATCTTTTTCTGCCGGGCATCATAACAACGGAAATTAAGACTGTTTGTGATCTGAGTGCAGAACATTTTTCCGCAAAAAGTTTCAGTCGAAGCATTGTCAAAGTGCACTAGCAGACATCATAAATCCATCAAGCCCAATGAGATGAGTCACTTATAACTTGATTTCACTAACGCCTTGCTCATTGTGTAAACGATGCATAAAAAACGGGTACCCCAAGACTCGCCTTCCTAGTTTAGGCCTGAAGCCTCCGGCTCCAACCGAAACCAATTTCCAAATAAAAATCATAAGATACAGCAAGATAAGTCTTTGTCGCTTCGCCATGCTGCTCCAGGACATGGCACAAAGACGCTGACCACTTGCCCATATCCCCAGCTAAATTCCAGGACCAACCAAGTCCAGAAAATAAGCCCCAAAAAAGCACTCACACTTATCAAATTGAAATAAAGCTTGTTGTTTCCTCGATAGTGACAATTAGATTTCGCAGCAATACACCTGATATGAAAGTTCAATATTCTGGATGATTTATTGCTTTACAAAAAAGCACTCCACACAAGGCCGACCTTGTAAGCCCGGCCTTGCTTTTTTATCTCTGAGCACTCGGAATCGGCCTGAGCTCATCAATCTATGACTTTGATCTCACCCAGCCGCCAACTCTTTTCTATCCATGGTTCCAGCGGACCGTAGATACGGAAAACGGTGAACCAACCTTTGCCCGGAATGGTTTCCACCCAGTTATTCTCAAACCCCTTTGGCGGCTTAGGGCCAAAATAGAGGTCATAGGAACCATCCGCATTGGCCTTGATACCCTCAGTTTGGCTCCCCACTGTGGGAAAAGGCTGGCTGCTCTGCAGCTGAGAGCGGGTCTGTGGGTCGTAGACGGTGGCCGCCCAGAACTGCTTAGCGGGAGGATTGGCCGGCACCCGCAGCCGGTAGGTTTTAGACCCATCAAATGGCTGCTTGTTGGCATCCACATAGGCCACGGCATAATCCGAGCCCGCACCAGCCCTTGTTAAGGCCATGGCCGGCGTCACCGCCGTATAGGGGTAGTGAAACATCACGCGGGCGTCGCTGTTCATGGTGTGGCCATCATCCCCGTTGAAGAACACATTCTTGTCAGCAAAGGCCATGATCCAGGCGCTGCCCTCCCCGGGGTAGATCTCCACCCCTTTCATCAGGCCATCGACACGGGGGTGCCAGACGATAGAGCGCGCGGCCGCATTGCCTATGGCAACGGCATCACTCAGGATTCTCCTCATGCGCTTATCCGGCTCAAAGGGCTTCCCCTTCTCTATGCCGATCGCCGCAAACAACCC
This sequence comes from Ferrimonas sp. YFM, assembly GCF_030296015.1. NCBI lineage: Bacteria > Pseudomonadati > Pseudomonadota > Gammaproteobacteria > Alteromonadales > Ferrimonadaceae > Ferrimonas > Ferrimonas sp. YFM. The sequence continues at coordinate 2,572,856 of NZ_AP027368.1, forward strand.
CCTGGTTTCCGGATCGAGCAGCTCCAAGGGCTCTTTCTGGATAACCGCGTTGATCTCCTCATAGAACTTGAAGTTGTTGGCGTGCACCGTGTTAAACGACTGGCCCGACAGACTGATGAACTCCATCTTCGGCGGACTGTCTTTGTCTGCCAAAGGATAGATTCGCAACCCTTTGGCGTTGTTTACCGCCGCGTCTAAGCCATCCCCAAGGGGGAAGCGCATAAACACCCAGACGTTGTAGCTGGTCGACTGCACGACGAAGTACCCCTCGGGCACTTCTCCTTCAAACCCCGGAGGCAACACCAGATACTTGCCCCCCTGCCCCTTATCCGGCCCTGCAGGCCCCAGATCGCCCAGGTAACGAAACCAGGCGTCGTTAAAGGCGCCCAACGGCCCGCCAGAGGGCACCTCAACCACCACGGGCCCGTCTCGAAGCAGGTCCAATCCAGGAAGCACATACATGGTGGAGGTGTTGCCGGTCAGAAACAGCGGACTGGAATCCATCAGATTGTCGAAGATAGGGATCTTGTGCGCCGCCGTATTGGCGCCAAGGCTCTTGGGGCCCTCAATCAACATATGCAACGAGGCGCCGGGTATGCCCTTCATGAAGGCGTCGAACCCTCTCATGGTATCGATGTAGTCATACACTTTTTCGGCGGTCTCCGGGTAGGGAGCCCCATCAAGAAACTTCAGGGTCCCTATGGAGGTGTTCACCTCATCGGGCGTAGAAATAGAATCCAGAACCTCCTGACTTACATCGGCGCTGGCTGCACTGGCGAACAGAACCGCCGCCCAGGACACTAAGGTCGCTATCCTCATCTGCTTTCTCCTGCGAAAAGCCTCGTCTTTGAGGGGAGAGCCTTCTCCGCAGGAACCGACTTTGGACCAGCAACCGCCAACCCCAGTTAAATTATCCAGAGTTGAAACCATCGCTCATAAAAGGGTTTGCAGAGACGCTTAAACTCACAGAAGTGTTGCAGATAATGCCCGCCCTGCAAGATGGCACCGCGAATTAGGCCGTCACCTAATGACGCTTAAAATGCCCGGCAGCAACGAGAACTTCACTGCCGGACCCTAGCCCCCTCTGAAGCGGACACTCTTAGATGGGCGCCCCTAACCCCCTAGCTTGAGGGCTAAGGCCTTGCCTGAGCCTCTACTCAGCGAGGCGCAACTTATCTACCGGGTGGGCCTCGATGGACTCAAACACGTTACACACCAGGTTGCAGCTTGGACAGACCTCCAGCAGCCCCTTTACTGCTGCGACCGGTCAGCGGCCGGACTGCTCAAGGCCTTGTCTATTTCCGCCTGATACACGGTTGCCCGCTCCTTTGAAAAACCGTCGATAACCAGAGCCGCAAGCCCCAGCACCACCAAGGCTATGCCTATGGCTCTCCAGGTGACGCTTTGGGTCTGCCAGAAGATGCCAAGGGCCAATGCAAACCCGATGGCAGCACCAATAAGCGTATAGAGATACAGCGCCTCGAAGCCAGCCACCCGCTCCTGCTCAGATTGCACGAACCCGCTTGGATCCAGCTCAAACGCCGCCGAGAATTGAGCAAGCTTCGCCGGCGTCGACACAACACCAAAGACTCCCACCCCCAGAAACAGCAGAGCGATCAATGAAATTGGAATGACCAACGCCTGTCCCAGCGGTGTCGCCACAAATCGCCACAGGCCTCCGGCCACCAACAGCAGCAGCAAACCAACACCACAGAGAACCGCCATATCCACCCCTTCGCCGCGAACCCAGGCGTGGGTATGTTCAATAAAAGACATCTCCGCTCTCCTAAGCCGTGGGGCGGGACAGACCCGCCATTTCAAAAGACTGACTCAACAGCCTGATGACCTTGCCGGTATCCTGGGTTTCAGGGTTGGGTGCCATCAAAGTGTCTTCGTAGATGAACTTACCGGACACGCCCCGATACTCCTCCCCCAGAGCTGCGGCCACTATGCGTTCTCCTCCTACCCAGGACGGCGCAGCCAGTCCGCCAAAAAAGACGTTGAACATGCGCTCTGCCCCTTTCAGGTGCCTTCCTATATTGCTTTTGATGTAACCGGGGTTGAGGCAGTTGATGGTGACGTCGCTGCCCTGCAGGCGCTCAGCGACATCGCCCGCATGCATGATCATGCACAGCTTGGCCTGGGCGTAGCTCGCGAAGGTGGACCACTTCTGTTCACGATGCAGATCGTTCAGATCCACATGGCCATATTGCTGCGTCCCCGAGGTCACGTTGATGATGCGCGCCTCAGGAGTGGACTTAACCCGCTCCAGCAGAAGCTCGGTCAACAGCATAGGGCTGAGATAGTTAACGACAAAGTTGAGCTCATAACCTTCCGGAGACAGCATGCGCTCGGCCAGGTTGGCGCCCGCACAGTTGATCAACAGGTCAATGTTGCCGCATCTCTCGAGAATGGCAGAGGCGGCTTGTCTGACACTGTCCAAGGAACTGAGGTCGCACGCGACGGTTGAAACCTCTCCCGCGTAGCCCTTGAGCTTAATCTCGGTGTGCACCAGGGCGCTCTTCTTTGAGGTGCGCGCCACAAGCACAATATCTGCGCCCATGGACGCCAAGCGCTCCAGAGCAATCCGGCCCAAGCCATCGGTACCGCCGGTAAACACAACGGTTTTCCCTCTCAGGTCCTGATCAGGCACCCTGTCTGTCGACTTGCGGGCGAAGAATGTATCTATCCAAAGGTTTCCGGATGGGCGTTTCATGGTGTCCTCATCGAGTCGAATCAAAAGTTGCGCCCATTATAAGACCATCGGTCTCTTATTTAAAAGACTAGTGGTCTTATAGATTGTGAATTATGATTAACGCCCTGATCTGTTGGGGTTTGGAAAGCAAAGAGGTATCAAGCATGACGTTTAAGCGGGCAAGGCAAGCAGAGCAGAAGGCCGATCGCCGGGCCAGCATCCTGGCCAAGGCCCGTGAGCTTTGCGCCGAATACGGCATTCAGAACTGGTCACTGAACGAGTTGGGCCGTCGTGCAGAGGTCAATAAATCCAACCTCTACCGTTACTTTGGCAGTCGGGAAGAGATCTTGATGACCTTGATGACGGAAGAGACAGGCGCCTTTGTTGAGGCGTTTACAGCGGCGACAGAGGGTAAAACGCTCAACGCAGAAGAGTTTGCCAAGCTCATTGCAGAGCAGTACTGCGCACAATCGTTTCTGTGCGAGCTACTGAGCCTGTCTTCAACCTTACTGGAGCACAACGTAAAACTGGAGAAGGTCCGGGACATCAAGCTGGGCAGTGCTTCGCAGATGGGAGAGATCGCTAAAGCCATCGCCCATTGCTTGCCTGGCGTAGACGAGAGTGAGGCCGGCCAGATAGCCTTTACCTCAGGCGTGATTGCCGCCGGACTGTGGCCGATGGCCAACCCGGCCGCCCCCATGCGCAAGTTGACCCAGTTCGAAGGGTTGGAGCACCTGCATTTCGACTTTGAAAGCCAGATGGAACAGATGATGGCGAACTACATCAAAGGGGTTATGGCTAAATGAGGCAAATGCGAGCGCCACCTAAGCGTATTCAACAGAGCGAGAAAGCTCTCTGATTGACACAAGAGGCCTCCTGCCTAGGATGAACTCTCTCTTCCTAACTACAAGACATAATGGCCATCTCTCGAAGTTCTAGTACCATGTGCTCAAACCGCCTAAGGAAAGAGATACCAAGATCATTATTAACTAGATCTCCGATAGCTTTTTATCGGTGACATTGACTAACTCTCTGAAGAAACGTATGCATTTATCCAGCTCATCTCGTTTCACTATATGCGAAGATTGTTTGTCAATCTGCGCTCTGTGAACAGCTTCTCCACGCTTTCTAAGCCATGAATTTAATGCAGTTCTTGCATCTTTCGAAGTATGGTAATTTCCCCAAACCCAACTCTCAGTAATATCGATACCGAAAAATTCTTGAAAGAGATCCTTAGTTTTTTTGGAATCTGGGTTATTGAATGTCTTTAGGTGATCGTTCAGGCGCCCTGTTATGATACTACCAACTTGAGAGCCCATAACCATTCCGTATTTTGCATTGATTAGCTCGGCAGCCACATCTTCAATATACGTTTCCCAAGCAGTCAAAGTCATAATCAAAGTTGCGCGCTTCAGCACTTCTGGAGGGCGTGTGCAGCTATTATGGTGATTCATTGAATCATAACAAGTGATCAACTCCTCTGAGTCCGACAAAGCCAATTCGAACTCTTTTTTTGCTTGAGTCATGTGTCATCCTTGTGTTTAGACGCTGGAGCACAGCTAATAAGCTAGCCCACTTTCATTGTTCTAGAACATATGGAACTAATCCATATATGAAAATCATTGCTACTAAGAGTACCAGATTTATGCTTAAAACAGCCACCTAAGGGATGATATAGCCATACTGTGGACTTTGAGGAGCCTTGATGTCAGCTCTGCTGCTTTGTAGTGGTTTAATGATCCCGGACACCGCTTTAGGTGGTAAAGTCGCCACCGTAACAAGAGGTGTTCAATGACAAGAAAGCGTCGCTCATTCACTGCGGAGTTCAAACTGGAAGCCGCATGCCTGGTACTCGACCAGGGCTACTCCGTCCCTGAGGCCAGTCGATCACTCGATGTTGGAGAGACGGTGATCCGCAACTGGGTTCGCCAGCTCCAAGCTGAGAGAGGAGGCCAGACTCCTAACAACAAGGCTCTTACCCCGGAGCAGCAGAAAATTCAGGAGCTTGAGGCCCGCATTAACCGACTTGAGCGAGAAAAGGCGGTGCTAAAAAAGGCCACAGCTCTCTTAATGGCGGACGAATTCGAACGTACGCTCTGATAGACCAGTTGAGAGAGCAGGAATCCACAGAACTGGTCTGTTCCGCCTTCGATATCTCCACATCCTGTTTCTATGACTACAAGGCCCGAAAACGCTGCGTTGACTCTGAGCGTATCAAGTTTCGTAGCGAGCTACGCCGCTTGTTCAAGGAAAGCCGCAGCTCAGCTGGTAGTCGTGCACTGATGTCGATGATGCAGGAATTGGGGCACAAGATTGGTCGCTTCAAAGTACGTAGCTTGATGAAGGAGGCAGGGCTGACGTCCAAGCAGCCTGGCTCTCATTCCTATAAAACGGCTCAAGTGGAGCGACCGGACATCCCTAATCGGCTTGATCGGGAGTTCGATGTTGCCGAACCCAATCAAGTTTGGTGCGGCGATATTACTTATATCTGGGCCGCTGGTCGTTGGCATTATTTGGCTGCAATCATCGACCTTCACACACGCCGAACTGTGGGCTGGGCCATGTCGGAAAGACCTGATGCCGATTTGGCCGTAAAGGCACTGGAGATGGCATACCAGCAACGCGGTTGCCCAGATGGTGTGATGTTCCACTCTGACCAGGGAAGCCAATATGCCAGCCGAAAGTTCAGACAACGTCTCTGGCGCTATCGAATGACTCAGAGCATGAGCCGCCGTGGCAATTGCTGGGACAATGCTCCCATGGAGAGACTGTTCCGGAGCTTGAAGACAGAATGGATCCCATCAACTGGTTACATGACCGCTCGCGAAGCCAAGCGAGACGTCGCCGCATACTTGATGGACTACTACAACTGGCAGCGCCCTCACCAACACAATGATGGGGTGCCGCCTGCGGAAGCCGAGAATCGGGCTAAACAGGTGTCCGGATTTAGTTGACCACTACAATCAACCGCTTCCCTACTGTGCAGCAATTTGCTTCCTACGCTCGGTTGGTAAAATGCAAAGCCGAATCAGCTGGCAAAAGCTATGGCAGTCAAGGCAGCAAAATCGGCAATCGCCACCTTAAATGGGCATTCAGCGAAGCCTGTGTGCTGATCCTAAGAGACAACCCGGCTGCAAAGCGCCACCTAGAACGACTACAACGACGAATGAGCAAAGCAAAGGCGTTATCGGCACTTGCCCATAAACTCGGTCGTGCCGTGTATTTCATGTTGAAGAATAGGCAGGTATTTGATCACCAATAATTTTTCAACACATAAGTTTTGGGGTATGGGATTAGCCACGCACATAACTAGGGCAGCAACACTCAGCATCAAGAGGTGTATCGACTCACTAAGGCATGACCTCGTTGAAAAGATACCCATATGCAGAGCTAGAATCTGATGCCTTGATTGGAAGTCCCATACGCCCAACCCAACAAGGAGCTACCCAGGAGGGTTTGCACCCTGACTGAGCCTGAAAATAACTGGACTCGCAAAGCGATAAGCCAATGGACTTGACTAGGACAGCCTAGGGTTACCGATGAATGTCTAGTGCCCCAATGGTAGCAACACCACCATTGGCAGCGGCAGAGCGCCGTGTAAGAGAGCCTCAATATGTGTTTGCGGCAAACGCTCGCAATGACAGGCGAAGCAATGCCACTTGGTTAGCTCATTGCACTGACAATCAGTTCGGTGGGAGTACGCCCTTACTCTTGACCGTTAGAAGGCTCATATGTGTTATAGGGATTCAGTACACTTATCAAAACATAATCCTGGAGGGTATTCTGTAAGATCCCCATTAACGATGCTAGGCTTGTTTGCCAAAACATAAAGAAGATGCAGTATGAAATAGGTAAATCCATTCCTAGACCATTTTAGACTATACCCATCAAACCGGTCGTGAATAGGGCTTAAGTAGGTAGTATTAAAACTCTTAAAAAAATGCTGTGTATTTCTTCCATCTTTCCGGATATCTAAAATACTAAATGAAGGCGGAGTAGTATTTGGTGATATAGATGAATCAGCTTGTTTCTCTAACACATAGTTATCAATATCGTTGTATAGTTTTTCACTTCGAAGTGGAGGAGATTGCATATTTCCTACTTTCTCAAAAAAACCCGATACCTCAAAGTTCTTATCGCACCTTAAAACACAACCGAAATCGAATAGGCGGTCTCCAGTTTCACCGACCAACTTTGCGAGCGGTGTGATGCTATTTCGCTTGGATAACTGGGACTCAAAAAAAACTACTGCGGTTTTGAAACCAGAGGAGAATCGACTACCAATGTTTCTAAGCCTTTCTAAGCCATCTCTAGCTGATTTCGCGTTTTTAGCATTAAATGCTGCCTTCACTTCGAGCACACACCTTACATAACGTAAAGGAATTGCCTTATGTTGCCCTTGTGACGCCAAATCACTGTTATGACTTTGCCATAGAACAGGACAGCCCTTTTTCTCATAGATTATTACGTCGAAGTGGTATTCAGTGTAATCGGAAGGCTCAACTATCGGCGGAATTATGAAGCCAGAGGTGACGCCATATTCTTCCGGCAGACATTCGATGAGCCAGTTTCGGAGTGTCGATTCAGCTATGACACCGTGCTCAGTCTGTAATGGTCTATTCTCATTTTCAAACTTTGCGAGATCATACTGAGCAAGCATTCCCCTACGGTTCAGTTCGAACTTCTTCCATCCAGCTGTATAGTAACGCTCTTCCATATTAATCTCATTTGTTGTTATAAACAATATATTTTAGAGCAATTAATCACTACATAGCTGCAGCTTGATAGTTTTGCCCTATTACAGCGTATTATTCGGCAACTCGCCGCCTTTCACTCATTACAACTTTGCCGCCTATCCACAATTGATGACATTCTACATTCAATCAAAATCTTTTCACTTTCAATTTTTTAGGGGTTCAATTGAGGAATTTCTTCAAAGCTCTGTTGCGTGCAAGGCGGATCCAGCTCGTAAAAAGGCGGAAGGAACCCATATCTGTATACATAACCAGCTAAAACAACAACTTTAAGTTAGTAAGTGCCAACCTGTATGTGGTTGATATTAATGATATTTTTTGTTTAAGGACTCAAGTTTCGCCCAAGCTTCGCCATGGACGAACACGGTCATTCGTCACCCTTGCCAGAAATCATCCTTAACCAACTGTTTCCAAAAGAATGTTTAAGGTACACCCTGTTGCAGGTGTTTTGTAGGGGGCAAATCACAGAGTACAAGATCTCGTCGTCAACGGACGACCGCTTTTGGCACCAAAGCAGTCATTGAACGATTACTCCGGCACATTTTCTGCCCTTCAGGTACAAAAAAGGCCGCCTACCGGCAGCCCTTCTCATTGTTATCTCGAATCGCTGTTACAGCTTACCCATCACGGCGTTGACCGCAGCAAGGGTGTCGCGGCCGAACTGGTGGCTGCGCTGGGGTGACCAGCCGTAGTCTTCGTCCGGGGCGAAGTCGTGGTCTTTGAACGGCATCTCGACGGTGTAGGATAGGCAGTCGAACTGCTCGGCCACCCAGTTGGAGCCTACGGTAAGGTTGGCTTCGCCGGGCTTGTCTTTGTCGTAGCCGTACTCATCCTGGAACTCTGGGGTAATGGCCATCAGGGCGGACTTGAAGGCGTCCTCCAGGGCTTTGCGCTCTTCGCCGTAGGAGGGAGTGCCCTCACTGCCAGCCACGAAGTTGTAGGGAATCGCTTCGTCGCCGTGGACGTCCAGGAACATGTCGATGCCGGTTTCCAGCATCTTCTGGCGCACCAGGAACACCTCGGGACTGCGTTCCATGCTCGGTTCGGCCCACTCTCGGTTGAGGTTTACGCCAATGGCGTTGGTGCGCAAGTGACCGCGGATGGAGCCATCGGGATTCATGTTGGGCACCACGTAGAACACGGAGTTGCCCAGCAGGGTGCGGCCTACGCTGTCTTCATCGTCCAGCAGGCGGGTCAGCAGGCCTTCGATGAACCACTCGGCCATGGTCTCGCCAGGGTGCTGACGACCAATGACCCAGACAATCTTCTTGCCGGGCTCCGGAGTGCCGATGGTCAGCAGACTCATATCATTGCCATCCAGGGTGTGGCCCAGGGTCTCCAGGGTGCACTCCGGGTGCAGCTGGGCGTGATGGATCAGGTCCTGGTGACGGCCATAGCTGTAAGGAGCGAAATAGGCGAAATAGATGGAGTTGTGCTCCGGGGTCACCTTGAAGCTCATGGTGTCGCCGTCGAACTCGGCGGGGATGCGGAACCACTCCTCACGGTCGTAGGAGGCGGCTACCCGGTAGTTGTCCCAGCCTTCAGGGTAGGCAGACTTGACCAGGTTCATCAGCTTGATGCTGTGCTCCTCGCCCACCTGGGATTCCAGACGGAAATGAAACCACTGGTAGAACTCGGACTGGTTGTCGTTGGGGATGGTCAGCTGGATGTCGTCTTTGGACTCCGCTTTCACCACATTGATGGCGCCACTTTCAAAGTTGCTGAAGATCTTCATTGAACTGTCCCTGTGAGGGTTCCTACTTACTTAAGTGCTGGAAAGACTAACACAGGATATGAAGTGCCAACAGCAAGACACCCGACCGCCAGGGGCGATCGGGTGTCAAGTCAGTACAACAGTTTGTCGGCTTCGATTACAGGTAGTTACCTGACATCAGCGCCGCCAGAGCCACCTGCTCTGGAGTGGGCTTCACCTCCTCTTCGGGCAGGCCCTGGGCGGCGGCGGTGTCCGGGAACATCTTGTAGGTGGTGGACATCAGCAGCTCATACAGCTTGGGCGCCAGGATGTTGGCCGCGCGCATGGCGCTGCCGATGGCGGTGTTCACCTCCACATGCTTCTCAAGAATCGCCTCCTCGATCATCGCCACCGCTTCATCCGGGCTCAGGGTCGGGGCGAACTTGTACATGGGCGAGGACTCAATCATCGGCGTACGCACCAGAGGCATGTGCACGTTGGTGAAGGACACGTTGTGTTCGCAGTACTCCGCACCGGCGGACTTGGACCAGGCGTCCAGCGCCGCCTTAGAGGCCACATAAGCGGAGAAGCGCGGGGCACTGCCACCGAGTACGGCGATGGTGGAGATGTTGATGACGTGAGCGCCACCGGCTTCCACCATCTTGGGCAAGGCCCGCATGGTCAGGCGCACCGGCGAGAAATAGTTGAGCTGCATGGTGCGCTCGAAATCGTGGAAGCGGTCGTAGGTCAGCTTCAGCGAACGGCGGATGGAGCGACCTGCGTTGTTCACCAGCAAGTCCACCGCGCCATGCTCCTCATGGATGCGGTCAATCACCTGGTCACACAGCTCCAGGTTGTTGAGGTCGCAGTTGTAGCTGTAGGCTTCGCCACCCTCGGCCAGGATCTCCTGCTCCACCTCTTTGAGCTGCTCCATGCCGCGGGCCACCAGCATCACCTTGGCACCGGCACTGGCCAGACGAATGGCCAGGGCACGGCCGATGCCGGAGCTGGCCCCGGTGACCACCGCCACCTTACCTTCAACGTGCTGTTCCAGGGTGCGGCTGCCCATACGGTTGGGATCCAGGTTGCGCTCCCAGTAGTCCCACACCACACCGGCATAATCGCGCAGCGGCGGTACGGCGATGTCGGTGCCCGCCAGGGCTTTGCGGGTGTTAGAGTCGTCGAACTTGGTCTTAAGATCCAGCAGCTTAAGCGCCTCTTTTGGCACCTTGAGGCTGGCCAGAGTCTGGTCAATCAGGTGACGTACCGTGGGCAGGTTCAGCAGGGCGCCACGCATGGGCCCAGGAATGAAGTCCAGCAGGCCGGGGCTGATGCCCGCAGAGAGACGGGAGCCGTGAGCGGCCTGGGAGAACACATCCAGGGCCTCAATCATCTTCACCCCGGGGTTGTCCACCAGGTGGTAGCACTGGCCCTGGGTCTCAGGCGCATTGACGATGTGGTCGATGGCGTTGGCCACGTAGTCCACGGGCACCATGTTGAACTCACCGCCCTTGATGCCGATGGCCGGAATCCAGCTGGGCAGGATGTTGCGCAGCTTCTGCAGGGTCTTGAACAGGTAGTAAGGACCATCAATCTTATCAATTTCACCTGTCTTGGAGTGGCCGATGACCATCGAGGGCCGGAAGATACGGTACTCCATCTCCTCCTGCTCGCGCACCAGGGCTTCGGAGTCGTACTTGGTCTTGAGGTAGGGGTTTACGTCCAGGCCAACGCCCTGCTCGAACATGTGCTCGTTGAATACGCCGTGGTAGAAGCCGGCAACGGCAATGGAGCTCAGATGGTTGAAGCATTTGGCGCCGGCAAACTTAGCCAGGGCCAGGGCCTCTCTGGTGCCACCCACGTTGATGTCGTGGTTGAGCTGGGCAGATGCGGTGATGTTGTACATCGCCGCGCAGTGGATAAATTCGGTGACCTTACCGTGGATCTTCTCTTTGTCGACGTCGCTGACGCCGAGCATGGGCTCAGCCAGTTCGCCCTTGATGATGGTGAACCTGCTGGGATCGAGATTCAGCAGTTCGCAGTTCTCTTCAAACTTGTCCTCTGTGCCCTCCCGCACCAGGATAAAAATCTCACCTTCCCGCTTGGCCAGGTTGGCCAAAATGTACTTTCCAATGAAACCAGTACCGCCAGTAACAAAGTAACTCATACCCGCCTATCTCCATCCGTAGATAATGACTTTTTTAATAATGGCGGTAAGTTAGTGGTCTATCTATTACCTCCGAGGTAATATTAAACCTAGAAAATGTGATGGTTTTTGCATCAATGGATAAAAAGGATTGATGATGCATGAAGCGGGACTGACCATGCCCAAAGGCGCCTTTGGGAGACTACTGAAATTTTGGCGAAAAACCCGGGGGCTGAGCCAGGAGAGCTTGGCCCATAAGGTGGGTTCGTCGCTCAGACACATCAGCTTTCTGGAAACGGGCAAATCCCTGCCTGGCCAGGAGTTGGTGGAGAAGCTGGCGGAGCTGCTGGAGCTCAACGTCAGAGAGACCAACAACCTGCTCGCCTCCGCCGGATACGCCCCCACCAGCTTTACCCTCAAACCCGACTCCTATGAACACCACTGGCTGCGACAATCGCTGATTGCCACCCTGCGCGGCTTCGATCCCTTTCCGGCAATGATCATCGACCAGTACGGCAGTGCCAGGATGATCAACCGCGGCATGCTGACTCTGGTCAAACGCTTCGCCCCGGCCACCGCCGCCAAAGACAGCTTCAACATGGTGGATCTCATCTTCACCGAACAGGGGTTCAAGCCCTTCCTGATTGGCTGGGAGGACACAGTGTGTGCCCTGCTGATGACCCTGCAGCAGGACATCCTGATGTACCAGGATCCCTGGGCCAGTCAGTTGCTGCAAAGGGTGCTGCAAGAGAAGTCGGTGCCCAAGGACTGGCGCAAGCGCGGCTCCAAGCAGATGAATGTGACAGGCTTTGTGACCACCACGGAATTTCCCGGGCGCGGGGTGGAACAATGGATGCACGTGTTTCATACCGTCGGGGCCACCAGTTTTGTGTCTGAGCCCAAGTTAATGATTCACGCCATCTTTCCCAAGGAGCACTGCTGCGATCCCAAGTGGGAGGAGCTGGTGGCGCGCTGCGACGCCGACCATCCACTGCTGCCCTATTGACCAATCCTTAATCAGAAGCGATCATTAGGCCTTTATTTGCGCCGCTTCTGGAGGGTTTGGGTTGAAACACATTGCTCTGTCACTGACCACTGCCGCCCTGCTCTCCTTGGGACTGAGCGGCTGCCCCTCGGCGCCACCACCAGGCACCCAGGCCTGGGTGATGCCGGCGGCCACCACCGCCACCGACGCGCCCGAGCCCCTGCCCCATCGATTCTCGCTGATCTCCTGGAACATCCATAAGCAACTGGGTGAGCCCCAGTGGCAACAGGAGTTTGCCCGGATGCAGCATGAGTACACCCCGGACCTGCTGGCGCTGCAGGAGGTGAACGTCAACCCGACTGTCGCCCCTGAGCTGTCGCCCTACCATTACGCCTTTGGCGCCAACCTGCAAAAGCGGGACGGCAGCCAGTCCGGGGTAATGAGTCTGACCGGCAGCCCCATCCTCAGCGCCAGGCTGAAGCTGACCACCCCGGCTGAGCCCATTACCCACACCCCCAAGGCGGCGCTGCTGACCCAGGTTGCTTTGGATGAGCAGCAAAGCCTGATGCTGGTGAACATCCACGGCATCAACTTTGTCACCAACAGCGATTACCGCCAGCAGCTGGATAATCTGGAGAAGCGCATCGCCGCACACCAGGGGCCGGTGATCTTCGCCGGCGATTTCAACACCTGGTCATCCCAGCGGCAGAAGCTGCTGACCGCCCTGGCCGGTCGCCAGGGGCTGAGGCAGGTGCAGTTCAGCGATAATGAGAAGTCTGAGATAAAGCAGTTTCTTGGGCAGCCGCTGGATCACATCCTCTACAGCTGCCAGCTGACCCCGGTCGCCGACAGCAGCCGGGTGCTCAGCGAGTTCACCAGCTCGGATCACACCCCGCTGCTGGTGGAGTTCGAGTACAGCCCGGTGTGCGGCTGAGCAAACATAAATCTGAACCAAACCCCTGTTCCCAGCGCAGATTCGGTGTATATTTGCTACACATAACCGCCACTTAGCAGACGATGTGAGTCAGTTTTATCAATTCGTAACCCTGGCACTGGTGGCCGGCTACTGGATTCTGGTGGCTGGTGTCACCCTGCGTATCGTGCTTAAGCGCCGCCCCTTCGGGGTCTCCCTGGCGTGGATGCTGCTCGTCTACATCATTCCCCTGTTCGGCGTCATCGTCTATCTGCTGTTTGGCGAGATGAACATAGGCAAAAACCGCAAACGCCGGGTCGGCGCCATGACCATCCCCTTCCAGCAGTGGTATCACAAGCTGCAACAAGCCGCCGAAGTAGGCAAAACCAAGGGCCCTCACGCCCGCCCCCTGCACGAATTGAGCCTGCGCCGCCTGGGGATCCCTGCCCTGATGGGCAACGACCTGGAGCTGATTGAGAACTGCCAGGAGATCCTGCGCCGCATCATCGTCGACATCCGCAACGCCAAAAGCTCGGTGCATCTGGAGTTCTACATCTGGCATCCCGGCGGCCTGGCCAACGAGGTGGCCGACGCACTGATTGAGGCGCGCCAGCGAGGGGTTCAGGTAAGGGTACTGCTCGACGGGGCCGGCAGCCGCGACTTCTTCAACAGTCTGTGGGCCTACAAGATGGAGTCCGCCGGAGTAGAGATTGTCAAAGCCCTGGGTGTGAACCCACTGCGGATGTTCCTGCGGCGAATGGATCTGCGTCAGCACCGCAAGATCGTGGTGATTGATCAGGAGATCGCCTACACCGGCTCCATGAACCTGGTGGACAGCCGCTACTTCAAGCAGTCCTCCGGCGTGGGGGAGTGGATCGACATCATGGTGCGCATCACCGGCCCGTCGGTGCTGTCGCTCAAGGCGCTGCAGGCCTGGGACTGGGAGTATGAAACCGGGCTGCGTACCCTGGAGGAGATGGACCCGGAGCGGCTGCAGGCCAAGCCGGACCACAGCCACGCCAGCCACTCGGTGCAGGTGATCCCTTCGGGCCAAGGGCTGCCGGACAACCTGATTCAGCAGGTGCTGCTGCTCTCCATCTACCATGCCCGCAAGAGCATCGTACTGACCTCCCCCTACTTCGTACCCAGCGAACAGCTGGTGGATGCCCTGCGCACCGCCGCCCAAAGTGGTGTCGAGGTGAAACTGATCATCCCGGACAAGAACGACTCCTTTATGGTGGAGTGGGCCAGCCGCGCCTTCTTCTCCGAGCTGCTGCGCTCCGGGGTGGTGATCTACCGCTTCAATGGCGGACTGCTGCACACCAAGTCGATGCTGATTGACGATGACCACTGCATTATCGGCACGGTGAACCTGGACATCCGCAGCCTGCTGCTCAACTCCGAGGTGTCTCTGGCGGTGGATGACCCTGAGTTTTGCCACAACCTCGGCAATCTGCTGCAGCGTTACCTGGATCAGAGCCATCGCCTCGATGGAGTGCGCTGGGCGGAACGCCCCATGTGGAAGAAGCTGGTGGAGCAGTTTTTCTACACCTTTGCCCCTCTGCTGTAAAAAGCCATCCCTGAGGATGGCTTATCTCTGTCTGCAACTCGTGTAATCCAAAAAAGGACCCGACCATGTCTGGCTAGCCGGGCCAAGGATGAGCCCGTCGGGGTTCAGAGCTCGAACGCGTAGAGCCAACCTACCAGAAACTTAGGGTCATCCTGGCTCTTGTCGGTATCACTGACGGCCCAGTAAACATCACCGACCTGCGTGGTTTTGGTTAAGGTAATCTTGTAGTCGATGTAATCCTCCTCTGTTGCCACATCCCAAAAGGTCTTACCGACGGACGCACTGATCACCAGGGTCTCGGACAGGCCGTATTCTGCGCTCAGCGCCACATAGAGCGCATCTTCGTAGATCTCGGCACCGCTGTCGGTATTGGTGGTGTAGGCAGTCTCCAGCCCCAGTCCCTTCCAGTTGAGCTTGGCGTACAGCTCACCGAAGTCGGCGTCGTAGGACTCGCCCTCAAACCCGGCGTTGGGGTAGGCGTAATAGATGTAGCCAAGATCAAACCCCAGCCCACTCAGCTCACCGGCGTAGCCGCCATAAAGGTCCACCTCGTAGCTGGTGTCATCGCCAAAGTCGACGCTGGATGCCCAACCTCCCACATAGAAACCGGACTCGCCCAGGTAATCCAGGCCGGCAGAGACCGCCGGTGCCCCATCGGACAGGCTGGTTCCGCGCCACAGGTAGTCACTGGCCACCCCGAAATTGCCATAGAGTTCCGCGTTGGCCTGAGTCGCGGCAAACAGGCCCAAAGGAAGACATAAATACGCCATTCTGTTCATAACACTCTCCTTAAATGGGCAAAGCTTTCCCGGACCCAATCCACCGATTCGGCTCACTGCCCTGCCCTGGTTTTCAGTCGAATTTGTCAATAGTAGGTTTTCTCAGCGGTTGGCTCGATGTGAGTGCCACACTCACCCTTGAGGATGCCGTCAAGCTGGTACAGGGAGCCGATAACCGCCCGGCGGCCGGTGTTCTCCACAAAGCGACAGACGGCGTCGACCTTGGGGCCCATGGAGCCGGCGGGGAAGTCGTACCCGGTCAGCGCCTCGGGGGAGATGCGCTTGATCTCCTTCTGCGCCGGGGTGCCAAAGCCTTCGCAGACATTGCCATCGGTCAGGATGATGAACATATCGGCGTCGATGCACTCGGAGATCATCTCGGCGGTGTAGTCCTTGTCGATGACGCACTCGATGCCGCAAAGTTTCTCCTGCTCATCCCGGTAGACCGGAATGCCGCCACCGCCGCCGGCAATGACCACACAATCGATGTTGAGCAGCGCGTTAATCTGGTCAATCTCCAGCACCTGCTTAGGCTTGGGAGAGGCCACCACCTGGCGGTAGTACTCACCATCCGGTTTGTAGATCAGGTGCGGGCGGTCGCTGGTGATCCGATCCGCCTCCTCCTTGGAATAAACCGGGCCGACAAACTTGGTGGGATTGCCGAAGGCGGGATCGTCCTTGTCCACCAGGGTCTGGGTGATGATGCTGACCGGGCGGCAGCCCTCATCCTCGTTGAGCAGCTCCTGTTGCAGCAGGCAGCCGACCATGCCACAGGTTTCCGCGCTGAGGACATCCATGGGATAGGGGGTGATGTCCGGCTTCACCTCGTGGTAGCAGGCGTTTTGCTCCATCAGCATCCCCACCTGGGGGCCATTGCCGTGTACAATCACCAGCTCGTTGCCCCGGGCGATCTTGGCGATGCTTGCGGACGCCTTCTTGATGTTGTCGTGCTGATTGTCCAGAGTCTGGTGCTGGCCCCGTTGCAGCAGGGCGTTGCCACCCAAAGCCAATACGATACGCATTGCCTGGCTCTCCTATTTTGCGCCCGCAGGCTGTTCGTGGGTGATGCAGTGGACGATGCCGCCACCGATGGCGATCTCCCGGGCGTTTGGCAGCTTGACCACCTCGCGACCTGGGAAGCAGCCCTTGAGGGTCTCTACCGCCAGGTCATCGTTGGGATCGTCATAGCTGGGGATGAGGATCAGACCATTGCCGATGAGGAAGTTGATGTAGGATCCCACTTGCTCGAAACCGCCATCGATCTCCAGGTTGTAATCGGCCAGATCGTAGTTCTCCGCCTCTTCGGGGGTGATGAGGATGGGATTCTTGGGCGCCAGCATCTTAACCACCTGCAACTTGCGACCCTGGGCGTCGGTTTCGGTGGAGAGGATGTCGTAAGCGGTGCGAACGATGTCGTAGTTCTCACTCTTCTCATCGTCGGTCCACTGCAGCAGCACCTTGCCAGGCTCAACCCAGCAGGCCAGGTCATCGATGTGGCCGCCGGTGCAGTCGGTTGCCAGGCCTTCGGGCAACCAGATCACCTTGTCGACGCCGCAATACTCCTTCAGGTGCTCTTCAACCTGCTCCTTGGTGAACTGCGGGTTGCGGTTGCGGTTACACAGCACCGCTTCGGTGGTCATCAGGGTGCCCTGACCGTCGGTGTGGATGGCGCCGCCTTCGACGGTGATGGGCGCCTTATACAGATCCAGCCACTCCACCTCACAGATCTTTTCCGCCACCTGAGCGGTCTTATCCCAAGGGAAGTAGTGACCATCCTCCAGACCGCCGTAGGCGTTGTAGAGCCAGTCCACGCCACGCACTTCACCGGTTTCATCGTTGATCACAAAGCTGGGGGCGGAGTCACGGCACCAGGAGTCGTTGATAGACATCTCCACCACCCGCACCTCTTCCGGCAGCATGTAACGTGCAGTCTTATATTGGTCGCCACTGGCAATCACGGTCACAGGCTGATATTTGGCGACGGTTTTACAGATGTCGACCCACACTCTTTGAGCAGGCTTAGCGCCACTGTGCCAATTATTGGCGTGCTCGGGCCAGATCATCCAAAGTTGTTTCTGACGCTCCCACTCGGCAGCCAGGCGGAAGCCATCTTTTTTGGGCGTTGATTGAATTTCAAAAGGCATAATATTTTCCAATTCTGCGAGTTGTTGCTGACAATAAAGATGAAGAGCCCCCCACCGAAAAGCAGAGCGCTCTTCAGTGTCAGCGATATTTCAATTACTCTGTATTCGTTCTATTTAGGAAAAATAGAATTCAGCAGCTTGTCCGTACGAGCCTGGAAGAACTCAATGTCCTCCTGTTTTGGCTCAATATGATGCGGATGACTGTAATAAGTCAGCAGGGCCATCATGGCACTCAGACGGTTTTCCGCTTCATCAAACACCACAGAGCGGCCGCTCTCCATCACCTCACGGGTCACCTCCTTGTGCTCCTCCCACTGGGTGCCGCCGGCGTTGGCTGGCAGAACGTGCATAAACTTGGTTTCCGGGCCCGCCTTCTCCATCAGTTCCATGGTGGTCACATAGTTCTCACCGAAGATGACGTCACGTTTGGACACCTCTTCCGGGCTGCGTCCCCAGCACCACTCTTCTGCCTGGATAAAGTCGGCTCCCACCACCTCGTTGACGTCGTCGGTGATGATCAGGCGGCCGCCAGACAACTCGTTGTTGGCGTTGGCAATGTCGATCACCTGTTGCGGCAGGTTATAGCCCATGGGGCTGATCACCTTCATGGTCATCCCCAGCTTGGAGGTGGCGTAGGCCAGGGAGGCGGTTGGAGTGGAGGCATCACCAATCACCACCACCACGGCGTCTTCCAACTTCTTACCCTCTGGCAGGTGCTCTTTGATGGTCAGCAGATCCGCCAGGCACTGGGTGGGGTGGTTACCGCAGTCGTCACCGTGGACATCGCAGCTCATGGCGTTGATCACCGGAATGGTGGACGCCTCGGCATAGCGCTCGATGTCGGCATAGAGATCATCACGTATCATCACCACATCGCACATGCGAGCCACCACCCGGGAGGTGTCTTCCAGGGTCTCCTTGGTGTTCAGGTGAATATCCCGTGGAGACAAAAACAGTGCGTGGCCGCCCAACAGAGTGGCTGCGGTTTCAAAAGACACCCGGGTGCGGGTAGAGGACTGCTGGAATATCATCCCCAATGACTTACTCTTGAATGTTTGAGGCAGTGCATTTTTACGACGGGCTTCTTTTAATACTTCCATTAACTCAATCCAATTAAGAATTTCCTCTTTACTGAATTGGTTCATATTAAGAAAGTGAGTCAAATGTTGTTTATTAAGCACAGTTGCGCTTGAGCTAGGAAGTCTCATACCTATCTCCAGTTATATTTAAATTGTATTTAGGGTTGTTTGTTTAAATTAAACAGACTCGGCGATCTCTTCGCCTTCACCGTTATCCATTTTGGCCAGGCACCGATTCACCATCAGCATGCCTACCCCTATGGTGATCACGCAGCCCACCAACAACGAGGTCAGATAGAGCGAGTCAACAGGCTCTCCCGGGGGCACCAGCAGGAACCAGATGCAGGCACAAATAACCACAAAGGGCGAGAGCGCAATCAGCCTGACCATTGCCTTGCCGCCTTTCACCTTGAAGGGCCTGTGAGCAACGCCGTCAATCTTTCTCAGCCGCAGGAAAGCCGAGAACATGGTCAGATAGGGCAGGAAGAAGATGATGGTGGAGAAGGCCAGCAGCACCCAGAACAGCTCTTCGGCGTCCTTGGCCATAAAGCCATAGAGGATCACCTCGGCAATGGAGATGGCACCGCCGAGTAGGGCTGCACCGATGGGCGCCTTGGTCTTGGGATGCATCTTGGCAAACACCGAGGGCAGCTCACCCTCCTGCCCCGCCGCCATCGCAGCTTCGTTCGCAGCCATACACCAGGTCACGTTGTTGGTGAAGAAGGTGAACATCAGCATGGCCCCCAGGGCATAGATGATCAGGGCGTTGTTGTTACCGAAGATGGACACGAAGGTATCCACGAAGCCATTGATCAGCCCCAGCTCCTCAACGGGTACCGACACCAGGATGCCAGCGGTGGCAAACAGGTACATGACGATGACAACCACACCGGCAATGGCGAACCCTTTGGGGATGCTCTTCTCTGGCGATTTGATGTGGCGTGACATACAGGCGATGGTGTCCCAGCCACTGACGTTGAATACCACCATGGCCAGGAAGCCGATGCCAGCGCCCCATTGGGGCATCATGGTTTCGGTGGTGAACTCTGTGGCCGACCCCTTGGTCATGGCCACGTAGATGCCGCCTACCGAGAGAATGATGATGAACAGCAGTTTCAGGATTGCGCCAATGTTGGGCAGCCACTTGGCGAACTTCATGTCCTGACACAGGGCCAGGGTCATCAACACAATCAAGCCGATGCAGATGCTCGCCTGAGCGACGTAGCCCATGTCCGGGAAGAACAGCTGGGCAAAGACACCGGAGAACAACAGGAATGCGGTCGGGACGAACAGCATCATATTGATCCAGTACAGCCAGGACAGGTTGCCGGCCGCCCGGGCGCCATAGGCCCGCTTGATCCAGTCGTAGATCCCCCCTTCATTGGGATAGGTTGTTGCCAGCTCTGCCACCACCAGGATGTAGGGCACCACATAGACCACGGCGATGAAGATCCACCAGAAGTAGACCTGGGCACCGACACTGGCTGCAGCGGTAAGCTGATCCAAAAACAGCAATGCGGAGATTACATAGAGCACGATATCAAACGTGCCCATACTTCTACCTTCAGACATAATGCCTCCTTGGAGAGTTATGCCGGGACTCAACTCTCATCCGCAGCCCCGGCGAGTCGATCACAGATTCCGTGACATCAGAAACTCTTTAACAACGTTTTCCGCGTGGGCTTTCATCCTGGGCTTCTCTTCGGTCTGCAGCATGGAGACCAACAGCGCCATCTCGGAGTACATGCGGTTTTCCGCCTGGTCGAAGATGATGCTGCGGTCGTGATCCATCACCCAGTCGGTGACCTCGGCGTTGCGGATGGCGGGCAGGTAGTGCATGAACTTCATGTGGTCCGGCCCTTTGCGGAAGACGGCTTCGTTGACCTGGAAGTTGGGAATAAAGATGCTCTTACGGCGCTCGGCATCGTCTTCCTGGCCGTGATACCAGAGGGTGCCGGTGTAAACGAAATCAGCGTCGCGTATGGCGGCTTCGGCGTCCTCGGTGACAATGAACTGGCCACCACCAGCCTCTGCGGCATTCTGCGCCCGCTCCAGGTTCTCACCGGTCAGGCGGAAGCCTTCAGGGGAGACGTGGTACAGCTTGATGCCAAAGCGAGTCAGGAACTGGGCGTGGTTGTTGGCAACGCACTCATAATCTGAGGTATCGCCAATCCAGGCGACGGTCAGGTCGGACAGCTCCTTCTCCTTTGGCTTGTGCTCAAGGATGGTCATCAGGTCGGACAGCACCTGGCAGGGATGCAGAGTCCAGGTCATGGCGTTGATCAGCGGGATGTCCACATGCTTGGCAAACTCCAGCATGTCGTCATGCTCGTGCACCCGGGCGCAGACGATGTCACAAAAACGGGAAACCACTTTGGCGGTATCGTAGAGAGACTCATAACCGGTTCCCATGTGGATCTCACCGGGTCTCAGGTAGAGGGCGTGACCGCCCAGTTTGGTCATGGCCACTTCGAAGGAGATGCGGGTGCGGGTGGAGGATTCCTCAAAGATCATCCCTAAGGACTTTCCTTTGAGCAGCTCTGGACAGGCGCCAACCTTGTCGAAACTTTTCAGCATCAGAGACAACTCGGCCAGATCCAGAAGTTGCTCGTTAGTGAAGTCGATGGGATCAATAAAGTTATTCATCATATTTACCTGCTATGTTTTATTTTACGCTTTTGGTTGTTGCTGAGTAATACAGTGGATATTCCCGCCACCCAATATAATTTCCCGGGCAAAGATACCCACCACCTTGCGGTTGGGGAAATAATCTTCAAGGATGTTATGAACTACTTGGTCGTTTGCATCATTAAAGGTCGGATATAAAACGATGTTGTTACCTATATAGAAATTAAGGTAAGTGGCCCCCGTTCTATCACCGGGTTGCCTTGGCTCGGCATATTCATCCATGTCGATGCCAAAACACTCCTCTTCGCTATAAATAATGGGTTTTGGCTGAGGGAACTTGACCACTTTTAATTTTCTTCCCTGGGCATCAGTTTCCGATTCGAGAATATCCAGGCAGCGCTTGGACAATGCATATTGCGGGTCACTCTCATCGTCGGTCCATGCGAGGGCGACCACCCCAGGGGCCAGGAAACAGCATACGTTGTCCACATGACCGTCGGTCTCATCTTCGTACAGTCCGTTTTCCAGCCAGATAACCTTGGAGATGTTGAGATAGTCCTCGAGGTACGTCTCCACCTGCTCCTTGGAGAGGTCTGGATTGCGGTTGGGATTGAGCAGACACTCTTCGGTGGTCACCACGGTGCCTTCACCGTCAACATGGATGCTGCCCCCCTCCAGGACGATCTCCGGCCGGTATCTGTCCGCCCGCTCCATCTCCAGGATCTTCTGCCCCGCCAGCTCACAATGATTCCAGGGAAAGTGCAGGCCTTCGGACAGGCCGCCATAGGCGTTGAACTGCCAATGTACACCACGCAGATCTCCCTGATCGTTTATCAGAAACGTCGGTCCCGCATCCCGTGCCCAGGCATCCTTGTGCTCCAGCTCCACCACCCTCACATGCTCAGGCAGTCGAGCCCTGGCGTTGCGGTACTGGGCCGGTGAAGCGCACACAGTCACTGGCTCCGACTCGGCGATGATGCTGGCCACCTCGATAAACTTCTGCTGAACGGGTTTGGCCCCCAGCCTCCAGTTATCACTGTTCTCTGGCCAAATCAGCCAACAACCAGAATGAGGTTCCCATTCCGCAGGCATGCGAAATCCATCTTCCCGAGGCGTTGTACTCAGAGTTCTAGACATTGCTTTCTCCATATTTCAGGCAATAGGGGGCCTGGGGACAGATATCTGCCCCTAGGGTTATCTTGCTTTAGAGTTTTCGGTTATTTTCTGGGAAGATACTCTGGTAAGTAATAACTCAGGTATCTTTCAGTCAACTTTATCGATTCTTCAATGATGTGTTTTGGAACAGGTTTACCCTCTTCATCCTGAGAAAAATAGAGGCTGTCGCCGGCTTCCAAAGCAATAGTGAATATATTGATACCGGTGGGTAACTCGGGCAATTTAAAGAAGCGCGCATACTGCTTCTCGATCTCAACACCCAATTGCTGGTCGATATCTTTGGATGCCTCTTTTATCGAGACAAAAGGGTGCTGGCTGTACAATAGTTTCTTGGCAAGAGGATTGTTATCGCAATACTCCATCAGTGAATACTCGATGTGACGGTTAATATCCTTCCAATGTTCGATGCACTTATCGTCCAGACAGGTCCGGGTGACCTCGATAAAATCATCAAACACCTTGGTCATCATCACGTACATCAGTGACTCAACATTGGGGTAGTAACTGTAGATGGTTGAGGAGGACATATGCGCCTCAGAGGCGATGTCGTAGATGGAGATATTATTGATATTGTGCGACCTCGCCAGTCGCATCAGCGCATCCTGAATCCGCTGAATTCTCTCATCCTTAGTCTGCTTCATCTCCCCCCCCGACACACCCTTATACAGGGCACTGAATTTTGGTTTGACCTTACTGTATCTGCCTGCCGGGGGAGGAAGTTGATATGTGTCAATTCCTCTAATGCTTAGTGTGAATGAGGTGTGTATGGCGTTACTGAGGCGCATATGGGATGGATTTAGAAGCGATAGTCTAGAAGACTGATACAGATCAATAGTTAACTACCGTCGTGGCCCAAAACCTGCTTAATAGCATCCACCACCAGGCTGACAATCTGACACGGATGCCCCGAGCTTGACCCATTGCCTGCCTTTACCCCCGAGCACGCCTCAGCATCCCGGTTGCACCAATTCGTCCGGGTACCACTACCCGACAGGCACAATACAAATTCTCAAACCAACAAAATTAAGGGGATATACAAACAGAGTAACGGAGAGGCTGATTGAGGCGATCAGCATATCAGCGCTCAAGAAAACGTCCTCACGACACATCGGACACGATCAAGCGTGTGGGCACCTGCATCGCCTGCCACTCCGACGGCAAGGCCCTGGGTAAGGGGGAAGCCCCGGATGGCATCACCCACAGCAAGCTGATCAAGGCCCAGATGGCCAAGTAGTTCGCTCGCAACTGAAAAAGGGCCCTTCGGGGCCCTTTTCACGTTCTACTGAGAGGCCGATTGGTATACTGGCCTGTGACCTAAGGAGGGAGTGAGCATGAGCAGCAGGTATCGGGATCCGGGCTACCCATTGAGGTATTGGGCCACCCAGGTAGAGGTGAACTGTCCCAGGTGCGACGCTGTCGCCCTGATTAAAGGCAACCCGGACATCCGCGACTGGCACGCCACCCTGTTCTGCCCTCACTGTGCCCACAGTCTGAAAACCGGCAAAGACCATTGGCAGGGACCGGTCGCCGGTTTTGGCTCTCGCCCCTGTCAACGCTGCGGCTTTCAGTCGGTGCACTGCAGCCTGAGTTTTGAGTCGGTCAGCCAGGTGTCATCCTCCGTGGGCCATGCTCCCTGCCCCAACTGTCAGGCCGACAATGCCATAGAGCTCTCCTTTACCCGCTCTGCCCCGGCGGATCACGCCATCGATCCCTACTTTGGGCTGGAGCTGGCACTGAAAGAGCCCACCCGCCATGGGGTGGTCTGGGTCTACGGCGCGGATCACCTCAAGGCGCTCAAAGCCTACATTCAGGCCAGCCTGCGCGAAGGCAGCGGCCTGAAGTGGGCCTACTTCACGCGGCTGCCCAGTTGGATCAAGAGCGGCAAAAACCGGGAAGAGGTGCTCAAGGCGATCGCCCGCCTGGAGCGGCGGGCGATAAGTCAGGCCAAGGCTGAGACTCAGTAGGCGCCGGATGAGTAGGTCAGCTCATAACTGTGGCTGTAGATCTCCAGGATGTTGCCGAAGGGGTCTTCCATGTACACCATGCGGTAAGGCTTCTCACCCGGATAGTAGTAACGTACCGGCATACGCTGCTTGCCGCCGGCAGCCAGAATCTTCTCCACCAAGCCTTCCAGATCGGGATCCTGAACCGAGAAGTGAAACACGCCGGTTTTCCAGAATTCAAAGTTGTTCTCCGGGTTCTGTGCATTGGGGAACTCAAACAGCTCGATGCCAATCTTGTCGCCGGTGGCCAGGTGGGCAATCTTGAAGCTGCCCCAGCCCGGGCCGAACACATCGTTGCACATGATGCCGATGGCGCTGTCATCCTCGGTCACCTCGGCCGGTTCCATAATGAGATACCAACCCATCACCTCGGTGTAGAATTTAACGGCCGCCTCCAGATCAGGGACTGAGATGCCGATGTGGGAGAAGGTACGGGGAAATTGCTGAGTCATGTTGATTGCCCTGTTCAGTGAATATGCTGCACAGGTTAGAGAACTGGGCCCAAAACTTGAAATTATGGTTTTTGATTTTTATGATAACGCAACGTAATTATACTGGTATTGTCTGACATGCTGAATCTCATCTGGCTGCAAACCTACGTGACCCTGGTGGAAACCGGCCACTTCACCCGCACCGCCGAAAAGCTGGCCATGACTCAGCCTGGCGTCAGCCAACATGTGCGCAAGCTGGAATCTCATTTCAATCAGACCCTGCTGCAGCGGGAGGGCAAGAGCTTTCAACTGACCCGGGCAGGCCGTGAGGTATACCAGCAGGCGCAGCGCACTTTGGCTGAACTGTCGCAGCTGGAGCAGCACCTGGCCACCGACAACCCCTTTTCCGGCCCCATCCGCTTCGCGTCACCGGGCAGCCTGGGGCTGAAACTCTATCCTGAGCTGTTGGGAATGCAGCAGCAACACCCTGGATTGACCATAGAGTACACCTTCGCCCCCAATGAAGGGGTGGAGCGAGAACTGCTCAATCGAAACCTGGACCTGGGCCTGATCACCCGGCTGGGGGACAAGCCGGACCTGGCCTATCGCCCTTTTGGGGAGGAACCGCTCTATCTGGTCACCCCGGCTGAGGTAACCAATCCCAGTTGGGAGGATCTGATGCGACTGGGGTACAACGAGCATCCGGATGGAGAGCACCACATCAGCATGTTACTGGGTGCCAACTTCAAAGAGTTTCAGCAGCTCAGCCAACTGCCCAAGCGGGGATTCTGCAACCACATCGGCATGCTGCTGGCCCCTGTGGCCAAGGGATTGAGCTTCACCGTCCTGCCCAAGTACGCGGTGGAAGCCTTCGCCGAACTGGAGAAGGTGGCGATCCACCCGTTGGAAACCCCGGTGTGCGAGCCTATCTATCTGGTGTACCGCCGCCATCAACCCCAACCCACCCGGGTCAGGCATGTTATCGACACCATAGAGCCCCTGCTCAACCCCTAGTCGGTTTCCACCGGAGGCCGGCTGAACTGTTGCCAACGCTGGCGCACCAGGTGTTCGAAACGGACCGGTGCCACAGGTGGGCTGATGAGGTAACCCTGCCCCGCTTCGCAGCGCTGACTGCGCAGAAACTGATACTGATAGTCGGTTTCGATCCCCTCGGCGGTCACCACCATCTCCAGATTGTGAGCCAGGGCAATGATCGCCTGAATGATGGAAGCGTTGCGCTCGTCATTTTCCAGCTCACGGACAAAACTTCTGTCGATCTTCACCCTGTCCACCGGCAGGGTTTTCAACCGGCCGAAGGAGGAGTAACCGGTACCGAAGTCATCGATGGCAATGGCCACGCCGGCCTGGCGCAGCTTCCACAGTTGGGCCGCCATCGCCTTACCCTGCTGCAACAGCATGGATTCGGTGACCTCCACCTCCATGCACTCTGGAGGGATACGGTGGCGCTCCAGGGTGTCCAGCATCGACTCCACCAGATCGCCGTTTTCAATCTGACGCACAGAGATATTGATGCTCACCTGCTTGAGGGGCAGCCCCAGGTCCAGCCAACGGCGCATCTGAACACAGGCCATCTCCAGCACCTGGCGTCCCATCTCCACGATCTGGCCGCTCTGCTCAGCCTGCTCAATGAAGGCATCGGGGGAGAGCACACCTCGCAGGGGGTGGCGCCATCTGAGCAAGGCCTCGGCACCGGTGATCAGGCCGCTGTCCAGATGGAACACCGGCTGGTACACCAGGAAAAACTCTTTGCGCTCCAAGGCATCACGAATCTCGTTGACCAGGTTGCGCTCCTGGGCCTGTTCCGCCGCCAGCCTGGCACTGTAGCAGCAGAGCCTGGGACCTGAGCTGCGCTTGGCCTGAAACATGGCGCTCTCGGCGTGTTGCAACAGGGTACGGGCGTCTTCCGACTCCTTGAGGTGAGCCACCCCCAGACTGCACTGAATCCCCAGAGTAAAGCTGGCCAGAGAGATGGGCTCGCCGAGGAACTCCAGCAGGGCCTCGGCCCATTGCAGCGCCTGGGCCTGAGTCTTTCCCGGTAACACCACCACGAAGGTGTCACCGTGGAATCGGCCCAGATCGCCCTGCTCCCCAACCCGGCCCGCCAGCCGCCTGGCCACCAGCTTAAGCACCTTATCCCCTGTCCTGAAACCGAACTCCTCGTTGATGCGTTTGAACTGATCCAGGCCGATACAGACCAGGCTCAGTGGTCCCGAAGGTTCGGACAACTGGGTTTCCAGCGACTTCACCAGAGCCCGGCGATTGGGCAAACCGGTGAGCACGTCCACAAACTGGGAGCGCTTCAGTCTCTGCTCCACCTCTTTCACCAGGCTGAGATTACGACCTGTGGCCAGCAGGGCCACGTCGTTGACCAGGGGGATGGCGGTGAGGATGATCTCACAGGGAATGAGATCGCCGTTGGTGTGCTGATGGAACCACTCAAACCTGTGGTGGCCCAAATCGATGGCGCACTGGATCTCCTCCAGGGCGCGCTCGTAGGACGAGGTGCCACCGGGCTGCAGCTCGGGGCTGATGTCTCCGGGCGACAGGCCTACCAGGTTGTCAGGAGAATCAAAGCCCAGTTGCCGTGCCGATTCCGCGTTGCTCCAGATGAAGCGGTCACCAAAGAGCACCCACATCATGTCGGTGGAGTTGGCAAACAGCACCCGGATCACCTCCAGGTACTCCAGCAGTTTCGTCTCGGTAAGCGAGCCGCTCAGTTTGCCTACCTCAGAAAGCTGTCCTTCACCGTCCATCTACACCCATCCATAGAGATTATTGTCCCCTAAGTTAACATGGCCATTTATCACATAAAAGTCATAGATATTCGTCAATTAGGCAACAATTGCGACCACAGTTTTTCCAGATTCGGCCCTTGGTCGCACCCTCTGGCAGATTGCGCTGCCCCAGGAGAAGCTGCTAGGGTGTTCCCCTGCCTAAAAACATAATAAGTAATTAAATTCAAAAGGAATTGCCATGCGCCCCCTGATAGCAGCCCTGGCCCTGTGCGTCTCCCTGCCCGCCGCCGCAGACACCCTGCTGGTGGACAACGTCAACGGCTATACCCTGACTGAAAATGGCCTCAGCCAGTTTGGTGCCCTGATGGTCAAGGACGGCAAGGTGGTGGACACCGGTGCCCGGGGCGCATTTACCCAGGCGGACCGTCGCCTTGACGGACAAGGGATGACGCTGCTGCCCGGGCTTACCGACGCCCATGGGCACATCATGGGCCAGGGTTACCTGCAATCCGATCTTAACCTGACCGGTGTCAGCAGCAAGGCGGAGGCCCTGGCCAGGATCAAAGCCTATGCCGAGGCCAATCCCCAGGCCCAGTGGATACGTGGCCGGGGCTGGAATCAGGAGCTGTGGCCCGACCGCGCCTTCCCCAGCGCCGAGGATCTGGATGCCATCATCAAAGACAAGCCGGTATGGCTGCGCCGGGTCGATGGCCATGCGGGCTGGGCCAACTCCAAGGCCCTGAGCCTGGCGGGCATTAAAGACAACACCAAAGATCCCGACGGCGGGCAGATCAGCCGCAACAGCCAAGGCAAGGCCGATGGCATTTTGGTGGACAACGCCATGTCTTTGATTGAGGAGAAGATCCCCGCCCGTACTGAGCAGGAGAAACGGGTGGCCCTGGATGTGGCACTCAAGCAGCTCTCCAGCCTGGGACTGACCGGCGTCCACGATGCCGGCGTGGGCTACGACACCCTGGCCCTCTATCAGGCCAAGGATGCCAACGGCACCCTGCCCCTGCGCATCTACGCCATGCTCTCGGACGTAGACACCCTGAGCCGGGTGGCGGGCCCCTATCAGGGCGACCACCTGGTGGCCCGCTCCGTCAAACTCTACGCCGATGGCGCCCTGGGCAGCCGCGGCGCCGCCCTGTTGGATGACTACAGCGACATGAAGGGTCATCGAGGCCTGCTGATCCATCCGGTACCCGAGCTGAAAAAGCGCATCAAGGCGGTCATCGACCGCGGCTTCCAGGCCAATGTTCACGCCATCGGCGATCGCGGCAACCGAGAGGTGCTGAGGGCGATGGCCCAGTTTGGCGACGCGAGTCAGCGAAACCGCATCGAACACCTGCAGGTGGTGGCCCCGGAGGACTTTGATGCCATCAAGTCCGCCGGCATCATCGCCTCCATGCAGCCCACCCACGCCACCTCGGACATGAACATGGCGGAGGACCGGCTGGGCCCGGTGCGCATTCATGGTGCCTACGCCTGGCGCACCGTGCTGGATAAGGGGATCCCCCTGGCCGCCGGCTCCGATTTTCCCATTGAGTCAGCCAACCCCTTCTGGGGACTCTATTCCGCGGTGGCCCGTCAGGATCATCAGGGCCAGCCAGAGAAAGGCTGGTATCCGGAGCAGGCTCTGACCCGGGAGGAAGCGCTGCACGCCTTTACTCTGGGGGCCGCCTATGCCGCCTTCCAGGAGACGCAACTGGGCTCCCTGGAACCCGGAAAGGCCGCCGACTTCATTCTGGTGGACAGGGATTACTTCAAGGTGCCGGCCCATCAGATCTGGCAGACCCGGGTGCTGGCCACCTACCTGGACGGCGAAGCGGTGTTTGTTGCCGAGGAGTTTGAACAGCAGTAGTTCACGGCTAAGCTGTCTCCATGGAAACGCTTGTTACATCAGAGGGCGCCGAACTGGCGTCCGATTACTACCTGACCAACTTTCAGACGCTGACGGAGGAGGTGCGCCGCCGCAGTGCACACCTGCTCAGTCCTGAAGAGACGCGGTGGCTGCGCCGCTTCGACGGTCTGGAACGCACCCAGCAGTGCCTGCTGGTCAGACTGCTCTCTCGCAAAGGCCCCCTGTTTCGCCTGGACAAGCTCAGTTACGCCGAGATCCCCGACCTGGCAGGATGCGCCCAAGCCCTGGTGGAGACCGAGCTAGCAGCTTGGCACCCGATCAGCAACTGGACTGAGCTGGGCGGCCTGTGCACCAAGGCTGAATTGCTGGCCATGGCGCCGGACGCCAATCCCAAGCTGCGCAAACCGGAACTGCTGGACAGCTTGAAGTCTCAGCCTTTACCCAGTCACCGGTTACAGGTTCTGAACCTGAAAGGTTCGTCGATTCTGGACACGCTCAGGCTGCTCTACTTTGGCAATCTCCACCAGGATCTGGCCCAATTTGTGGTGACGGACCTTGGCATTCAGCGCTTCGAGTCCTACCCCATCACCGCCGACGGGCTGGCGATCGACTCCCGAGAAGCCCTTGAGACCTGGCTGTCATTGGGCGAGCTGGCCAAGGCATGCCACCTCTGCCTGGAGAGGCGAAATCCCGACGGGCTGCTTGAACTGGCCCCCAGGCTGCCAGATCCTCTGCCCTGGCCGGAGATTGAGCGCAAACGTCAGAGGTTAGCACTGCTGTTCGCCAGAGAGTGGGAGCGCCGGGAGCAGTTCGACCAGGCGCTGATGCTCTATGATCAGACTGCCCTGCCTCCGTCGCGAGAGCGCCAGGCGCGCATCGCCCTGAAGCTGGAGCAGACTGAGCCAGCCCTGCGCCAGGTCACCCGGATGCTCCAAGCCCCTCAGGATGAGCAGGAAGCCACGGTCGGTGCCCGGTTGGGCAAGCAGCTGGCTCGTCAGGGCCACTGGCACTGGTCGCCTTTGCCCGCCCACAAGGTGCGGCAGCAGGCTTTGACCCTGTCCGACAATGGAGAGCGGGTGGAATTGCAGGTGGCCCAGCATTATCAGGCCCAGGGATGGCAGGTGTTTTACTGCGAAAACAGCCTGCTTAACGGCCTGCTGGGGCTGGTCATCTGGCCTGCCCTGTTTGAGCCGGTGCCCGGCGCCTTCCTCAATCCCTACCAGATGGGCCCCAGAGATCTGTACCGCGCCCAGTTTGCCGAGCACCGCCGCAAGCGGCTCGACAAAGAGTTGCGCCATTGGCGGCCGAAGCAACTGCTGGCGCGGTACCGCGACAAGCAGGGGATTCTGAACCCTCTGGTGCAGTGGGACTGGTTTCCCATTGAGCTGGCCGAGCTGGCCCTGGCGACGCTGCCAAGGTCGCTGCTCGACGCCTGTTTCCAGAGGCAGTTGTTTGACTTAAGGGGCAATCGCAGCGGCCACCCCGACCTGTTTATGGCCAAAGAGAGCCAGGCACGCTGGCTTGAGGTAAAGGGGCCGGGAGACCGGCTGCAGGACAACCAGACACGCTGGATGCGCTTTCTGGAGGATCAAGGGGCCGACGTTGCCGTCTGCCAGGTCAAATTCGAGTAATTAATCTCGGCTAGACTATTGCCGAAAACAGCCCGGAGGACTACTCTTGGCGCCTTAGAATCTTTGCACTTTGTAACAGGAAATCAACAACATGGCAGGAGCCAGCCTTCTAACCCTTCTCGATGATATCGCCGCTCTTCTGGATGACGTGGCCCTGATGAGCAAGGTCGCCGCCAAAAAAACCGCCGGCGTCCTGGGAGACGACCTGGCGGTCAACGCCGAGCAGGTCTCAGGCGTAAAGGCCGACCGTGAACTGCCCGTGGTGTGGGCGGTCGCCAAAGGGTCGATGATGAACAAGGGGATACTGGTGCCCGCCGCCCTGGCCATCAGTGCCTTTATCCCCTGGCTTATCACCCCACTGCTGATGCTGGGGGGTCTGTTTCTCTGCTTCGAAGGGGCCGAAAAGGTGTTGGAGATGCTCTCCAAGGAGGGGCATCAGGCCCCGAAAGATCTCAGCGGTGAAGATCAGCACCAGTATGAGCAGACCAAGATCAAGGGCGCCATCCGTACCGACTTTATCCTGTCGGCGGAGATCATCGTCCTCACCCTGGGCGTCGTCGCCGCCGCCCCCTTTGTCACCCAGCTGTCGACCCTGGCAACCATCGCCGTGCTGATGACCATCGGCGTTTACGGCCTGGTGGCGGTGATCGTCAAAATCGACGATGCCGGCCTCTATCTGAGCCAGCGCCCCTCATCGGTCAGCCAGAGCATCGGACGGCTGTTGCTGGCTGCGGCCCCCAAACTGATGAAGTCCCTCTCCCTGGTGGGCACCATCGCTATGTTCCTGGTGGGCGGCGGCATCCTCACCCACGGCGTGCACCTCATCAGTGAGTGGATCTCCGAAGCCGCCGCGGAAACCGCGCTGATCCCCGCCATCGGTCAGATCGTCTCTGCCGTGGTCCCCACCCTGCTCAATGGCCTGACCGGTTTGCTGGCCGGCTTTGTGCTGGTGGGTGCTCTGCATCTGGTACAGAAGGTGAAAGGCTAAACTCCAAGCCGGCGGCGAAACGCCGCCGGTTATCCTTTCTCATCGAAGTTGTCGTCAACTTTGATCATTTTTAAGCCAAATGAGACGAAATTGACTGCAAACTGTTACTGACTGAACCCTTCCTGAACCGCCCTGCCGGTTATTATCCAAGCAGTTCACCCCGTTTAATTTCTGTTCAGCTAACGCCCCCTAGACTGATCTCACAAGTGAATGGGAGAGCGTCATGAACCAAGAGGTACATCTGACCCCGAGATGGGTACAACCCGGCAAACTGGCCGGCATCCGCAAGCCCAGAGCCCATGAACTGGGTGCTCTGGCCAAGGCTCGTTTTCAAGCGGTGATCTCACTGTGTGACGACCAGGACAATCATCAACTCTATCAGGACTGGCAACTGCCCTTCCTCTGGTTGCCTGTCTCCTGTGGCCAGGTGCCCAGTCGAGTGCAGCTGGAGCAGATGGTTCGCTTCATCGAACGCTTTGAAGGCGCCGTAGCCGTCCATTGCAATGGCGGACAGCGCACCGCTGCTGGCCTGGCTGCCTATTTGATCCACCAACAGGGCGACTTCGATGCGGCACTGACCACCATCGAAAGCATCATGCCCGAGCTGGAACTGGATGAGGCGCAACTGATCAGCCTGCTGCAACAGGCCAATGTGATTCAGTAAAGTTTGGGCGGCTATAATCAGCCACCTACGAATTTGAGCTAACACTTGTTAGCTCAAATTCAAGCTGCTAAGATTCTGGTTCGACCTGTGTCACAGAGAGAGCCCGATGAGCACCCAAGTCCACCCCTACTCCACTGGCGAGGAGATCGCCAATGCCGTAACCCACGGGCTGGGTATTGCCGCCGCCATCGTGGGCCTGACCCTGATGCTGACCAAGGGAATTCCTGTCCTCAGTGGCTGGGAGATTGCCAGCATCAGCATCTATGGCGCCAGCCTGATCCTGCTGTTTCTGTTCTCCACCCTCTACCACGCCATCAGCCACCCAGGTGCCAAGCAGGTGTTCAAACGCCTGGACCACTGTGCCATCTACCTGCTGATTGCCGGCACCTACACCCCGATGATGGTGATCAGCCTGGACGACTGGAAAGCGGACCTGGTGCTGGCCACCATCTGGGCCATGGCCCTGGCGGGAATCCTGTTTAAGGCGTTTTTCGTTCACCGCTACAAGAAGCTGGCCCTGACCACCTACCTGGTGATGGGCTGGCTGTGCCTGCTGGTGATCTACCCTCTGTATCAGGCGATGCCCAACGCCGGCTTCAACCTGCTGTGGATTGGCGGCCTCTGCTACAGTGGCGGCGTCGCCTTCTATGTGGCCAAACGCACCCCGTACACCCACGCCATCTGGCACCTGTGTGTCCTGGGTGGTGCCGTGTGTCACTGCGTGGCCATCGCGGTGTTCGTGATTCCCAGCTAGCCCTCGGCTAAAACCCCAGCTCCGGAGTCAGATCCGGCGGCCTGAGGGCATCCACCCGGCTCAGGTCGCACACCCCGGCGGGGAAAATCCTCTCAAGCTTCTCCAGGTACAGGGTCATATCCCGCTGCCCATACTGCCCCTGCTCGATGGCCTGAGCCACAGGGATCAGCCGGCATTGGAACACGCTGCCCTCCCAGGGGCCACCGGCCTGAATCCTGGAGTTACTGAAGTGGGGGTAGTGCTGGCTGCACACCCCGGCGGGTTGACCGTTCCAGGGACCGTCCCAGGCATCGTCGCCTCGATAGATCACCGTGCCGGCTTCATCAAAACAGAGGTCGTTCAGGCTTTGAGGCCGGGATTCGCCCCGGGCCCTGGCCTCCAGCCAGGCCTCCATCGCCTCGAAAGCTTCGGCGAGAGGGGTGTAGTCCTGATGCGACACCCAGATAAGCTGGTTCTTCCTGTGCCCCTCCCAGGCCAGGATCCGTGCCCTGGCCTCAAAGGAAGCCGAAAGGTGGTGCATGTCCAGCTCCGGCTCCAGATAGTGGCGCAAGTCGATAACAGGCAGCGGGTTGCTGCCCACAAACACCTGACCACTGCGATAGGCCCGCTCGACGGCCAAGGGGTCGGGCTGACGTCTGGCCGCAGGGGCTCCTTCGGTGATGTTGTGGTTGCCCCACAGCGACAACCACAAGGGCAGCTTGTGGCCCAGAGGCAGCCAGATGGACTCCGCCTCCATCCGGTGCGGCGTGCGCCAGCTGCCGATGTAACGATTCAGATGGAGAAACTCCGCCGGGGTGATCTCACCGCTCACCAGAGAACGCAGCCCATACTGCACCCCCATGTTGCCCCAGGCGCTGCGGGCGTAGCCCTGAGGGTCACGGCCATAAATTTGAACCAGATCTTCCCAGTAGCTCCAGTGCCCCTGGCTCTGGATGGGTTCGGAGAACATGGGCCGGATATAGCCCTGATGAGGGTTGTGGATCAGCGCCGACAGGCCGAACCAACCGTTGATGCACTCGCTGGACCCCTTGGGCCAGCTTGGCCAGCGCCCGTGCAGCAACTGGTTCAAAGGCTCCAGGAAGGGGGCCTTATGATCGAAGCCGGCCTTGGCGTTCATCCCCTCCAGAGACACCCGGTTGTCAAAGTCCTGCCATCGGTGGTTCCTGTTGGCCCTGAAGGCGTAGTAGGTGTTGAGCAGGTCGCAGTCCAGACCATAGAGGGTCTGGGTGACCATGTCCGGGTAGGCGTAGAGCGCCAGGGCACCATCGAACACCTGGGAGCGGTTCTGGGCCATCAGGTACTGAGCCAGGCCACCGCCGGATCCGCCGATGCCTATGGTGTACCTGGGCTGGCCGTAGAGGCTGGTGAACTGACGTTTCACCCGACGTGCGGTGTCCTCCGCCCGGATCATGTTGTAGGTGTAGCTGGTTTTGTTGCCGCTGGAGGTGATCACCGCGTAGCCGCTACGCAACTGATCCCGGCGCTTGCTCACCAGCCTGAACGGCTTGACCCGCCCCTGTCGAAAACCGATGCCGCTGCCACCGTGAAACTGGTAGATGAGCTTGCGATTCCACCAGGGGGCCTGAGTGCGGTCATGATCCGGAGTCCCGAGCATGGCGATGTGGTAGATGTATCGGTTGATGGTGCCACTCTCCACCCGGTAGATCTCGGGGACCGGCTGGCCATCTATCTCGGTGGAAGCGACCGCTTCAGGGGGCGGAGGAAACTGGCTGTCATAGCGGCGCACCTTACCCCTGGTGTCGACGAAGTAGTAGTTCAGCTGACTGGGCAGGCCACAGTCGCGGCTGTAGCCAAGGATGCGGCTGCCCTGAACGCCGCCGCGCTCCTCGTAGACAGGCACGCCATAGCCTTTATGGTTATCCACCACGGGCTGGCCCAATCCGGCCAGTTGAGTCATGCAGAAGAAGGGGTACTGGCTCTGGCCGGCATACAGGGTCTCTGCCGGACCAACCTGCCCCAAAGGGATGGGAAACGGATAGGTCTCCTCTGGGCGTGGGACCAGGGCCAGGTGTGGCTGATAATCGATAAGGGGGGCGTTTGTGGCAGGCGCAAGCTTGTTCACCTGCATCTCATGGTAGGGGTGGGTCCAGCGCTGATACTGAAAATAGCCCAACACACTTAACAGGCTGACCAACACCAGAGTCAGAAGATAGAGCAACCATCTCATGGCTCACTCCCAGGCGGCCCAACATGAGACTAAGTGTGGTTCAAACCCGGGACAGCCCCCAAAGGGCAGAGATGAAAGAACAAATTTCAGGCAATAAAAAGGCCCTCGCCTGACGGCAAGGGCCCTAAAATTCTGCTTGGGTAAGTGTTAGATAACGCTTACGTTCTCAGCTTGAGGACCTTTTTGGCCTTGAATTACGGTCATGGTCACTTGCTGACCCTCAACCAGGGTACGGCGTCCACTGCCCTGGATAGCAGAGAAGTGCACGAACACATCCTTGCCATCTTCACGGGAGATGAAGCCAAATCCTTTTTCGTCGTTAAACCACTTAACTGTTCCAGTAACTTGTTCAGACATATCTAACTCTTTTTCAATCAATCGTACGAGCGGTCCTTACCGCCCGTTATCGAGTTCAAGTATACGCAGGTTGTCGCCGTTTACAAACCTTCTGGTGAATTTTTTATCAGTTAATGTGCCCTGATCAAAAATGATCCCTTTTTGTTAACGAAAATTTCGAGATTGAACCCTGAAATTGTCAAAGAGTTCACTTCTGTCCCGCAAACGGCCCGCCATCAGATGCACCACGCCCTCCCCTTTTTCGACTTTTCCGCTCACTTGCATCAGTTTTGCCGTGAGGTAGGGTTGCCGCTGAGCCTGGGCGGTCCGACTCCACACCACCACATTGGCGTTGCCGGTTTCATCCTCCAGGGTAATGAAGGTCACGCCACTGGCGGTTCCCGGACGCTGACGCCCCACCACCACTCCGGTCAGAGTCACCAACTGGCCATGGCGGCAGGCCATCAACTGCTCGGCGTTCACCTGGCCCTTCATCAAACCACGGCGGCGCAACATCGACATGGGGTGCTCCCCCAATGTCAGCCCCAATTGTGAAAAATCGGTCAGCATCTCCTCCTCCGCCTCAGGTCGGCACAGGGTCACCTCACTCTCCAGGGGAGTATCGCCAAACAGAGGCAACTGCTCCGCCACCGCCGCCAGTTGCCAGCGCGCCTGGTAACGATGGCCAGCCAGGCTCTTCAGGGCGTCCGCCGCCGCCAGCCGCTCCAGCTCCTGGCGCCCCAGCCCGGTCAGTGACGCCAGCTGCTGGCTGTCACGAAAACCACCTGGGGGACGGCAATCCATCACCCGGCGCCCCGCCTCTTCGCTGAGCCCCTTCACCAGCCTCAGCCCCAGGCGCACCCCGGCCTCACCGGCAACGGGCTCCAGCGTATGATCCCAGCCGCTGTGGTTGACCGACACCGGCAGCACACTGACTCCGTGGCGGCTGACATCCTGCACCAACTGAGAGGGGGTATAGAACCCCATGGGCTGACTGTTGAGCAGGGCGCAGCAGAAGGCCGCCGGGTAGTGGTATTTGAGGTAGGCGGACACATAGGCCAGCAGGGCGAAACTGGCGGAGTGGGACTCGGGAAAGCCGTACTCACCGAAGCCGCGGATCTGATTGAACACCTGACGGGCAAAGGTTTCGCTGTAGCCCCGTCCGGCCATGCCAGAGAGCAGCTTGGTCTCAAACTGGTCCAGCTCCCCATGGCGTTTCCAACTGGCCATGGCCCGGCGCAGGCGATCCGCCTCACCGCCGGAGAAGCCAGCAGCCACCATGGCCAGCTTGATCACCTGCTCCTGAAAGATGGGCACTCCCAAAGTACGCTCCAGCACCTCCCGCACCGCCTCACTGGGGTAACTCACCGGCTCCAGGCCGTGACGGCGGCGCAGATAAGGGTGCACCATGTCCCCCTGAATGGGGCCGGGGCGAACGATGGCGATCTGAATCACCAGGTCGTAATAGCTCCTGGGACGCAACCTGGGCAGCATGTTGCTCTGGGCCCGGGACTCAATCTGGAACACGCCGATGCTGTCTGCCTGGCACAGCATGTCGTACACCTCGGGTTGCTCCCGCTGCACATCCTCCATGCCATAGGGCTGACCTTGCCACTGACCAATCAGGTCGAAACAGCGGCGGATGGCGGTCAGCATCCCCAGGGCCAGCACATCCACCTTGAGCAGTCCCAGGGCTTCCAGGTCGTCCTTGTCCCACTGGATCACCGTCCTGTCCGCCATGGCGGCGTTCTCTACCGGCACCAGCTCCGCCAGGGGCCCCTGGGAGATGATAAAGCCGCCCACATGCTGGGACAGGTGGCGGGGAAAACCAATGAGGCTCTCCACCAGAGGCACCAGATGGGCAGCGGCACCACTGGGCAGCCCCTCCTCACTCATCAGCGCCTGGGTCTGATTCTGCCAGGAGCTCTCTTTGTCACGGCGATCCACCTGCTTGATCAGCCGCTCCTGATAGCTCTCATCCAGCCCCAGGGCCTTGCCCACATCCCGCACCGCGCTCTTGAAGCGGTAGCTGATCACCGTGGCAGCCAGGGCGGCGCGCTCCCGGCCATACTTGCCGTAGATGTACTGGATCACCTCTTCCCGACGTTGATGCTCAAAGTCCACATCGATGTCCGGCGGCTCATTGCGCTCTTTGGAGATGAAGCGCTCGAACAGCAGGCTGACCTGGGTCGGGTCCACCTCGGTGATCCCCAGGCAGTAGCACACCACGGAGTTGGCCGCCGAGCCCCGCCCCTGGTAGAGGATCTTGCGGGAACGGGCGAAGCGGACGATGTCATAGATGGTCAAAAAGAAGTAGTGATACTCCAGCTCATCGATAAGCTGCAGCTCCCGCCGGATCTGAGCCGAAACCGCCTCGGGCACCCCATTTGGGTAGCGCCAGCGTGCCCCCTCTTCGGTTTGCTGACGCAGATACTGGGAGGCACTGAGCCCCTTGGGCACCACCTCCGCCGGATACTGATAACGCAGCTCCTCCAGTTCGAACTGGCACAGGTTGGCGATCACCTGGGTCTGTGCCAACCACTGGGGGCGATAGCGACGCGCCAGCGCCGGCAAAGGTTTAAGGTGAGCCTCCCGGTTGCCCTGCAGACGCCAGCCGGCCTGAGCCAGGGTGCAACCGTGGCGCACGCAGCAGAGCAGATCCAACAGGGGCTGGCGATCAGGCTGGTGCATCCGTACCCCCCCGGCGCACACCAGGGGCAATGACCAGTGCTGACCCAGGGCCTCGGTCAGGGCCAGGGCGGGCGCATCGTCCGGGGTAAAATGGCGCTCCACCAACAGCCACAGCCGCCCCTTAAACAGGGGCACCAATTTAGCGATCACCGTGTCCAGGGCCTGCCGCTCTGCGCTCACCACCGGCTTAAGCAGCAGCAGGCACTCCTCCAGGTTGGAGGCCAGATCCTGCCAATGTACGGCATACTCCCCTTTGGGGCTGCGCCGCCGGGCCCGGCTGATCAGGGCGGAGAGCTGGCCATAGCCCCGGCGGCTCTGGGCCAGCACTACCAGGGTGGCTTCCTCAAAGCGAAACTCACTGCCGGTGATCAACCTGATGCCATGCTCACGGGCCGCCTCCCATGCTTTGACGATC
This sequence comes from Ferrimonas sp. YFM, assembly GCF_030296015.1. NCBI lineage: Bacteria > Pseudomonadati > Pseudomonadota > Gammaproteobacteria > Alteromonadales > Ferrimonadaceae > Ferrimonas > Ferrimonas sp. YFM. The sequence continues at coordinate 2,612,139 of NZ_AP027368.1, forward strand.
CCCGCCAGGGAGCACTCGTCGGTGAGGGCGATGGCGCCATACCCCAGGCTGGCGGCCTGAGCCACCAGTTCCGCAGGGTGGGAGGCCCCCTGCAGAAAGCTGTAATTACTCAGGCTGTGCAGTTCGGCGTAACCCAGATCAGAACCAGCCATGGATAAACCACCCCAGCTCATCCCGATATGCCCAGCACCAGCGGCCATCGTCGACCTGGGCCAGGTAGTAATCCCGGGCAACAGGGGCGCCGTCCCACCAGCCACTCTCCAGCCGCTCCGGCCCCTGACGCAGCTGCAGTTGGCTTCGCTCAATCTCCTGAGGCGACTCCAGCAGCCAGGGTGGCCGAGGTTTATGGGGAGCTGCAGAGCCCAGGGCGCCCGGCTCGCCCCAGCACCAGGCCCGCTCCGGACGGATCTCATCCACGCAGCCCACTCCCCTGACCCTGGACTCCCCCAGGCGGGCAATCAACTGAGACACCAGCTCCCAGGCCGGGTTGTGCTCACCGCCGGGCAGCACCTGGGCACTCAAGGTGCGGGCGTCGGGGTCCAGTTCACTGAAACGCTCCGCGCTCACTACCAGCTCCACCACAGGCTGATACAGGGTTAGGCGTTCAAACCTCAGCTGCACCAGCTTAAACAGCTGCTCACTGCGGTGCTCCGCAAAGCCCGGACGCAGCACTATGACCTGGTCCGGCCCCTGGCGATGCACCAGAGTCAGGGTAAAGGCATCGCAGGAGAGCTGGCGATGGCGCAGGAACTCTCCCAGGGCCGCCAGCATGCGCTTCAGGGGAAACAGCAGCACCTGGGCCAACTCCACCTCCTCCATCAACACCAGTTTCTGACGAAATCCGGGGGGCGGCTGATACTCCTGGCGGGGATCGGGCAACTCCCCCCACAGCCGGGAGAGATAGAGCAGCAGTTCACTGCCAAACCGCTGCCCCAACTCCTGCCTGGGCAGCCTGTAGAGCTGCTCAGCCTGGCGAATGCCCATTCCCAACAACCGCTCTCCACTGTCTCCGGGCAACTCCAGGGCAGCCACAGGCAGAGCCAGCAGGCTGGCCCTGAGCGCCTCCTCCTCCAGGGTGTTGCCATCCTCGCCACTGCGAGCCAGCAAGGCCGCCGCCTGCGGTGTGTGCCCCAGCCCCTGGCGGCAGGGCAGCCCCAGGGTCTCCAGGCTCAAATTCAGGGCCGCGCGCCACTGGGCCAGGCCACCAAAGAGCCGCAGCATGCTGCCCGCCTCCAGCAGCAAACGGTCCGGCGGCACCAGCACCACCCGGCCGCTGAACCCATAGGCCCAGGCCCCCAACTCCTCCAGCAGAGGACCGTCGTCGGCCATGGGCTCCAGCAGCCTGAGCTCCGGACACAGGGAGGTGGCCGTAGCCAGGCTCTGCCCCCGGGCCACACCGGCATCCCGGGCCAGACTGTTCAGTTGCAGCACCTGTATGGGTTGTCCTCCCACCAAAGCCAGGGGAGGAGCCTGTTCCAGGGTTCTGGCCTGGTGGTGCAGCTGCAGATCGATAAAGTGCAGACCCAACCACAGCATTACCAGGGTCCCTGCACTAGGGTCGCCCTCCCCTTTGCGGGGAGCGGCCCCCAGCCAGAGGGCGCCAGAGTCACTGGCTGAGACGACTGAGGCCAGCCACCGCGCTGCTTGAGGATCTGCAAATTGTGCCCCCCACGGGTCAGCGACAGCCGAAGGCGCAAACTGACCGGATGGCTCTCCTGCTCCAGCTCCGGAGGCAGGAACACCAGGGCGACGCTCTCCCCCTTCTCCGCCGCCAGCTGCAGTCGCCGCGACTCACTCACCGACAAGGCATCGAGCCAAAGCAGCACCCGCTGGCAGCTGCCGCTGGCCAGGGCCTGCTCCGCCGCCCACAACTGCTCTTTACGATCCAGCTCGGTCAGGCACAGCAGCCGGGACAGGTCCAGCTCCCGACTCCAGGCCGGCGCATAGGGCACAAAGGGCGGGCAGATCAGCAGCAGCCACTGATCCTCCGCCGGGGTGACCAGACTCTGCAGCAACAGGGCCTCACCACTGCCAGGGTGGGCCACCAGCACCTCCACCACCCCTCTGTCCGGCCAGCCCTGGCGGGCCAGGCGCTGGTCCAGGCCGGGAAAGCCTGTGGCGATGCCACACTTATCCTGCTGCCACTGGCTGGCCAGCCACAGGTCATCACGCTTAAGCAGGGAGTCAACGGGTTTCAACATTTTCAGCACCAAACAAAATACTGTACGCATATACAGTATTAATCATCTTGGCTTCAGATCCAAGGGATCTCTGGGAACCAGAAGCGCTTGGGCAAAGTCCTAAAGAAAAGCGCTAAAGAATTCAGTAGACTGGCTGCCCCCAAACAGGAAGGACAAAGACGGATGAGTGAACCCAAGCCCCTGACCGGCGAACAGAGGATCTGGCAGGTGTGCCTGATGATCCCCGAGGGCAAGGTGGTCAGCTATGGGCAACTGGCGGATCTGGCGGGGCTGCCTGGCCGGGCCCGGTTGGCAGGGCGGGCAATGCGCACCGCCCCCAAGGAGATGGCGCTGCCCTGGTACCGGGTACTGGGTGCCGGTGGCAAGATCTCCCTGCCCAAGGACTCCCCGGGCTACCGGGAGCAGCAATACCGTCTGCGCCAAGAGGGGGTGGAGGTCAACGGCAGCCGCATCAACATGAACCGCTATCAATGGCAACCGGATCTCGCTGAGCTGCTTTGGCAACTACCCTTTTAAACAAGCCCTAAGGAGGATTGCCCATGCGAGCCCTACTCACCCTGTTTCTGCTGCTGCAGACCCTGGCTGTTCAGGCCAATCCGCTGCTGCCCTACCGGGCGGACTATCAGGTGTGGCGCGGCGACTCCGAGCTGGGCGAAGGCTACTACCAGCTGGAGCTGTTGGACGATGGCCAGTACCGCCTGGGTTACCAGAGCAAGGTGGGCTTGCTGTTTCTGTCCGATACCCGCACCGAAACCAGCGAATTCAGGATGGTGTCGCAACTGGTGCGCCCCACCCTGTACCGGATGAAACGCTCCGGCACCGGCCCGGATTTCAAATCCTGGATCCGCTTCAACCCTGATCAGGGCCCCATTCAGGCCCAGTACCGGGATGAGAAAGCCACCCTGCCCTGGAGCGAACCCAAGTTCGATCCCCTGAGCTATCAGCAACAGTTGAGGCTGGATGTGGCCGCCGGGAAGACCGAGATGGCCTACCCCATCATCTATAAGGCCAGGGAGAAGGAGTACCGCTACAGGGTGGTGGGTGAGGAGACCCTGACCCTGCCCTTTGGCACCCTGGAGACCATCAAGGTGGAGCGGGATCGGGGGGAAGGCAGCAGCCGTCAGACCTATCTGTGGCTGGCCAAGGCGCACCACCTGGTGATGGTACGCCTGATTCAGTACAAGGATGGGGATGTGCAGGCGGAGCTGAAACTTACCGCCCTGGAGTTCAAGGACGACCCGACGCTACAGGCAAGCCATCCTTAAACAGCTGCCACTCGCCCCCCTCCATGGTGTGCCACTGCTCGTTATGAGTCAGCGGTCGGGTGGCGATCACCGTGACTATGTCCTTCTCGGTGGTTTCCTGTTTAAAGTCGATCACCATATCGGTATCGATCAATTTGGCCTCACCAAAGGGCGCCCGCCGGGTGATCCAGCACAGGTTGTTGCTGCACAGAGCCAGCAGATAGCGGCCATCGGTGAGCAGCATGTTGAACACCCCAAGCTCCCTCAGTTTGGCCGCTTCCTGGGCCACAAAGCGAAACGCCTGACGCATATCCTTGGGCTTTTCCGGGAAACGCTCCGCTAGTTTGTCCATCAGGTAGCAGAACGCCAGTTCACTGTCGGTATTGCCTACGGGATGGAACCGTTTGGGCTTCATCTTATCGGTGTAGCCACTGAGCTGGCCGTTATGGGCAAAGGTCCAGTAGCGGCCCCATAGCTCCCGACAGAAGGGGTGGGTGTTCTCCAGCGACACCCGGCCCCGGTTCGCCTGGCGGATATGGCTGATCACCGCCTTACTCTTGATGGGGTACTCCTTGATCAGGGCGGCCACCTCAGACTGGCAGCTGGGCTGACAATCGCGGAAGGTGCGGTTGCCCATCCCCTCATAGAAGGTGATGCCCCAGCCGTCGGTATGGGGACCGGTGACACCGCCCCGCTCCACCAGTCCGGTAAAGCTGAAGACGATGTCCGTGGGTACATTGGCGCTCATCGCCAGCAATTCACACATGGCTTTACCCGTATCATTCTCTATTACAACGAAGAATAACCAGATTTTAACGTTCGCGCACCCCGCCAGGCCGGCGTTTGCTCAAAGGCTCGCCACCAGAGTCTGTTCTTTTCCCTATACCCAGCAGCAAATAATCGCAATTAGATCTTGAAGAAGTTCAAACATGCGTTTAGTTTTTATGTGACAGAGGTCCGACCAGACCATATACTGTGACAGAGAGCAAACCTGTCGGTAGCCCGTATCCCGGCAGGTGACACAAGGAGAAATAACGTGACTACCCTAATTTGGAGCATTGCCTCTATCCTGGTGTTAGGGGGCCTGATCTACAAGCGCGCCTCACTGACCCTGTTTACCCTGGTGGCCGCCGCCGCCCTGGCCATCGGCAGCGTCCTTGGCATCGTGGGCACCCTGGCCTGGATCCTCTTCGCCATCATCGCCGTCCCATTCAACGTCGCCTCCCTGCGTAAGAGCTTGTTGACCAAGCCCGCCCTGAAGGCGTTCCGTTCCGTGATGCCCGAGATGTCCCAGACAGAAAAGGACGCCATCGAAGCGGGCACCACCTGGTGGGACGCGGACCTGTTCTCCGGTTCACCTGACTGGAAGAAGATGCATCAACTGCCCATGCCTCGCCTGAGCGCCGAGGAGCAGGCTTTCCTGGATGGCCCGGTCGAAGAGGTGTCCCGCATGGTGAACGCCTTCCGCGTGTCTCACCAGGACGCCGATCTGACCCCTGAGGTGTGGCAGTACCTGAAGGACAACAAGTTCTTCGCCATGATCATTAAGAAGAAGTACGGCGGCCTGGAGTTCAGCCCCTACGCCCAGTCCCAGGTTCTGCAGAAGCTGGCCGGCGTCGATTCCGTACTGGCGTCCACCGTGGGCGTACCCAACTCCCTGGGCCCGGGTGAGCTGCTGCAGCACTATGGCACCGAAGAGCAGAAAGACCACTACCTGCCTCGCCTGGCGATTGGTAAAGAGGTGCCCTGTTTTGCCCTGACCAGCCCTGAAGCCGGCTCCGACGCCGGTGCCATCCCTGACTACGGCATCGTCTGTAAGGGCGAATGGGAAGGCAAAGAGGTGCTGGGTATGCGCCTGACCTGGAACAAGCGCTACATCACCCTGGCCCCTGTGGCCACCGTGCTGGGCCTGGCCTTCAAACTGCGTGACCCTGATGGCCTCATTGGCGATCAGGAAGAGATTGGCATCACCTGCGCCCTGGTCCCCACCGACATCGACGGTGTGATCATCGGCCGCCGCCACTTCCCGCTGAACACCATGTTCCAGAACGGTCCGACCCAGGGTAACGATGTGTTCGTGCCTCTGGACTTCATCATTGGTGGACCCAAGATGGCCGGTAAGGGCTGGCGCATGCTGGTTGAGTGTCTCTCCGTCGGTCGTGGCATCACCCTGCCCTCCAACTCCGCCGGTGGCATCAAGGTGGCCGCCGCGGCGACCGGTTCCTACTCCCGCATCCGTCGCCAGTTCAAGACCCCCATCGGTAAGATGGAGGGGATCGAAGAGCCTATGGCACGCATCGGCGGTAACGCCTACCTGATGGAAGCGGTGAACGCCATGACCACCACTGCCCTGGGTCTGGGTGAGAAGCCTTCGGTGATCTCCGCCATCGTCAAGATGCACCTGACCGACCGCATGCAGAAGTGTGTCATCGACGCCATGGATATCCACGGCGGTAAGGGTGTGTGCCTGGGTCCCAACAACTATCTGGGTCGTGGCTACCAGGGTGCCCCCATCGCCATCACCGTAGAGGGTGCCAACATCCTGACCCGCTCCCTGGTGATCTATGGCCAGGGCGCCATCCGCTGCCACCCCTATGTACTCAAGGAGATGGAAGCGGCCTTCGATAAGGACTCAGGTCGCAGCCTGGAGAACTTCGATAACGCCGTCTGGGGCCACGTGGGCTTCGTCTTCAGCAACCTGGTGCGCAGCATCTGGTTCGGCCTGACCGGCGCCCGCTTCAGCAGCGCGCCCTACTCAGACGTCACTAAGCGTTACTACCAGCACATGAACCGCTTCAGCGCCAACCTGGCCCTGCTCTCTGATCTGGCCATGGCGATGCTGGGCGGCAGCCTCAAGCGTAAGGAGCGTACCTCCGCTCGCCTGGGCGACCTGCTGAGTCAGCTGTACCTGACCTCCGCCACCCTGAAGCGCTATCAGGACGATGGCCGTCAGACCGACGACATCCCGCTGATGCAGTGGGCCGTGGAAGACAGCCTGTTCAAACTGCAGACCTCTCTGGTGGAACTGCTGGATAACTTCCCCGCCTTTGGTGGCCTGCTGAAGTTCCTGATGTTCCCCCTGGGTCTGCCGATGAAGCGCACCTCCGACAAGCTGGACCACCAAGTGGCCAAGATCCTGCAAACCCCCTGCGCCGCCCGCGATCGCCTGATTGCCGGCCAGTGGCTGGAAGCCCACGAGAACAACCCCGTGGGTCGTCAGGAGCAGACTCTGCGCAACATCCTGGCCGCCGAGCCTCTGTTCGACAAGGTGTGCAAAGCCGCCGGCACCAAGCTGCCCTTCTGGAAGCTGCATGAAGTGGCCGAGAAGGGGCTGGAGCTGGGTGTACTGACCGCCGATGAGGCTCAGCTGCTGCGCGATGCCGAGACCGGCCGCCTCGAGACCATCAACGTGGATGATTTCGATCCCGAGGAGCTCAAGGCCAACCCGGTCGAAGTGGAGCCCACCAAGCCCGTACAGGCCGCCTAAGTCCCCAGGCTGCCTGAACCAAAACCCCGGCTTTATGCCGGGGTTTTTCTTTGTGCTGGAACCGGAAACAAGCCACAAAAAAGGGGCCGTCAGGCCCCTGCTTCACAGATGAGTCGCTAGCGCTCCATCCGAATCACCACCCGGCGGTTCTGAGCCCGGCCCCGGTTACTGGTGTTGCTGGCGATGTGACGCTTCTCGCCGTGGCCCTGGCTAACGATGCGGTTGGCGTCGATACCAGACTCGACGAAGAACTGCTTGAGCTTGTCCGCCTGCTCATGGCTGAGCTTGAGGTTGGACGCCTCAGAGCCAAAGCTGTCGGTATAGGCGTCGATCAGCACCAGCTCCAGAGTGGGATCGTAGGAGAGAAACTCGCGAATGCGCTCCAGCTTGCGGCGGGAGTCGGCGGTCAGCTCACCGTTTTTGTCCCGGAAGTTCAGCACCGTATAGGAGATGTCCTCGAAACTGTAGGGCAACAGGCTGTCGATGCAGGCAACGAACTGGAAATAGCTGTTCTGGAAGTTGGCAGAGCTCAGGCCCACCGCCACCTGATTGACCGGGTTATACCAGTCCTGGTAGTAAAAGGTGGGCTGCATCCCCTGCTCCAGCTCGGTGAGCATCACCCAGGCGGCGTGCTTGGGCACCTCGGCATCGAACTGGGCCTGGTAGGTCACGTCCACAATGGGACGGGCCGGCACACCGGGTCGCCAGGAGGGCGCCACGGAACGCAGGCTGGCCCGGGTGGCGCGCTCAGGCTTACGCCGCATCTCAAGAATGAAGTTGAGATCGGTAGAGCGCCCCGCCCTGCTGTTGAACACGGCGGTACCATAATGGGGAATGGTGTGGGTCAGGGTACACTGGAGCGGATTTGAGGTTTCCAGGTTCCAGTGTGACTGATCAATGGACGCCACGTAGTTCCTGACCCCGCCATAGGCGGAGCAGGAGAGCATCGCACTCACAATCACTGCACCATATCTCAATCGCATTTAGGCTACCCTGAGGTTGTCTGTTACCGCCTGTATCGGCATCGCGGCAGAAAGCTTTAGACTATTTCTTCACCAACCAAATTTTTTGCATTATCCCGGGGCTTTGCGATAATTGCGCCCCCCAAGAGAAACAAAGCTGGCGGCATGACCCCTATTAAACCAGAAAATCTGCTCGTAAACCGCTTCCGCGGCTATTTTCCCGTGGTGATCGACATCGAAACCGCCGGCTTCAATGCCGCCACCGACGCGGTACTGGAGATCGCCGCCGTCACCCTGGAGATGGACGCCGATGGCTGGCTCAAACCGGCCCAGACTCTGCACTTCCACGTGGAGCCCTTCGAAGGCGCCAACCTGGAACCTGCGGCTCTGGAGTTCAACGGCATCGATCCCCACAATCCGCTGCGCGGGGCGGTCTCGGAAAAAGAAGCGCTGCAGGAGATCTTCAAGGCTGTGCGTAAGGCTCAGAAAGCCGCCGGGTGTCACCGCTCCATCGTGGTGGCCCACAATGCGGCGTTCGATCATGGTTTCCTCAATGCCGCCATCGAGCGGGCCAAGATCAAGCGGGTCCCCTTCCACCCCTTCGCCACCTTCGACACCGCCACCCTATCCGGCCTGGCTTTGGGTCAGACGGTACTGGCCAAGGCCTGCCGCACCGCCGGCGTCGAGTTTGACAATAAGCAGGCTCACTCCGCCCTGTACGACACCGAGCGCACTGCCGAGCTGTTCTGCCACATCGTCAACAAGTGGAAATCCCTGGGTGGCTGGCAGGTGCCAGAAGAGAATGTGAAAAGCGGTGAACCCCTGAAGCAGGATGAAGAAGAGTAATTAAATCAGAGCCGTATCTAGCGGCTCTCACTCCTTGTCCTAGCAATTCACGACACTTCAATACCTCGACGGCGTCAAACTTTCGTCACTTGTAACAATTTTGACGATTTTTCGATACAATGCGCTCATAACTATCAAAAGAGCAACATCGCTTGCCTATGAGTGCCCAACTACTTTTAAAGGCTCACCAGGGGCTGAACCAGGCTTTGCGGCAGCTGGCCCTGGGCTGTGGCGTCAAACAGACCCTGGACAGCCTGATTCAGCTGGCCGAAGAGATCACGCCGGAAGTTCGGGTGTCGGTGCTCTCCTACGACTCGGAGAGCCAGACCCTAAGCACCCTGAGCGCCCCCAGCATGCCGAGCGAATACAACAACGCCATCGACGGTGTGGCTGTCGGTCCCACCGTGGGCTCCTGTGGCAAGGCCGCCTTCTTTAAGCAGGAGGTGTTTACTTCGGACATCTATGACGATCCTAACTGGGAGGCCTTCCTGCCCCTGGCGAGAATGGCAAACATTCGAGCCTGCTGGTCTCTGCCTGTGGTCTCCAGCCGAGGCAACCTGCTGGGCACCTTCGCCCTCTATCTGGATAAACCCGCCCAGCCCAGTGAGTTCGAACAGGAGTTCATGACCCTGATGAGCTCGGTGGCCGCCGTGGCCATCGAAAAAGATGAGGTGGAAAAAGAGCTCTATTATGCGGCGACCCACGACTCGCTCACCGGCGTCGCCAACCGTCATCAATTTTGCGCCCGGCTGGATCAGCTGATGGCCGCCTCTCACCGCACCGGGGCTCCACTGGCGCTCTACTTCATCGACATCAACAACTTCAAACGCTTTAACGACAACTTCGGCCATGCCTTTGGCGACAGGGTTTTGATCAAGGTGGCGGAGCGGCTGCGCAGCATCAGCCGTGACATGGACGTGGTCGGCCGACTCGGTGGCGATGAATTCGTCCTGCTGTGTCCCCTGCAGCAGGACACCTGTGCCGAAGCCATCCACTCCCGGCTGATGAATGAGTTGCAGCACCAGCTCAGCGTAGAGCAGGTGGATGTGGTGGCCAGCATCGGCCTGGCCCTGTGGGAGCCTGCCGAGGCCAAAAGCGCCGAACAACTGATCGCCGACGCCGACCGTCAGATGTACCAGAACAAACAATCCCTCAAACGGGCCGACTGACACCGGTCAGACAGCCCGATTTCCGTCACACAATTGCACCCGAACTGCATATTTATCTGGACACTTCCCCTGTGAACCTGAAAATGGTTCGTTTCCCTCTTAAAACAGCAATCAACCATAGGTAACAAATAATAATGAACGCCGTCGTCATTGCGGTACTCCTGGTACTGGTGCTCAGCCTGGCCAGAGTCAATGTGATCATTGCGCTCACCGTCAGCGCTCTGGTTGCCGGTCTGCTTGGCAACATGAGTCTGGCAGAGACCATTGATGCCTTTAATACGGGCCTGGGTGGCGGCGCCACCATCGCCCTGGGTTATGCCCTGCTGGGGGCCTTTGCCGTGGCGCTGAGCCACACCGGCATTACCGACAGCCTCTCCCGGGCCATCATTGGCCGCCTGGGCGGCCGCCCTGACCATCAGGCGGTCACCGGCGTCAAGTACGCCCTGCTGGTGGCCATTCTGCTGATGTCCGTGGCCTCCCAGAATGCCGTTCCCATTCATATCGCCTTCATTCCGATTCTGATCCCGCCTCTGCTGGGTGTGTTCAACAAGCTGAACCTGGACCGACGCCTGATCGCCTGTGTCCTGACCTTTGGCCTGGTGACCACCTACATGGTGCTGCCCGTGGGCTTTGGCGGCATCTTCCTCAAAGACATCCTGATGGCCAACCTGGTGAGCAACGGCCTGGAGATGCAGGCGGACGAGCTGATGGGCGCCATGTTCATTCCGGCCCTTGGTATGGTGTTCGGCTTGCTGACCGCCATGTTTGTCAGCTACCGTAAGCCCAGAACCTATGAAGATAAGGAGCTGGACGGCAGTGAGCACGTTGAGCACCAGCCCTTGAGCGGCCTGCGCATCGCCGTGGTGATGGTGGCCATCGGTGCTACCCTGGGGATTCAGCTCTACACCGACTCGATGATCTTCGGCGCCCTGGCGGGCTTCGTGGTCCTGAACCTGGGCGGCATGGACAAGGGGATCTCCAGCCAGGACCTCTTTACTCAGGGGGTCAGAATGATGGCCACCGTGGGATTCATCATGATCGCCGCGGCGGGCTTTGCTGCCGTGATTAAGGCCACAGGCGAAGTGCCCGCCCTGGTGGACTCCATCCAGGCGATGATTGGTACGGACAAGGCTCTGGCGGCCTTCCTGATGCTGCTGGTGGGCCTGTTTATCACCATGGGCATTGGCTCCTCCTTCTCCACCATCCCCATTATTGCGGCTATCTATGTGCCTCTGGCCATGGGCTTTGGCTTCTCCACCCCGGCGATCATCGCCCTGGTGGGTACCGCTGCCGCCCTGGGTGACGCCGGCTCGCCGGCTTCCGACTCCACCCTGGGTCCTACCGCCGGCCTCAATGCCGACGGTCAGCACGACCACATCTGGGATTCTGTGGTGCCCACCTTCCTGCACTACAACCTGCCGCTGCTGGCCTCTGGCTGGCTCGCGGCCATGGTGCTGTAGAATCAAAACGACAAAAGGGGCGCCAGTTGGCGCCCCTTTTTATTGCAGTTCCGAGGAGAGCGTTACTCTGCCTCCTGCTCCTTGTACTTGGCGGCAGTCTCGGTAACCAGGCTTTGCAGCTCACCGGTACGGGCCATCTCAAGGATGATGTCACAGCCGCCAATCAGCTCACCTTCAACCCACAGCTGCGGGAAGGTTGGCCAGTTGGCGTACTTGGGCAATTCGGCACGAATATCAGGGTTTTGCAGGATATCCACGTAGGCAAACGCTTCACCGCAGTTCACCAGCATCTGGGACGCCTGAGCGGAAAATCCACAGCTAGGCAGCTTGGGAGACCCCTTCATGTACAGGATGATGGGATTTTCCGCGATTTGTGACTTAATCTTCTCTACAGTTTCCATGAGTACCACATCTGGTAGTGATCTTGATTCTCATTCTATTAAAAGTGCAACCAAACCCCAATGTATTTTTTCGATGAAGTCAGTTAGAACATTCAATTGGGAACATGATGCACGTCACAGGTTTAGGGAGTACAATGCTCCCATAACGGAACAAAACCAACAGCTAAATCAGCTAAATGGAGAACGCAAATGGCTTTCGAACTACCTGCACTGCCTTACGCTAAGGATGCACTGGAGCCCCACATCTCAGCCGAGACCCTGGACTTTCACCACGGCAAGCACCACAACACCTACGTGGTTAAGCTCAACGGCCTGATCGAGGGCACCGAGTTTGCCGGTAAGTCTCTGGAAGAGATCATCAAGAGCTCCAGCGGCGGTGTCTTCAACAATGCCGCCCAGATCTGGAACCACACCTTCTACTGGCACTGCCTGTCCCCTAACGGCGGCGGTGAAGCGACCGGTGCCATTGCTGACGCCATCAACGCTGCCTTTGGCTCTTTTGACGAGTTCAAAGCCAAGTTCACCGACATGGCGATCAACAACTTCGGCTCCAGCTGGACCTGGCTGGTTAAGAAGGCAGATGGCAGCCTGGATATCGTCAACACCAGCAACGCCGGCACTCCGCTGACCGACGAGGGTGTTACTCCTCTGCTGACTGTCGACCTGTGGGAGCACGCCTACTACATCGACTACCGCAACGTTCGCCCTGACTACATGAAGGGTTTCTGGGCCCTGGTAAACTGGGAGTTTGCCAACCAGAACTTCGCTGGCTAATCGGCAGCAAAGAGATTGAGGGAGCCATAGGGCTCCCTTTTTTGTGCGCCAGGATCAACAAGGGAGCCGTCCGGCTCCCTACTATGCTAAATGCTCTTCCCCGTTAATGTTCTGAGGTGAGCTTATCCCAACCCTGCCATTCGCCAGACTGAGAGAAGAAGCTCTCCGGATCGTCTGGCACCCAGCTTGGACGACTGTTTTGCTGATGGTATTCGCGCCACTGCTCTTTGTTGTGAATGCCGCACCATCTGGCGTAGGTTGAAATCATCTCAATTGAGACCTGGTCGTGTTGAGTCACTGACATAACGCTACTTCCTGTGTAACCAACCGAAGACACTTTAGCAAAAGCTCAAGCCTACCTACTAATGGTTAATCATGACATTTATGTGACAACCATCACGGCCCACCTCAACCCTGTTCGAACGGGGATCACAGCAGCTTATCCGGTGTATCTCTGCGCAAGTGCAGACAAATTTTCTGAGCAATTCCGTCACCTGGACCGTATAGAGTTGAAACCCCTGCTGCAATGCCGGGGTCTAACTCTTAGGTGAGGAGGATTTTCGACCCTATTCCATTAAACCCATGAAATATTTCGTCTTAAAAATCTATGGTTTGCTGTCCTATTTAGAAATATTGGGTCTACGCTTAATGCTAAGGGTTGGAGATGACTGCCCTGCCAACGGCGCGGCAAAACTGATTTCAGGGGGTGACCGATGACCATTTTCCAGCACTATCAGCAACGTTATGAACGTACCCGTGACGAAGAGATGAGCATCCAGGACTATCTGGAGTTGTGCAAAGTTGACCACAGCGCCTTCAGCAGCGCCGCAGAGCGACTGCTGGAAGCCATAGGCGAGCCCGAGATGGTGGACACCGCCAAGGATCCCAGGTTGTCCCGCATCTTCTCAAACCGGGTTGTGGCCAGGTACCCTGCCTTTTCCGAGTTTTACGGCATGGAAGAGGCGATTGAGCAGATCGTCGCCTACCTGAAACACTCGGCTCAGGGTTTGGAAGAATCCAAACAGATCCTCTATCTGCTGGGGCCTGTGGGCGGCGGTAAATCTTCTCTGGCCGAGAAGCTGAAAAAACTGATGTCCAAGGTGCCCATCTATGTCCTGAGCGCCAATGGCGAGCGCAGCCCGGTGAACGACTCTCCCCTGTGCCTGTTTGACCTCGAAGAGGACGGCAAGCTGCTGGAGGAGGAGTACAAGATCAACAAGCGCTACCTGCGCAACATCATGTCTCCCTGGGCAGCCAAGCGACTGCACGAGTTCGGCGGCGACATCAGCAAATTCAAAGTGGCCAAGGTGTACCCATCCATCCTGGACCAGATCGCCATCGCCAAGACCGAACCCGGCGACGAGAACAACCAGGACATCTCCTCCCTGGTGGGTAAGGTCGACATTCGTCAGCTGGAGCATTTTGCCCAGAACGATGCTGACGCCTACGCTTACTCCGGCGCCCTGTGCCGTGCCAACCAGGGGATCATGGAGTTTGTGGAGATGTTCAAGGCCCCCATCAAGGTACTGCACCCCCTGTTGACCGCCACCCAGGAGGGCAACTACAACAGCACCGAGGGCCTGTCCGCCCTGCCCTTCGCCGGCATCATCCTGGCACACTCCAACGAATCGGAATGGCAGACCTTCCGCAATAACAAAAACAACGAAGCCTTCCTCGACCGGGTGTACATCGTCAAGGTGCCTTACTGCCTGCGCACCTCTGAGGAGAAAAAGATCTACGAAAAGCTGCTGGACAGCTCGGATCTGAGCCAAGCCCAGTGCGCCCCGGGTGTACTGGATATCCTGGCCCAGTTCAGCGTCCTGTCTCGCCTGAAGGATCCGGAAAACTCCTCCATCTTCTCCAAGATGCGGGTGTACGACGGTGAAACCCTGAAGGACACCGACCCCAAGGCCAAATCTCACCAGGAGTACAAAGACTACGCCGGTGTGGACGAGGGAATGAACGGCCTGTCCACCCGTTTCGCCTTTAAGATCCTGTCCCGGGTATTCAACTTCGATCACAGCGAAGTGGCCGCCAATCCGGTGCACCTGTTCTATGTGCTGGAGAAACAGATTGAGCGTGAGCAGTTCCCTCAGGAGATGGCAGAGCGCTACCTGGAACACCTGAAAGGTTACCTGATTCCCAAGTACGTGGAGTTTATCGGCAAGGAGATTCAAACCGCTTATCTGGAGTCCTACTCCGAATATGGCCAGAACATCTTCGACCGTTACGTCACCTATGCGGACTTCTGGATTCAGGATCAGGAGTACCGGGATCCGGAAACCGGTCAGCTGTTTGACCGGGCCGCCCTGAATGCCGAGTTGGAGAAGATCGAGAAACCCGCCGGGATCAGTAATCCCAAGGATTTCCGTAACGAGATCGTCAACTTTGTGCTGCGAGCCCGGGCCAACAACGCCGGAAAGAACCCCAACTGGGTCAGCTACGAGAAACTGCGCACGGTGATTGAGAAGAAGATGTTCTCCAACACCGAAGATCTGTTGCCGGTGATCTCCTTCAATACCAAGACCTCTGCGGACGAGCAGCAGAAGCACGATGACTTCGTCGACCGCATGATGGAGAAGGGATACACCCGCAAGCAGGTTCGCCTGCTCTCCGAGTGGTACCTGAGGGTACGCAAGTCATCCTGATGCGGTGGGAGAGTGCCTATGACGCATTTTATCGACAAGCGCCTCAACACCAAGGGCAAAAGCACGGTGAACCGCCAGCGTTTTCTGCGTCGCTACAAGAAGCAGATTAAGCAGGCGGTCTCCGATGCTGCCACCAACCGCAGCGTCACCGATGTGGAAAGTGGTGAGAAGATCACCCTGCCCACCAAGAACATCTCTGAGCCGGTGTTCCACACCGGCCGAGGTGGGGTTCGCCAGACGGTTCACCCGGGGAACGATCAGTTCCACCGGGGCGACCGCATCGACCGTCCTCCTCAGGGGGGCGGCGGTGGCGCAGGTCAGGGGCAGGCCTCTGACAGTGGTGAAGGCAGCGACGACTTCGTGTTCGAGATCTCCAAGGATGAGTATCTGGATATCCTGTTCGACGATCTGGAGCTGCCCAACCTGCAGAAGACCGCCCTGGATAAACTGGTGGAGTTCAAGACCGTAAGAGCGGGCATCACCTCCGAAGGACAGCCGGCCAACATTCACATCGTGCGTTCGTTGCGGGAGTCCCTGGCAAGACGAACCGCCATGACCGCAGGAAAACGCCGGGCCCTGAATGAGGCGGAAGCCAAACTGGAGGCTCTGACCAACACGCCCGGCTCCAGCAGTGAGGAGATTCTGGCCCTCAAGGAGGAGATTGACGAGCTGCGCAAACGGATCAAAGCGGTGCCCTTCCTGGACACCTATGATCTTAAATACACCAACTTTGCCAAGCAGGCGGTGCCTACCTCCAAGGCGGTGATGTTCTGTCTGATGGATGTCTCAGGCTCTATGGACCAGGCCACCAAGGATATTGCCAAGCGATTCTACATCCTGCTTTACCTGTTCCTGACCCGAACCTATAAGGAGCTGGATGTGGTGTTCATTCGCCACCACACCCAGGCCAAAGAGGTGGATGAGCAGGAGTTCTTCTACAGCCAGGAAACCGGCGGCACCATAGTCTCCAGTGCATTGAAACTGATGCATGAGATTCAACGGGAGCGCTACCCTTCCAACGAGTGGAATATCTACGCGGCCCAGGCCTCGGATGGCGATAACTGGGCAGACGATTCGCCCCTGTGCCGGCAGTTGCTGGATCAGTCGCTGCTGCCCACTTGCCGCTACTTCACCTACATAGAGATCACCAACCGGGCCCATCAGACCCTGTGGCGCGAGTACGAGACCCTGGCCCAGGCTCACTCTCACTTCGCCATGCAACATATCCGTTCCGTGGAAGATATCTTCCCGGTATTCAAAGAGCTGTTTAAAAAGCAGACGGCCTGATTCCATTTGGGGGGAAACCGATGAGTGAGAAACGTACCCTGTCAGACGGACCAGACTGGACCTTTGACCTTCTGGATCAGTATCACAATGAGATTGAGCGGGTGGCAGGACTCTACCGTCTGGACACCTATCCCAATCAGATAGAGGTGATCTCCGCCGAACAGATGATGGATGCCTACGCCAGTGTCGGCATGCCCATCGGCTACTCCCACTGGACCTTCGGCAAGAAGTTCATTGAAACTGAACGTCACTATAAGCGCGGTCAAATGGGCCTGGCTTACGAGATCGTCATCAACTCCAACCCCTGTATCGCCTACCTGATGGAGGAGAACACCATCACCATGCAGGCCCTGGTGATGGCCCACGCCTGTTATGGTCACAACAGCTTCTTCAAGGGCAACTACCTGTTCCAGACCTGGACAGACGCCGACTCCATCATCGACTACTTGGTGTTTGCCAAGAACTTCATTGCCGAGTGCGAAGAGGCCCACGGCATCGACGCCGTCGAAGAGTTGCTCGATTCCTGTCATGCCCTGATGAACCTGGGGGTGGACAGATACAAGCGCCCCGCCGAAATCTCCCTGCGGGAGGAGAAGATGAGGCTCAAGGAGCGGGAAGCCTACCTGCAGTCCCAGGTCAACGACCTGTGGCGCACCCTGCCTGCCACCCAGAGTGAAGAGGAGGATAAGCAGGCGCCCAGATTCCCGGCCGATCCCCAGGAGAACCTGCTCTACTTCATCGAAAAGAACGCGCCGCTCCTTGAACCCTGGCAGCGCGAGGTGGTGCGCATCGTTCGCAAGATCTCTCAGTACTTCTACCCTCAGAAGCAGACTCAGGTGATGAACGAGGGGTGGGCCACCTTCTGGCACTACACCATCATGAACCACCTGTATGACGAGGGCCTGGTGACCGACCGCTTCATCATGGAATTTCTCCACAGCCACACCAATGTGGTGATGCAGCCGGAATACAACAGCCCCTACTACAGTGGCATCAATCCTTACGCCCTGGGGTTTGCCATGTTCCAGGACATCCGCCGCATCTGCGAAGATCCGGACGAGGAGGACAAGCGCTGGTTCCCGGACATCGCCGGCTCCAACTGGCTGGATACCCTGCATTTCGCCATGAACAACTTCAAGGATGAGAGCTTCATCTCCCAATACCTGTCGCCCAAGATAATGCGCCAGTTCAAGTTCTTCACCGTGCAGGATGACGATCGCAAGAGTTATCTCGAGGTGGGCGCCATCCACAATGATGAGGGCTACCGGGAGCTGAGGCAGAACCTGTCCGCCCAGTACAACCTCTCCAACCTGGAGCCGAACATCCAGGTGTGGAACGTCAAGGTCCGCGGAGACCGTTCACTGATCCTCCGCTATCAGCCCCACAGCCGCATCCCCCTGGCCGACAGCAAAGATGAGGTGATGAAGCACCTGCACAGGCTGTGGGGGTTCGACGTCTACCTGGAGGAGGAGAAGGACAATGGCAATACGGAGATCATTGCCCGAAGCCTGGCCAAAGCAGAAGAGTAGCCGATCGGACGCCCAGTCGAGCTTGCTGCAATGGCAGCGGCCGTGACGCCATCGGATTCAACAAACCACAAAAAAGCCCGCATCAGCGGGCTTTTTTCAATCAGCGAGTCATGGATTTACTCGGCGATATCCTTGGGCATGTCGGAGCGAATCCTCATCCACAGCTTACCGGACTCAATGCCGTACTTGCGTACGATATGGGGCACCTCATCGGCATCCCCCTGCTCGGCGCACTTAAGCAGGTCCTTGTAGTAGTTGCGGGCCAGATCCCGGGCCGCTTCCTGGCTGAAGTAGTAACGACCAACCCTGCTGTACAAGCCCTTGAACCCGTTCAGGATCAAGGCGTAGATGGGGTTGTCTGAGGCCATGGCCAGAGAGTGGTTCAGGTTGTAGTCGTAATCGGAGAATGCACCGGGATCATCGTGGATGTCGCTCCACTGAGACAACACTTCCTGGGCGCGCACCGGGTTGTAGCGCACTGCGGAGCGGATGTAGATGGCGCTGATGTTGGTGCGGGCTGAGAGCAGTTGATCCATCAGCTCTGGCACCCCGTCCTGATCCAGGCGGGCGATGGTTTCCAGGATATTGAGCCCGGAAGTCTCCCAGAAGTTGTTCACCCGGGTCGGTTTACCGTGCTGAATAGTCAGCCAGCCATCTCTGGCCAGGCGCTGTAAAACTTCCCTCAAAGTGGTTCGGGTTACCCCGATCAGCTCGGACAGTTCGCGCTCCGCTGGCAGTATGGTTCCAGGTGCGAACTTGTTGTTCCATATGGATTTTACGATGTACTCTTCGGCAAATCCTGCTGGACTCTGCGCTTTTATTATCATAGTCACGGGGGCCTTACGACTCTTGAACAAGGTGTAATTGATTTATCTTAGCAAATAAAGAACAAATGCAAAAATGCGATCCATTCCCCAAATATTTAACTAAATTGAGTTCGTTCACAACTTTAACATGCTATCCGGTGGATTCGCAGCCAGATTAACTGTAAAAAAGTGGTCGAACCTTAGCATTATCAAATAATGATAAGGATTTTTGATATTCGGTGTCAGTTAACGTTAACCACAAATCCGAGTATGATCGCCCATCTGTCTGCGACACCACAATAAAATCGATAATATAGTAAGGAAGGGAGCTATGGCACTAAGTCTACGCCAAGCCTTTTTTCACAACTTCTTAGGCCAGGCGCCTAAGTGGTACAAATTGGCAATCATCGCCTTTTTGGTGATCAACCCGATTGTCTTCGCGATCGACCCCTTTATCGCCGGCTGGCTGCTGGTGATTGAGTTCATCTTTACCCTGGCCATGGCTCTGAAGTGCTACCCGCTTCAGCCCGGCGGCCTGCTGGCCATCGAAGCTGTGGCCATAGGCATGACCTCACCGGCAACCGTGCTCCATGAGCTGGAAGCCAACCTGGAAGTGATTCTGCTGCTTATCTTTATGGTGGCGGGTATCTTCTTTATGAAACAGCTGCTGCTGTTCATCTTTACCAAGCTGGTGACCAAGGTCCGTTCCAAAGCCTTGCTCTCCCTTGCCTTCTGTTTCTTCTCTGCGGTACTTTCTGCCTTCCTCGATGCTCTGACTGTAATCGCGGTAATCATTGCAGTTGCCATCGGTTTCTACACCATCTACCACAAGGTGGCGTCGGGTAAGGATTTCACTCAGGATCACGACCACAACAACGACGAACAGGACAACCTGTGTAAGGATGACCTGGAGCAGTTTCGTGGCTTCCTGCGTAACCTGATGATGCATGCCGGTGTGGGTACTGCCCTCGGTGGCGTATGCACCATGGTGGGTGAACCTCAGAACCTGATCATTGCCGCTCAGTCCAACTGGAACTTCGCCGAGTTCTTCATACGCATGTCTCCGGTAACCATGCCTGTGCTGGCTGCCGGCCTGCTGACCTGTGTACTGGTCGAGAAGTTCAAGGTTGTGGGTTACGGCGAGCAGCTGCCTGAAAACGTCCGTAAGATCCTGGTTGACTACGCCGAGTATGAAGATAAGCGCCGTACCAACAAGGACCGTGCCATGCTGATCGTTCAGGGCCTGGTCGGCCTGTGGCTGGTGGTCGGTCTGGCTCTGCACCTGGCGGCGGTAGGTCTGATTGGTCTGTCTGTGATTATTCTGACCACCTCCTTCAACGGCATCATTGACGAGCACTCTCTGGGTAAGGCGTTTGAAGAGGCCCTGCCCTTTACCGCCTTGCTGGCCGTGTTCTTCTCCATCGTTGGCGTGATCATCGAGCAGGGTCTGTTTGCTCCGGTAATCACCTGGGTACTCTCCTACTCCGGTAAGACCCAGGCGGTAATGTTCTTTATCGCCAACGGCCTGCTGTCCATGGTGTCCGACAACGTGTTTGTGGGAACTGTGTACATCAATGAAGTGAAGACCGCCCTGCTGGAAGGCAAGATCACCCGCGACCAGTTCGACATGCTGGCGGTGGCCATCAACACAGGGACCAACCTGCCCTCCGTTGCTACCCCCAACGGCCAGGCTGCCTTCCTGTTCCTGCTGACTTCGGCTCTGGCCCCGCTTATCCGCCTCTCCTACGGCCGCATGGTGATTCTGGCTCTGCCCTACACCATAGTGATGTCTATTGTGGGCCTGGCGACCATCGAGTTTGGCTTGCTGGACAATCTGACCCAGTACTTCTATGAAGTGCACTGGATCAATCACCACTCAGTTGCAGAAGCCGCAGCCGGTGCCATCAGCGGTGGCCACCACTAAACGATAATGATTTAGAACTGCATATTGCCTTCTGATAGAAACGCCCTCACAATTTGAGGGCGTTTTTGTAAGTTTTTCAGGAGTCATCATGCTGGACCAAGCCCGACAATTCACCTCTGAGCGACGCAGTTGGTTGCTGCTGGCAGCCTCAGCCCTGGCATTGGAGCTGATCGCCCTGGTGTTTCAGTACGGCATGGATCTCAAGCCCTGCGTCTACTGCATCTATGTGAGACTGGCGGTGTTTGCCCTGATGCTGGTGGCGCTGATCACCGCCATCCGCCCCGATTTCAAGCCCTTGCGCACTCTGGGCTTTCTCGGCTGGGCCGGCACCAGTGCCTGGGCCCTGTCACTGAACCTGACGCTTCATGCCAAGCAAACCGCCCCACCGACTTTGTTTGGCTCTACCTGTGATGCCATCCCCAACTTCCCGCTTTGGGCGCCTCTGCATGAGTGGATTCCCAGCGTATTCATGCCCACTGGAGACTGCAGTGACTCCCCCTGGTCTTTCCTGGGCTTGTCCATGGCCCAGTGGCTCATCGGCCTCTTTGCGGTGAACCTGGTGCTGTGCCTGCTGTTCTGGCTGACCACCCTCAATGAAAAGAAAAAAGGTGGTGAATGCTGCGGAGGCAGCTGCCACTAGTGGCCATTGACCTTTCACCCTCTACTTCCTGGTGACGTCAAAGGTTTGAACATCAGCCAGTTAAGACAAAAAGAAAGGGCTGCCATTGGGCAGCCCTTTTTCCATTCGTGAGTCCCATTCTGAATAGGGCTACACATTGGAGATCTATTGTGGGCAATCCAATAGAAGCAAGGCTCTAACCAAAACAGCGTATTCCCCCTGACTTGACCACTCGTCGTCAGAGCCTT
Organism: Ferrimonas sp. YFM; assembly: GCF_030296015.1. NCBI lineage: Bacteria > Pseudomonadati > Pseudomonadota > Gammaproteobacteria > Alteromonadales > Ferrimonadaceae > Ferrimonas > Ferrimonas sp. YFM. The sequence goes on from NZ_AP027368.1 coordinate 2,633,744, forward strand.
ATCAAGCCAGAAACATTGACAAAATAGCCCTTCTACAGTCCATCAGAACACCACCTGAATTCAGGTATGCAAACACCAGTAACAATGCATAAAAAGTCAGTTGCCACTGACAACTGACTTTCTCAATAACAATCAACGCATTCTAGGTTAGTTGTACTGTATGCTTCCTAATCCAGCATGCTTATATCAACAGAAAAGGATCTACTCTTCAACCTTCGGCTCTATCTCATGCTCAAAGCCATGGCAGGTTCCACAGGAATATGGATCCGGAAAAGTCTTACTCAGGGCAAAGTCACTGTTATGACTTGGATACCAAAGATCACCATACAAGCTTATTTCTCCTTCTCTATCCACCGGAACTGTTGCCCTTGTTAGCTGATTAGCAACGTTTTTGGATGCTGGAATAAACTTAGGCAGGCTGGCATCACCGTGCTTATCCATCCACAGTCGCTCTAAACCATTCTTATTATTGGTATTGTGACACCAGAAACATCTTGCTGCCCGATTGTGCCCCTGTGGCGCACCGTTAGAACCATGGCAAGTAGCACAATAATATGGCTGCATATAGTCAAAACCATCAACACTATTTACTGGCCAAGGTTGCCCGCCATGTCCAAGCTTATTATCAAAAGTTTTTTTGTGGCACTGAGTGCAGTCCGCGATTTTCCAGCCAAAGTGGCTTTCATCCAGAATGGAGGCACTTCCAATTTTTGTTTCTTTTGTAGCAGCGTGCATAGGGCGGAGCAAGGCTATACCAGTTACATCTTCAGTTGGAAATAGTGACTGTTCTCCCTTAACCCCGAGTGTTTGCACTGTATGCTGGAGTTCATTCTCTGCCATATACACTTCAATTGTGTCATCTTTTTGTAGATCCAAGTCTGTACCATTTCTAGCTTCTCCTTGCAACGAACCGAGTCCGACAAACTGATAGGGGTAAGACATAATGTTATTGCCAACAATATTATTTACCTGATTGCCCCCTATCGCATTGTAACTGCTCCACTCTTTAATACAGATCACTGGGTCTACCGGATTGACTGCGACACCAATCGTACCGTCTTCATTGAAAGTCGTTGAGCCGTCCTTGTTAAAGTTACATGTGGGTACAGTACCACTAAAATCACCGTTTGTTGCCAATTCTCCATGATAAGGCATTCCTCCGGACCAACCACCGTAGTTACCAGTCCATGGGGTGTGCATAATAGTGAAACCATCAACCTTGGCGCCTGAACTCATCGTTGCCCACCAAGTAAATCGAATGTCGGCACCGGTCTGTTCGGCAAGCGACAACCAAACATCCATTGTCGACAATACGCCTTCCTGAAACACATCACTTCTCATGTTATGCGCTGTTACTTCAAGATTTGTCGCTAAGATTTCGAATTCAGATGGTGGGTTTAAAAAATCCTTATTCAAATCAAAGTGAAGAACATAAGGTATAATGAATTTTCCTCCATTATTTGCAAGGCGCTGCTGCTCCTGTTTCCATACCCAGTGAAGGCGATTTATCATTTCATCTGAATATACGGTGAAGCGATAGCTTTGTTCCTCACGTAGCCAGTATTGATCCATCCTCGAATACTGTACAGCCAGACGCGCTCCGGCATACTGCTTATTTTGTCCCAAAGACTGCTTAAGCGCATAGTGCCAATTAGCACTGTTAAAGTAATCACCATCGTTTGAGTCAAACTTTCCATCACCATTCATATCCCAAGAAATACGATATTCATAGGTATCATATGCTGATTCTTCAGGCGTAAGAATTGATTCCACTCCACCTTCCCAACGCATATCTTCACGAGTGCCGACCAAGTATCGAAGCAAATCAAATGGGCTGTATGCACCGGGTTTAAAGATGTCTGGTCTTGAAGATCCAGCACCCAGCCCATCAGGATTGGTCGCTAAATATGTTATCATGTCCTCCATGCTGACTCTGAACACAGGCCCAGATTCTGTATTTTGGATCTCTGGAGTAGCCAATTTTGCATCCGCCGGATTTACACCACCATCACCGTTAATGTCGTGAGAAAGATCGCCCTGAAACGCCTTTATAACCCCCAGACCAACCCAGGGTTGAATCTGATCATCCAGTGTACCTAGGACGACATTCACTTCGCCTTCAAGATGATATGGCGGGAGCTCCATGTAAGGAGTTTCGACATAATTCCATGCGGAGTTGTCAATCTGTGGGGTTGGCGGCTCATCAGCGCCAATAACTTGATCATCACTATCCCCACCGCAAGCAGTAAGCCCCAGCATAAGAGGCAAAAGAACTGCCACCTTTATCTTTTTCATCGCTTGTCCTTTCCGGTTCAACCGGCTTATCATTAAAACGCGACTTCAATTTCAAGCGATTAACGACAAAAAGAACACTGTAAAAGTTACTAGGAAATAGCTTAAAAAGAAGATGAATATGAGTTACATCACATGATCTACTTTTACAGTAAAAGGTGTTTCTTAGCCAAACTAATAAGTTCAGCTTTGTTGGTAGCTCCAAGTTTCTCTTTGGCCCGATCCACATGATAATTAACACCACGAGGAGTAATATAAAGATGCTCAGAGATTTCTTTACTACTCAATCCTTGAGCAGTCAATTTCAGAACTTGAATTGTTTTTCTCTTAAAGAAACCGTTGAGAAGATGAGGATTAGTTCGATCGGGATACTTGCTTGAGAAATAATAGTGAATAAGATCCAAATGCTGTAACACCCAGTTTTGTGACATCTTCTCCTTAAGTTCCCCTTCAGGTAGAGTTGAGTGTATCCAAAAGAAGCCCATTGATTCATCAATTAATTTGTGGCTGTAGTACTCACAAGAGCTAATATAACCGGCCTCTTGAAACCATTTATCTATCTTTCTAGTTAAATCTTCATGCCCTCTGTGAACTGCACCAAAACGCGCACTGTCTGGCCAACGCCCTTCCAATTCGAACGCAAGAAGGACATCTGGATATTTTGATACCAACATGGTCGACTTGACAACATTCTCATAGAGTTTTTTATTCGAACATAGACCGCCATCTACAACACACTTCTGGATGAGCTTAGGGATTTGCCTGTCAGTTCGACGTTTTCCTTCTCTTGTATAGCCATTGCCCTGTTTTGGCATCGGAACATAGGCAAGATCACAAAAATCCAATACCTCCGCTTTATCTCTGAAATCCGACAAAATCGACATCCGCACCTCGACTCCACTACCTTAAAAGTCACTATAGCCGATGCCCTAAAAACTCTCCAGACTGGAGAACCTATGGGCGACAACTGTTCACTTAGTGCATAATCATCCAATTCAAGAGCACTCAAATACACTGTCAAAGTTAACAGTTAACTGGGAGATTAGTGGAATCGTTTGATTAGAGTCACAGAGCTTCAGTTGAAGTTATTCACGATGGCATCAAGGGTCTTTGCGCATCAGCCGGATCGGGCAAAAAGAAAGGGCTGCCATTGGGCAGCCCTTTTTCCATTAGGAGCAATTAATCCAACTTAAAGCGGCTGACTATCCCCAGGAGCTGGGTATTGACCGCAGCCAGGCTGTTGGCTTCATCCAGAGTCTGGTTTCCGCTGTCGGCCAGTTTCAGTACCATCTCGCGGATGGCGGTCATGTTGCGACTGATCTCCTGAGACACACTGCTTTGCTCCTCAGCGGCAGTGGCAATTTGCGAGCTCAAATCGTTGATGTCCGAAACAAAGCTGCTCATGGTTTCAAGGCTGCCTGACACCTCCTGGGCGCCGCTGGCCGTCTCTTCGCAGGTCTTTTTGGTGCCGGCCATCGCCGTCACCACCCTGCTGGATCCTTGAAGCAGCACCTCCAGGGCCTTTTCGATTTCAGCGGTGCTCTGCTGGGTCCGGCCCGCCAAGGCCCGAACCTCTTCTGCCACCACGGCGAAGCCACGACCCTGAGCGCCAGCCCGAGCCGCCTCGATGGCCGCATTCAGCGCCAGCAGGTTGGTCTGATCGGCGATTTCACCGATCACCTTGAGGATGGAGTTGATGCTGTGGGTTTCGTCACTCATGCTCTGAATGTTCCCCGCCGTCGCCTCGACCTCACCCACCAGAGCGGTCACCGAGCTCTGGGCCTGAGCCACGATCACCTTGGACTGCTCGCCCGTCTGGTTGGCTTCGCGGGTGTACTGAGCCGCTTCCGCGGCGCTGCTGGCCACGGTCTCGGCGGTAGCGTTAAGCTCCTCCATGGCCGTTGCCACCTGATCCGTTTCAGACATATGGCTGGCCAGAATCGCCTCATTCTCCTCAGCCTGGGTCTTGAGCACGTCGACGCCATGGGCCAGTTCACCAGTAACCTGGCGCACCTCCAGCATCATGGTCTGCAATGACCCGACTACGGTGTTGATGCCGGTGGCGATCTGGCCGAGATCGTCTTCGGACCGCACCTCCAGTCTCTGGGTCAGGTCCCCTTCCCCCTCAGCCAGATCCTGAACCCGCTCCTTGAGTGCAACAATGGGGCGATAGAGGTAGTTCAGCATGACCACCAACACCAGGGCAGAGATCAGAGTACTGATGACACCGGTGAGCACCACAGTCTGATTCGCCTCGGAGACAGAGGCATAGACCACGTCCTTCTCCACGGCGATCAGGAAGTACCAGGAGTTGCCTCCGGGCAGAGGAATCCGATTGGCGATCACCAACTTGTCGATGCCATTGAGCACATACTCAGAGTAGAGACTGTCGCTGGTCAGCACGCTGTTGGCCTGCTCGCCCAACCCAGGCACCGCAGACAAGGGGGTCTGCACCGGGGCAAACTTGGAGGTGGTGGCGATGATATTGCCACTTTGCTCGGCGAGGATGGCGATGGTGCCGGGAACCAGTTCAACCTGACTCAACACCTTGTCCAGCTCGCTCACCGCCAGGCTGGCTGCCACCACACCCTGAGTTGTCGGTTTCACTATGGAGAGGTAGGGTGTGTTGTCCCCAGGCACAAAGTAGACGTCGGTGACCTGGGTATCACTGCCGGAGCGGCCCACCTGGTACCAGTGGCGGCCAGTCACATTCTGACTGGCTTGCAGCACCCCTTGAGGCCAACCTTTAAAGGAGCGGGACGCGTAGCCTTCACCACTCTCCAAGCCCAGCATCATCCCGGGGAGACCGGTCACCAGCTCCCCCTCCTTGAGGGCCGAGAGATACTGATGCTCGCCCCAGTCCCGGTGATCATCAAACAGCTCGGCCATGCCATCTACAGCACGATGACCTCGCTCCACCAGCTCATTGATGGCCGAACTCTCGTGACTCACCGCCTGCTCCATGGAGAACTTCACCTCCTGGCTGACGGCGTGGCTCATGTTTCTCGCTGAAATCACACTGGTCGCCGCCAAAGCCAGCACCAGCAGACCCAAAGACATTGCCATTAAACTGGCTTTAAAGCTCATTCCTTTCATAGATCCATCCGTATGGATTAATTTACTTCCAACCCCAATTAAGACTTCATTCGCACTCTTGGAATAAACCTATAAAGCTCAATTTTGGCACCGGACGAGCTTTAGACCCAACCAGTGTCATTTATTTGCTTTTGGCATTTTTTTGGCGCGATTAGAAACGGTATCTAACATGTACAAGACAAGCTGACCAGGCACAAAGCCGACACAGTGAAGAGATGTTAAAAATCAGAAATTTTATGCAACACAACTGACACACCCTTATATATCAGTCACATGCGATAACGATCACCTTCTACCTGCCTAGTCAGCATAGTAATATCACACTAGGAACAGGGAGTGCACATAAAAAGTGTGACCTATTGAACCTTATTAAAGGAGAAAATAAATAGAGTTATAATACCGCATTCGCCCTGCCATATATCTATATTCCTGACAAGAGGAAATTTTGCATATTTACTTTATCTGACAGTCACAAAATAAATATACCACCTCGATCTATTTAACTGATCAAGACAGTCGATTTAAATCTACTTTTCTGATCAGAAGATTAAAGAAATTCAATAAGCGAATTCAATAATTTTAATTTCATTATGTCGGGCAGTTTATTTGTTAACGAATGAGAAGTTATATCGGTTCTGAAATAACAGGGAAAAAGTCATAAAAAAGGCGTGCCAAGCACGCCTTTTTTATTCAACAGTCTGTCAGTCCACATCATCCAGTGGCCACACCACAATGAAGCCGATAAGATCCGGGTCAGGCCCCACATCCAGCTCACTGAGCACCTTGCGGCGAACCGACATCCCCTGCTGATGCATTTTAGATTTACTTCCGGTGATAAGAGGGTGCCAACTGGGTAACCCTCTCCCCTCATGAAGACGACGGTAGGCACAGCTGGTGGGCAACCAGGCGATGGTCCCTACATTGTCGGGGGTAACCTTGTAACAGTCCGGCACATAGTTGAAACGGGTGTCGTAGCGACTGCACTCACAGGTTTTGTCATTCAGCAGCTGACAGGCGATATTGGTGAAGTACACCTCTTCGGTATCGTCATCAATCAGCTTATTCAGGCAACACTTACCACAGCCGTCACAGAGTGCCTCCCACTCCTGTTCACTCATCTGGGTTAGGGGTTTATGCCAAAATGGTTGCTCTGCGCTCACCGCTCTACCTCTACTACTTATCGACCACGGCCCTTTGGGCGCGGCATTATAGCGATGATGGCAAAAAATTTCACTAGGGTGTACTTTTCTGAGGTGGTAAGAGTTTGGCCAAGAGCGGACCTAATCGAGGCAAAGCAGGCCGGTGCTGACATCAGCCACCGAGATCAAAAAAGGGGGCGGTCGCCCCCTTTTGGTGTTACTGAGAGAACTTTATCCTGTCTGCCAGGTGACCGACTGCGGCAACAAAGTAATGACTGCGATTCCAGCGCATCAGGGCATCATAGTTGGCATAGGCCAAATAGCTGCGCCCTTCGGCATCATCCGGTTGCACCAGAGACGCCTGAATCTCCCGGGACGGCAGATCAGAGCCATCGAAGCGACGGACCCCCAGTTTCTGCCACTCAGACAGAGACAACTTAACGTTCAGTCCAGTCTGCTCCTTTTTCACAGGCTGAGTGAGCGTCACCTGCCTGGCCCAGGTCAGATCATCACGCCAGCCAACCTGTTTCAGATAGTTGGCCGCAGAGGCAAAGACATCGGCCTTATTGTTCCAGATGTCCTTTTTGCCATCACCGTCGAAATCCACGGCATAAGCCAGGAAGGAGGTGGGCATAAACTGACACTGACCCATGGCACCAGCCCAGGAGCCTTTCATCTTATCGGCACTGATGTGCCCCTCTTCGAGGATGGTCAATGCGGCAAAGAGCTGCTCTTTAAAGAACGCCTCACGCCTTCCCTCATAAGCCAGAGAGGTGGTGGCCCCGATAACAGAAAAATTGCCGGTGTAGCTGCCGAAGTTGGTCTCAATCCCCCACAGGGCAACAATGAACCTGGGTTGGACGCCATAGGCTTTGCCAACTTTCTGCAACAACTCACTGTGCTGCTTCATCAGTTTTCGTGCCTTGGCAACCTTCCAGTCCGGAACCGCCTGAGGCAGGTAGGTATCCAGGGTTTTCTTGAATTCGGGTTGATTTCGATCGGCCTTGATGGCCCTTTTATGCAGCTTAATGCCGGCAAACGCAGAATCTATGGTGCCGGAGCTGAAGTTGCGCTCCGCGGCCTCTTGCTTCAGCTGCCCCACATAGTCTTCAAAACTCACCTTATCTGCTGCCTGCAACGGCAAAGCCATTGCCAGACCCAGTGTCGCTAGCCATTTGAGTTTCATCGTTGCTCCCTAACCTTGGGTTCACTCTTCCTGTTGTGACTTGAGCCACTCTTTATGGGACTTCAATAGATCCTCTTGCGGCGGAGGCAGCTGCAGATAGAATCCCTTGTCATTCAACCCCTCTCGCACCTTATCGATGTCTGCCTGGCCCAGTTTGCCGATCTTTGACAGAGGCAAAATCATCACAAACTCGGGCCTGCCAAACATCTCCAGCAGCGGTTCCGGAACCTGAGAAAAGTCGTCCCGCTTATTGATAAAGAGGTAGGTGTCGAGCTTCTTAGTACTTTTATAAATCGCGCAAATCATAAGTATTCTTGTCTGTTCAGCGGCTTGCTGACTGTTGATGTTAGCCACTATAGCATGGCCACGGGTAAACCCAATTCAGCGTTTCTGATGACGCTCACGGTTTTCCGTCTTCTGCCGTTCCCCTTTCTTGAGCAGCAGATAGATAGCGCCATTGCCACCGTGCTGCCTCAAAGCAGAATGGAATGCCAGGACTTCAGGCATCTGTGGCAGCCAATGGGCGACGTAACTTTTAAGCAGCCCTTTAAAAGGGCGGGTATGCATCCCTTTGCCATGGAGTACCAGGGCGGTTCTGACCTCCACCCGTTGGCAATCCTTGATGAACTGTAACAAAGTCTGTTTGGCCTGAGCGACACTCTGGCCATGCAGATCCAACCGGGCATCCACCTGGTATTTCCCCAGCCTCAGATTCTTATATACACCGTGCTGAACCCCGTCCCGAGCAAATCCGATCGGGTCCTCCGGCTCAACAGGAGCCACCCCCTCGTCACTGACACCATCAACGTTGCCACGGTCATCGGTTTGAGCTGCAAACCTTCGTGCCAATTGAGCTTCTGTGGGTCCTTGCTTAGGTTGCAAAGGGCTGCGTTTGTCCTGTTTCCCTATGGGTTTAACGTCGGCCATAGCATCCAGAAACTCATCCATCTCGTTTGATTGCATATTAGCCTCCGCTAAGGTGATAACTCTGTTAGTATACCCAATCCAAAATTGGCGTTGAGTGACTGACGGTCTGACCGCTCACCATTTGCCCACGGGAGTCAGGGCTCTCGTGTCAAACTTTGTAATGGTTTCAACCTTTACAGATTTTGCCCCCTACGGCGATAGTAAAGGTGTGTATTAAAGGTGGAGCACGATACGTGCGCATTCTAGCCCTGATGTTGACCCTGGTGACGGCTCTGCCCGTCTTCGCGGCCGACGTCAATAAAGAGATTAATCAGGTCTACGACAACATCAGTCAGGCCTACAACGAGTTGGACACCGATCGCCTGGTGCAGTTCTACAGCGACGGTGCCTGCTTGATCAGTGCGTCCAAAGAAGAGGGTCTGCTCTCGGGCCGGGATCAGATTGCCAAAGGCTTTGGCCACTGGTTTAAGAAGATCAAAAAGCGCGGGGCGGAACTTAAAGTTCACTACCGGGTGGTCAATCGCCGGGTCTCTGACGGTACGGTGACCGATGCGGGTTACTATCTGGTTGTGTACACCCCCGACCGCAGCACCGAACAACCTGCCAGCGAATTTGTTGGCAAGTTCATCATGAGTTTCCAGAAGGACCATGCGGATCAGTGGCGCATCATTAGCGACTCCGCCAACCGTACCAAGGTGAATCGCTTCCTGGATGCCAAGCGCAAAGAGGGGCTCTTTTACGAAGAGTACCGACCTGCCGCCGCCCAGGACCAGGAAAAACGCAGCCGATGAGCCCTTGTTATTGTGGCAGCACCCTCCCCTTTGAGAGTTGCTGCCAGCCACTTCTTCTCGGCGAGACACTCGCCGCTACCCCTGAGCAGTTGATGCGTTCCCGCTACACCGCTTTCGCCACGGCCCAAGCCGGTTATCTTTTGGCCACTCATGATCCTGATACACGGCAGGGGTTGACCGAACAGGCGCTCAAACAGAGCTGCGAAAAGAGCGACTTTGTGGGTTTGCAGATTATGGATGCCCCGCCTTATCAGCAGGACAAGGGTGAAGTGGAGTTTCGAGCCTGGTACCGACAAGGTAACGAGATCCTCGCACTCTGGGAGCGTTCCCAATTTCGTCGCCAGGATTCCAGGTGGTATTACTGCCGTGGTGACATTCGGCCCTCCATCAAGCTTGGCCGGAATGATCCCTGCCCCTGCGGAAGCGATAAGAAAGCCAAGAAGTGCTGTCTTTAAGCGGAGTTTCTGCAAAAAAAAGGAGTGCCTTGGCACTCCTTTTTCAATTCTAAGTCTTGTTAACCAGCCAGAGTCATCTCGAAGATGATGCGCTCTGCCGCGCAGCTGAAGATCAGCTTTCCAGTCAGTACATTGTTCTCAGCATCCCACTGAGTGTCGGTATCAACCTCAGCGAAGCGAGCTTTGGCCTTTTGAACATAATCGTCGAAAAAGCCCATTGCAGACTGCTCATCGGAACCCTGAACCGGCAGAGTCAAAATGTTGTCCTCTTCCGAAATGATGGCGCCAATATCCATATAGCAACCGCAGGTATCGCAACCAGCGCCCTTATTCGTAATGCTCATCTGTTACCTCTGAAAACTGATGGGGATTCAAGCTAGAGTATAGCCTTCAAGAGCGGGCCTCTGATTTGATGGAGATCACATTGGTATAACCAATTTACCGATTGGGTCAATTGGTTATACCAATGCTCCCGCCTGCAGACGCTGAGCCGCCAGCAACTGCTCCAAACGCCACTGACCAGGCTGCCTCGCGGCCTGAACCTGAGCATCCTCACGCTTGACGCTGGGAGAGCAATTATCCAGGGCCTGTTGCATGGCAGCGCTGTGGCTTCCCTGATACACCAGGGCATCAGGATCCAAACAATGCTGCAGGCGACTTTGAGACAAGCCGGATTGATGGAAGGCACTGGCAATGCGACAGCTGCGCTGTGCATCTTTGTACTGAGCCTTGGCTTGCTCAGGCTCTGGCAGGGCAAAGCGCTGTCGCAGATCCTGTTCCTGCTCTACGGTGGGTTTTGGTAGTTGAAATTCCGCATGCAGACGGACGTCTTGCGACAACATGGCTAACATTAAGCCAAAGTCGCTACGTCTCTCTGTTTGAATGGCCTGACTCAGGGAATCCCCGAGCTGCCACTCATTGACCAATATGGCCTCAGCCTGCATAGAAAACATCCAAAAATCATGAGTTCAGTCTCTTTATCGGCCTAACGACATAAAACTTTAGGAAAAAGTTGGCCTAAAGGCTTTACACATGCGAAAGCTTTGCTACTATAGCGCCGCACTTGTGGAGGGGTTCCCGATTGGCCTCAAAGGTAACGGCGAACAGACATGTCTGATTCCCTGGCCACACGAGCGCTGTGTTAGATAGAAGCACGTTAAACAATCTGTCTAGAGAATTCCGTGGAGGGGTTCCCGAGTGGCCAAAGGGATCAGACTGTAAATCTGACGGCTCCGCCTTCGAAGGTTCGAATCCTTCCCCCTCCACCATCATTCGTCGCCCCGACTATGATCGTGGATGACACACAAACCCCGTGGAGGGGTTCCCGAGTGGCCCCAAAAGGTAACAGCGATCAGACTCGTCTGATCCCCTGGCCACACGGGCATCGTGTTAGATAGAAGCACGCTAAACAATCTGTCTAGAGAATTCCGTGGAGGGGTTCCCGAGTGGCCAAAGGGATCAGACTGTAAATCTGACGGCTCCGCCTTCGAAGGTTCGAATCCTTCCCCCTCCACCATCATTCGTCACCACGACCCTATGGTCGTGGAAGACAAGCAAACCCCGTGGAGGGGTTCCCGAGTGGCCCCAATGGGTAACAACGATCAGACTCGTCTGATCCCCTGGCCACACGGGCATCGTGTTAGATAGAAGCACGCTAAACAATCTATCTAGAGAATTCCGTGGAGGGGTTCCCGAGTGGCCCCAATGGGTAACAACGATCAGACTCGTCTGATCCCCTGGCCACACGGGCATCGTGTTAGATAGAAGCACGCTAAACAATCTATCTAGAGAATTCCGTGGAGGGGTTCCCGAGTGGCCAAAGGGATCAGACTGTAAATCTGACGGCTCCGCCTTCGAAGGTTCGAATCCTTCCCCCTCCACCATCATTCGTCACCACGACCCTAGGTTCGTGGAAGACAAGCAAACCCCGTGGAGGGGTTCCCGAGTGGCCAAAGGGATCAGACTGTAAATCTGACGGCTCCGCCTTCGAAGGTTCGAATCCTTCCCCCTCCACCATCATTCGTCACCACGACCCTATGGTCGTGGAAGACAAGCAAACCCCGTGGAGGGGTTCCCGAGTGGCCAAAGGGATCAGACTGTAAATCTGACGGCTCCGCCTTCGAAGGTTCGAATCCTTCCCCCTCCACCATCCTTCTTAAAGCGCTGCTCCTTCGGGGCGGCGCTTTTTTCATTTAGCATCTGGTGTCCACTCCCGTGGCTCCCAGCTATGTGCCCTTCTTGACGAGGATTTCGACAATTTCTGTCCATGCGGCGAACTCCACTGAAGTGATGGGGGAAATTGCGGGGTTCCTGTTCAGTCTCATGGCGATTTGCTCGCCAGCATCCCTTGTGACCATTACAATCCCTTGAAGCTTTAACGATGAGATTGCGACATGAAACACCCTATCGTGGTCACCGGCAGCCAGGGGTTGCTAGGCCAATGCCTGGTTCAGACTCTGGCCCGGCATGGGCCGGTCATTGCCCTGGATCATCTGCCAGCCAATTGCACCCTATTTGAAGACCTTGATGTCACTCAGGTGCAACTGGACCTTGCCGACAGCAACGCAGTCATTCACTGGTGCCAATCTCTGACCGGTCCCATCTCAGGGCTGGTCAATAACGCCGCCATTGCCAACCCTTATCACCCTGGCCTGGCCAAGCTCACACTGGAGCAGTGGAATCGTGTCCTGGCAGTCAATCTTACTGCACCCATGTTTCTGGCCCAGGGCTTGAGCCCTCTGATGGAGTCAGGTGGTGCGATCGTCAATATCGCCTCGACCCGGGCCCTTCAGTCCGAGCCCAACAGCGAAGGTCATGCCGCCTCCAAAGGAGGTTTGGTGGCCCTGACTCACGCCCTTGCCGCCAGCCTGGGCCCCCGAGTGCGAGTGAACTGCGTCAGCCCGGGCTGGATCAGTGACGGACAACAGCTGACGCAAACAGACCACCAACAACACTGGGCCGGACGAGTGGGTAAGCCGGAGGATATCGCCGAAGCCGTATCGTTTCTGCTCAGTGATAAGGCGGGATTTGTTACCGGCCAGAATTGGGTGATAGACGGCGGCATGAGCAAAACCATGATCTATCAGGAGTAGCAATTGGGACGCATGTTCGTCACACTGTCGCGATTGCCCACTATCAGTCCCAACAATGACCGGAATTAACCTGCTGATACTCATTGCCCTCTCCGCCATCTGGGGAGGCTCTTTCCTGTTGCTGCGTATTGGGGTTCCACAGTTTGGACCGGTGGCTCTGATTGAGTCGCGGCTTGCCCTGGCCGCCCTGTTCCTAGGCATCATGGCACTGGTGGTAGGGCGCAAGTTGCAATGGCGCAGCCGATGGCGCCACTACCTGCTACTGGGCGGCATCAATTCTGCCCTGCCCTTCCTGTTATTGGCCTTTTCGGCGCAAACCCTGTCTGCATCGCTGATGTCCATTCTCAATGCCACTACTCCCATCTGGGGTGCAGTACTGGCTGCAGTGTGGGGAAGGACACCTCTGACCGGAACAACAGGACTGGGGCTGATTCTGGGTACTGTCGGTGTCGCCATTTTGGTGGGATTTGACGCCATCACTATGACACCTGGCGCCCCACTGGCGATCGCCGCCAGCCTGAGCGCCTCTCTCAGCTATGCAGTGGCCAGCATGTACGCCAGAAGCCGTACCCAAATTGAGCCTTTTGACAACGCCCATGGCAGCCTCTGGGGCGCCACCTTGCTGGTGCTGCCCCTGGCACTGATGCTGCCTCCCCCCTCCATGCCTCAACCTTCCATGTGGGGGGCAGCGATCACTCTTGGCGTACTGTGCACCGGCATCGCCTACCTGATGTACTTTCGGTTGGTGAAAGAGGTCGGCGCAGCCCCAGCACTGACGGTAACCTTTCTGGTGCCGGTTTTTGGGGTGCTCTGGGGGCACTGGCTGCTGGACGAGGTCCTCGGCCTACACACACTGGCAGGCTCTGCACTGGTGATCTGTGGTACGGCCCTGGTCACCGGCTTTTCACCTCGCAGCTTGTTTCAAAAACGCATCCGGCACTGAGCCAACTACACTGAGGGACAAGGTTAAATGACGGAGTCCCTCCATGTCCGACCATGAATTTGCCGCAGCACTCTCCCCCACTCAGGATCGCGCCGCAGGCGCCATTTTAGGCTCGCTGATAGGCGATGCACTGGGGGTTGGCCCCCATTGGTATTACGACCTGAAAGAGCTCAAGCAGGCCCACGGCACCATTAATGGCTATGTGGCGGTTCAACCTGGGCGCTATCACGAGGGAGTAGCGCTAGGTGATGTGTCTCAGACCGGGCAGTTTCAACAATTGCTCTTGGAGAGCCTGGTGGCCAGAGGTCGCTATCAGGAGGAGGACTATATCCGCCGGCTAGAGCCACTGCTGGACACCCTCGATGGCGAACCTGAAGGGGGGCGTTTCACCGAACAGCCAGTGCGGGATATCTGGTATGCCCTCAAGATAGAGGGCAAACATTGGCATGACGAGGACTTTCCCTCTCTGGCGGACACGTCAGAAGCGGCACAACGGGCGGTGCTGATAGGCGCCCGCTATCAAGGCGACCTGATGCAGGCGGGACTGCACAGCGCTGCCTGTGCCCGGCTGACCCACGGGGATCCCGCCATAGTGACCGCATCCACCGCCTTTGGCATCGTCATCGACGCTCTGGTGGCAGGCATGCCTTTGGACGGTGCGCTGGGGAACAGGATGCGCGGCTTGATTCAGCAAGGACTGTTGCCCTTTACCCATGCAGTGTTAGTGGAAGAGCGCAGTGAGGGACACGCCCCTGCCCGGGCGAGCCGGGAGTTGCCATTCCCCGATGTATTCCTTGGCATGGGATGGTGGATTCAGGCGGCACAAAGTCCCCACATCCAGGTTGAGCCACCTGAGGCGGTGGCCCAGATTTACGGCATGGCCTGTTCCCTCACCATGTTGATGCCCGCCGCCTTTTTCCTGGCGGCCCGCTACCCGGATTCATTCGAGACTCCGGTGATGGTGGCGATCAACAGTGGCGGCAACAACATGGCCAGAGCGGCGATGACCGGTGCCCTGTGCGGCGCCCACCTGGGCCTGAGTGCCATCCCCAAACGGCTGATCACCGGACTTAAAGATCATCAGCGCTGGGTCAATGACGCCATCCAGGTGGCGAGGGATGGTGGGTAGGAAGAAGGGCCAGGGAGCGGAAACCTCCCTGGCAGTATCTGATTAATCTTGCTGACGGCTACGCTGCAGTTCTTGGGCCAGCTCCTGGCTCACTGCCTGGATTTTGGGCATGGCGCTTTGCACCATTTGCTGCGAAGCAAGCATTGCCTCCTGTGACACCAGAGGCAACTTGGTGATGATGGACTGACCGGTTTCGGTCTTGTAGAAGGCCAACATCTCGCGAATTTCGTTCTCGCTAAAGTGCTTTTGATAGATATCGACCATGAGGGGGCTCATCTTCTGCCAGCTCATCTCCTCCTTGAGCACCCTGGTCATCTTTTTGTAGTAGCGATCGAAGATCTGCTGCTCCTCAGGCTTTATGCCCATCTGGGCAGACAACCCTTGCATCATCCCTTCCATCTGATCGTAGGTGGCTTCAACAATGCTCTCCATCTGCATCACCTCCACCAATTCATCGATCATCGCCTGTTTAGACTGGGGCTCGGCACTGAGGCCAAAGGGGAGCAAAAACAAAACAACGGCCAGAAAACGCTTCATAACACCTCTCAATCAACAAAGACCATTTCTTTGTATCCATTTGAATTAATGAAGCAATTTACACTTACACCCGACTTCTTTCAAAGGAGTTGCTCTGCCAACCCTTCAATTTTTGACTCAGGCCCATAAAAGAAAAACTGTCAGGCAGCTTTACACCGGATTCAGTAGCCGCTGTTGTCCTGCTCCTTCAGCGGCGTCAGCAGATACCCCAGACCGTTGTGTTTTATCTCCAGCAGCAACGCCAGCTTCTCGCCCAGATCCCCTGAAGGCCAACCTTTGTTTTGCATCCACACCAGATAGGCGATGGGCAATTCCGCCATCACCACCCCCTGATACTTGCCAAAAGGCATCCTTCTGGTGGCCAACTCTCTTAACACTTCGGACTGCATTGGGTACCATGCTCGCTTGATTTGAATAATGGGATCATAAAGATGTCACGTCGTTGGGTAAACTGGGCCATCGCCCAGATCGAAGCAGATTTTCAGCGCAGCGCTGATACGCACCTCATCAAACTGGAGTTGCCCTGCCTGCCAGAGGTCGACCTCTACCTGAAAGATGAGAGCACCCATCCCACCGGCAGCCTGAAGCACCGCCTGGCTCGCTCCCTGTTTCTCTATGGGCTGAGCAATGGTTGGATCACTGAGGGCACCCCCATTATCGAATCCTCTTCCGGTTCCACCGCCGTGTCCGAGGCCTATTTTGCCCGTCTGCTGGGGCTGCCCTTCATTGCGGTGATGCCGCACTCCACGGCGCAAAAGAAGATCCGCCAGATTGAGTTCTATGGAGGTCAGTGCCACCTGGTCGAACCCAGCCAGATCTACGTAGAGTCAGAGCGCCTGGCCCGAGAGATGAATGGGCACTACATGGACCAGTTCACCTACGCCGAACGCGCCACCGACTGGCGAGGCAACAACAACATTGCCAACTCCATCTTTAATCAGATGGAGCGCGAGCGCTTCTCCATTCCACGCTATGTGGTGATGAGTCCAGGCACAGGCGGCACCTCGGCCACCATCGGCCGCTACATCCGTTACCAGAAACTGGATACCGAGCTGTGTGTGGTGGATCCGGACAACTCTGTCTTTTTCGATTATTACCAACAGGGCGATGCCGCCATCAGCACCGACAGTTGTTCCCGCATTGAGGGGATCGGCCGTCCGCGGGTTGAGCCTTCGTTTATTCCGGGCGTTGTCGACCTAATGCGCCAGATTCCCGATGCCGCTTCCGTAGCCACCGTCCATTGGCTTGAGAAGGTGCTGGGCCGTAAAACCGGAGCCAGTACCGGGACTAATCTCTATGGCGCCCTGCAACTGGCGTCTGAGATGGCCGCGCGAGGCGAGTCCGGATCCATTGTCACCCTGATCTGTGACAGCGGAGAGCGTTATCTCGACAGCTATTATGATAGTGACTGGATTGCGGCCAACATCGGTGACATCCAGCCCTACCTGGCTAGGCTCGAGGCCTTTGCCCAAACAGGAGAACTTAAGTGACCGCAGTAGTACGCAAAGCCGTTGTGGTATTCAGTGGTGGCCAGGATTCCACCACCTGCCTGGTACAGGCATTGAAACAGTATGATGAAGTACACGCCATTACCTTCGATTATGGTCAGCGCCACCGGCTTGAAATTGAGATTGCCCAGCAACTCAGCGCCGATCTGGAAGTCGCCGCCCACAAGGTGCTGGACGTAGGGGTGCTCAATGAGTTGGCCATCTCCGCCCTGACCCGGGACGATATCCCGGTGGATCACGGCCTGGCAGACAATGGGCTGCCCAATACCTTTGTTCCCGGCCGCAATATTCTGTTCCTCACCCTGGCCGGCATCTATGCCTACCAGATTGGTGCAGAGGCGGTGATCACCGGCGTTTGTGAAACCGACTTCTCCGGCTACCCGGATTGCCGCAACGACTTCATCAAGGCGATGGAATCTGCGCTGGTACAGGGCATGGATCGTCCCCTGCAACTGATTACGCCTCTGATGTGGCTCAACAAAGCAGAAACCTGGGCCATGGCCGATCACTATGGTGCTCTGGAGCTGGTACGGGATGAAACTCTGACCTGTTACAACGGCATCAAAGGCAGCGGCTGTGGTGATTGCCCCGCCTGCCACTTGCGCAGCCGCGGATTGGAGGAGTATCTGGCGAACAAGGCATCGATTTTGGCTGATACCCGCAAGAAGGCCCAGCTTGTATAGTGATCGCTGGGGTTTCCCCTCCCCAAACCAATGGGGCATGCCCCTGGCCCTTGCCTTGACGGCCATTGGCCTCTACCTGAGCCCGGCGCTGACCGAATCACTGATCTGGTCGCGCAGTGGCCTGGAGCAAGGGCAATGGTGGCGCCTGGTCACCGGCCATTTGCTGCACAGCAACGGATACCACCTGCTGATGAACCTTGGCGGCATGGCGGTGATGCTGGGGTTATTTCAGCCACATTTCCGCGCACGCCCCCTGGCTCTGCTGACCCTGTTCAGTGCCGTCTGCATTGGGCTTGGGGTCTACTGGTGGGTGGATGGAACACAAACCTATGTCGGTCTCTCGGCCATACTGCACGCCTGGTTCGCCTACTTTGCCATCCTGGATTGGCGCAGCGGCAGTCGACTGGGACCGCTGCTGCTGATCGGAGTGCTGGCCAAGGTGATTTGGGAGAATGTGGTGGGCGCCAGCGGTGACCTAGCCACCCTGATTCAAGCCAGGGTGGCGGTGGAAGCCCATCTCTACGGCGTGATCTCCGCCCTACTCTATATGGGCATCAGTCAGTGGGCCCGCCGGCGACAGGTTGAAGCTACCAGGTAACGGAGTAACTGCCTTTACCATTGCCCTCTTTAAAGGCCAGGGCCATCTGACGATAGGCCTGCTCATAGTCCCCTTCTACGGCTGCTTCATAGGCCAGGTTATCGCGAACCGCCTCGCGGATCTGGCCTGCTGCTGTGGGGTAGTCTCTCAGAAGCTGATTGATGTCAGGCTCTTCGGGTTGATCGTAGTTCCAACTCATCTGACTGGAATCAAAGGGTGACGCCAGGTGTCCAAACGGCATCAGTTCGGCGCGATGACTGTCTACGGCTCGAACGCTGGCCTGATCAACGTCGGGCGCACCGAAGATCAACGCCGCCAGTGCCGCCACGGCGAACAGGGTGGTTCCCAGAAGTTTACGCATGGTCTGCCCCTCTCCTGCCGGCAGAGCGAACTCCTCCCTGATACTACGCCGCATTCAGTGCGGCATTTGGCCCTGACCGGTGTCATGCCGAAGGCCGCGCTCCTACGGCCTGGGTATGACTTAAGTATGGGCTATCCGGCCGCCAGCTGCTCCCGCAGAGACTCGATTTGATCACGCAGCGCAGCTGCCTGCTCAAACTCCAGATTACGGGCATGTTCATACATCTGAGTTTCCAGAGTTTTAATCTCTTTGGCCAGCGACTTGGGATCCACCGGCTTATAGTGAGATTTGGGCTCCGCCACCTTGCGTTTGGCACTTTGCCCCGGCCGGCCACCGATATCCATGACATCGGTGATCTTCTTATTGAGCCCTTTAGGCACAATTCCGTTAGCCTGGTTATAAGCGTTCTGCTTATCACGACGACGATTGGTCTCATCCATGGCCCGGCGCATGGAACCTGTTACCTTATCCGCGTAGAGAATCGCCTTGCCGTTGATGTTGCGCGCGGCACGACCTATGGTCTGAATCAGCGAGCGATCCGAGCGCAAGAAGCCCTCCTTATCCGCATCGAGAATCGCCACCAGAGAGACCTCAGGCATATCCAGTCCCTCTCGCAACAGGTTGATGCCCACCAGTACATCAAACTCTCCCAGGCGCAGATCGCGGATGATCTCCATCCGTTCGACGGTGTCGATGTCCGAGTGCAGGTAACGCACCTTGATGCCATGCTCATCCAGGTACTCAGACAAGTCCTCCGCCATACGCTTGGTCAGGGTGGTGACCAAGACCCGCTCCCCAAGCTCGATGCGCTTGCGGGCCTCTGACAGCAGATCGTCCACCTGGGTGGCCACTGGCCGCACCTCCAGCACCGGGTCCAGCAAACCTGTGGGGCGCACGACCTGGTCAATCACCTCATCATGGGATTTCTCCAGCTCGTACTTACCCGGTGTGGCGGAGATGAATATGGTCTGCGGGGTGATGGCTTCAAACTCTTCAAATTTCAGCGGCCGGTTATCCATGGCCGAGGGCAAGCGGAACCCATACTCCACCAGGGTCTCTTTGCGAGACCTGTCCCCTTTGTACATGGCGCCGACCTGAGGCACGGTAACGTGGGACTCATCTATCACCAGCAGGCCATCGTCGGGAAGGTAGTCCAACAGAGTCGGTGGCGGCTCCCCTGGTGCTCGGCCGGAAAGATAGCGGGAGTAGTTTTCGATGCCTGAGCAGTAGCCCAACTCCAACATCATCTCAACGTCGAATTGAGTACGCTCCTTGATCCGCTGAGCTTCAATGAGTTTGTTGTTGTCCAGCAGGAATTGATGGCGCACCTTGAGCTCCGCCTTAATAGACTCAATCGCCTCCAGCACACGTTCTCTGGGTGTCACATAGTGGGTTTTGGGGTAAACCGTTGCCCGGGCCACCTCCTTCTCCAACGCCCCGGTTAGGGGGTCGAACAGAGTGATGCGCTCAATCTCTTCATCGAACAACTCCACGCGCACCGCATGTCGCTCAGAATCGGCGGGGAAAATGTCTATCACTTCGCCTCGAACACGGAAAGTGCCGCGCTCAAACGCCATGTCGTTTCTGGTGTACTGCAATTCCGCCAGGCGCTTGAGGATGTCTCTCTGGTTGATGATGTCGCCCTGACGCAGGTGCAACAGCATCGCCATATAGGCATCGGGATCGCCCAGACCATAGATGGCCGAAACCGATGCCACCAGGACCACATCCTTTCTTTCCATCAGTGCCTTGGTGGCGGACAACCGCATCTGCTCGATGTGATCGTTGATGGAGGCATCCTTCTCGATGAAGGTGTCCGACGCAGGCACGTAGGCTTCGGGTTGGTAGTAGTCGTAGTAGGAGACGAAGTACTCCACTGAGTTTTCGGGGAAAAACTCTTTCATCTCACCGTAGAGCTGGGCAGCCAGAGTCTTGTTGGGGGCCATGATGATGGTTGGCCTGCCCATCTGGGCAATCACATTGGCCATGGCAAAGGTCTTACCCGAGCCGGTCACTCCAAGCAGGGTCTGATGAGCCAGGCCGGATTCGAGACCATCGACCATTTTGGCGATGGCCTCAGGCTGATCGCCAGAGGGCTTAAAGGGGGCATGCAGCTTAAAGGGACGACTCATTCGCTTCCTCTGCGTTGATGGACTTAGCGGGACACAGCTGTGTGTTGACGATTCGCCAGGCGATGTAGGCCGTAATGAAATTGGCTGTGGTCGCGCCAACGAAGACACCGGTTAACCCCGCGATCTTACCACCGATGAAGGCGAGAGGCAGGTACATCGCGAACAGCCGAATCATGTTAAGCCCCAAAGCTCCCATGGGCCTGTGAAGGGCATTGAGACTTGAGTTAGACAGGATAACCACACCCTGAGCGCCATAGGCCAATGGCAGAATGACCACCAACAAAGCGATGATGCCAGCCACCTCAGCATCCTGGCCAAAGGCCGAACCAATATGATCGGCCATCAGAAACAGCAGCAGATAGAGTACGGCCTGGAAAAGCATCACGAACTTGATGGTCCCCTCGTAGGCCGCTCTCACTCTGTCATGGCGCCCCGCCGCATAGTTCTGGCTGATGAAAGGCGGCAGAGTCATGGACAGGGTCAGGATCACCATGGTCACCAGAGACTCCAATCTGCCACCCACACCAAAGGCGGCCACGGCTTCTTGGCCGTATTGGGCAATGATGGCGGTCATCCCAGCCATGGCTACCGGTGTCAGCATATTGGACCCTGATGCAGGCAACGCGATGTGCAAGATGGTTTTGGCGGCCTTGATGCGACAGGACCAATTGGCCTTCCAGGCGATGGCTTTCATCTTGCCGAACAGCATGTACAGGATAAATACCGAACTGACGCCGTAACCAATGACGGTCGCCAAAGCGGCACCCTGCAGTCCCATCTCGGGGAAAGGGCCCAGGCCGAAGATGAGCAGAGGATCCAGGGCGACGTTTACCGCGGCGCTCAGCGCCATGACCAGGCTGGGTAACCGAGTGTTGCCGTTGGCTCGCATCACCGCGTTACCCACCATGGGGAAAGCAACGAAGATGCCCCCCAATAACCACACATCCATAAATTCGCCGATAACCGGCAAAGTCTCGGGGGTCGCTCCAATCAGCAGAAAGATGGGGTCGTGCAGCAGCCACACCACCAAACACAGGATCAACACCAGGGCTCCGGAGAGGACCACTGCGACACCACCCTGATGTTTGGCCAACAGAGTATCGCCCTGACCCAGGGTATTGGCTACGGTGGCCGACGTCCCTACTCCTAATCCGATAACCAGGCTGATCACCGTAAAGGTAACCGGAAAGGTAAAACTGAATGCGGCCAGTTGTTCGGTTCCCAGCATGCTGACGAAATAGGCATCAACAAAGTTGAAGCTCATCAGCATCGACATGGCTATCAACATAGGCCAGGTCATACGCCAAAGTTGGGTCGAAACACTGCCCTGAGTCAGGTCATGGAAGGTTGATCGGCTCACGAGGCCTCCAGAGGTTCAATATCTGTCAAATTGGGCTGCTTCAGAACAATATCCGGCAAATAATACACAGAGGGGACATCGGCGATTAAACACACAATTAAATCTGTCTCATTTCTAGACCATTTTTCGACAACTTTTGTAAGTCATTGATTATTAAGGGTTCGAACTTACTCACAGAGTGCCATCAAATTTTAACAAAGCCCATGATTTCGGGCCTTAGAGCAGTTTGCTGAAGGTTAACTAACACACTTATCCACAAAAACAGTGGATAACGTTTCAAACCCCTTGAGCCGTGCGGTCTAGAGAGATGTCAATAGTTCAGGGTCGAACATGAGAAAAAACTTAAGCTGAAGTAATGGCATGGAGATTGCGCACCCATTTTCCCAGCAAAGTCGCTGATGACTTCAGCAAAACAAGCTCTCAACTACCTAAATTTTAAGTAGTAATAACCCATCTCACAGGTAGGAATTGTAGCATCGAATGGTGCACTAAACAGGTGCAAAATTTGCTAACAAGGTATTAGGAAAATCGAAAGGATGACAAGAATGTGGTTCAAATGCCACCAATGGGTCGTTTTGCACCCTTTTTGAGACGTCACCGCACCAAGGCAATGAAATTTTGGCAAGTTATCGATGACACCAAGCCACAGTGAAAAACCAAACAGAGTTAGTGTAAATACGCACTCGGTTCACCTGAATACAAGGGTTAAGGCCCTATGGTTGCCAAACAGCAGCCATGCAGAAAGATCTTCTAGAGTATCAGGGCATTTCCGGCCATTTATCGTGCCAGTCAGCGAAAGACACAATGACATTTGGCGCGAAGCGGCAACAAATAGAAAAGCCCAGCTCTTTCGAACTGGGCTTTCAAAGGTGGCTCCCCCTGCTGGACTTGAACCAGCGACATATGGATTAACAGTCCACCGTTCTACCGACTGAACTAAGGGGGAATTGCATTGTTCGGTGTTTTGCCTCACCTCTGAGGCTTCTCTGCGAAAGAGAAGTTGAAATTGGTTGCGGGGGCCGGATTTGAACCGACGACCTTCGGGTTATGAGCCCGACGAGCTACCAGGCTGCTCCACCCCGCGTCCGAATTGTTATTCTGATGACTCGTCGTTTCACCAAAATAATAAAGTGGCTCCCCCTGCTGGAGTTAACGGGGGCGCCCAGCTCAGCGACATTTGTCGCGTAGCGGCAACAAAATCTGCACCGCGGCACTCACAAAGAGTTGAGCCAGTAATGTGGCTCCCCCTGCTGGACTTGAACCAGCGACATATGGATTAACAGTCCACCGTTCTACCGACTGAACTAAGGGGGAATCGATTGTAGAGTGTTTACCCTCTCTCCAGAGAAATTGGTTGCGGGGGCCGGATTTGAACCGACGACCTTCGGGTTATGAGCCCGACGAGCTACCAGGCTGCTCCACCCCGCGTCCGAATTGTTGTGCCTCACCTCTGAGGCTGCTCCTCTAAGAGGAGTTGGTTGCGGGGGCCGGATTTATACCGGCAGGCGCCCTGCGACGGCCTGAGGGTTATGACAGAACCCTACTCCTCACTTCCTATGCAATTGGTTGCGGGGGCCGGATTTGAACCGACGACCTTCGGGTTATGAGCCCGACGAGCTACCAGGCTGCTCCACCCCGCGTCCGATTTGCACCTTCAGTTGATGGCGATTGCCGTTCCCTGAAAGCGGGGCGCATAATAAAACCCACTGCGTCCCGAGTCAACCAAAGTGCACTAAAATTTTCGGTTTCAGCAACTGTTTGAGCAGCAAGTAGCCAAGAGGGATTTTTTAGAAACAGAATTTAAGAATCATGGGTTTAAAACTAATCAACCCACTCGGCTTTAAGACAGCGGACGCCTCTTGGCGCCCGCCGAGGCCATCAAAGACGGCAGATTTGGATTGCCTAGTCAGGCTTCATAGATCGCGAAAGATCCATACCCCACCACCCGCTCTCTGTCACCTGCGGTGTCGCCGGAGTTCAGGTACTCGACTCGACGAATCTGCATGCCTCTCTCTTTGGCCAGAAGCACCAATCCATTAATTGCCCGGCAACCACAAGCCTGGTCACCATGAAGCCCCCCATGCAGGGTTTCAATCTGGCGGCAGGTGAGACCATCTTTGTTCTTTGCCTGATCGTAATCGAGGAAATGACTGAGATCTGAACTGACCACAATCAGGGTCTCATCGCCTCCCCAGACTCGCTTCAACACTTTGGCCACCAAGGACGCGGACGCATCACCCACCACCAGAGGCACCAGCTTGGCTTTCTTGAAGCAGTGCTGAATGAACGGCAGTTGCAACTCCAGGGAGTGCTCCCTGGCATGGGCATCTTGTCGAATCTCCACCCCTTCCATCTCAGCCAGGTGCTCACAACATGCGGCGTCCAGCTCGAGATCACCCAGGGGGGTAGCAAAGGCATCGGATTCGGGCAGTGCCAAACCGTCGAAAGCGACTCTGTGACTGGGGCCCAGCAGAATGACCCTGGTGATTCGCGGCGCCACAGCTTCCATGGACCCATAAAGGTGGCCGGCAACGGCGCCGGAATACTGAAGACCGGCATGGGGGGCGATGATCGCCTTGGGAACACCTAGGGCAAAAGTGGGCTGGACCAGGTCAATTAACTGCTGATCCAACACCATTGCATCGGCAGGATAGAAACTGCCTGATACCGCAGCAGGACGTACATTCATGACTCCCTCCTCACAGCCTGAGAGGTATACTTTTAAGAGTACGTCAAAACGGCGAAGTTTCCTTATGGATAAGCCCAACGCCTCCCTTGGGGGAGTACACCCGACCCTTTACTGGCATCCCCTGGAAGATGGCCGGGTTCAGTGCGACCTTTGCCCGAGGCACTGCCAGTTGCGCGAAGGCAAGCGCGGCGCCTGTTATGTGAGGGCCAACAGCGACGGAGCCATAGTCCTAACCAGCTATGGACGCTCCAGTGGATTTTGCATCGACCCCATAGAGAAAAAGCCGCTCAATCACTTTCTTCCGGGTACGTCAGTCCTCTCCTTTGGTACCGCAGGGTGCAACCTAAGCTGTGAGTTCTGCCAAAACTGGCACATCAGCAAGTCTCGCCAATGGGATACCCTGGCAGATAAAGCCTCCCCCTCTCAACTGGCCAAGACAGCCCGTGCCCACCACTGCGACAGCGTGGCCTTTACCTACAATGACCCGGTGATCTTCATGGAGTATGCCGTGGATACGGCCATGGCCTGTCATGAACTGGGGATCAAGTCGGTTGCGGTGACGGCAGGGTATATCGATGAACGACCCAGAGAGGCGTTCTTCCAGCATATGGATGCCGCCAACGTGGACCTGAAGGGGTTCACAGAGCGTTTCTATCGAAAGCTGTGCCATGGTGAGCTTCAACCTGTACTGGACACCCTCATCTACCTGAAGCAGGACACAAACGTCTGGCTGGAACTGACCAATCTGCTCATTCCCGATGAAAATGACTCTGCGAAAGAGATTGAATCCATGTGCCAATGGATAGCAGACAACCTGGGTCCTGAAGTACCCATTCACTTTTCCGCCTTCCACCCGGACTTTCATATGCTGGAGAAGGCCCCCACCCCGAAAGCCACATTGGTCAAGGCCAGGCAGATCGCTCTTGAGGCGGGCCTGAACTATGTCTACACGGGGAATGTTCACGACCAGGCCGGTGACACCACCTGGTGTCCTGGGTGTGGCAAGCCTCTTATCAGGCGCGACTGGTACCGGCTGGAGCAATGGAAGCTGCAGCAGGGACGTTGTCCCGACTGCCATCACAAAATACCCGGAGTGTTTCGGCCTGAACCCGGTCACTTTGGCCGCCAACGGATTCCCGTGAGAATGACCGGTGCACTAGACTGAAGCCGCGTCGGTTTCGCTGAAGCTGATGGAATGGTATCGATACCAGCGAATCTCATCGCTCCAAAACTCCGGAGCCAACCCTCCTTTGCGCTTGAGCTGCGCCACGAAATCCTTTGGCTCTGGAAGTGACTCCCAAACTGCGGGCAGGAAGGTCGCATGATATCGACCGCATTCCAGAGTGAGTCCATCCAGACCTGGTCTCAGGCTCTGCAAAAGCTCAGTCTCGCTGGACACCGTCAGAGGTTCAGACGGCGTCAATATGGAGATGCTCAGCCTAATCTCAGGCCACTCATCGAGTGTCAATGCTGAGAAGCGGCTGTCGTCAAACGCCGCTGCAACCGCCATGCGCTGAACGCCTTGCCACAAAGGATGGCGAGGCTCCAGGGTTCCGACACACCCCCTGAGCTCATTACCAATCTTGAGCGTGACGAAGCAGGCCATCACTTGGTTCAAGGTTGAATGCTCAATGTCCATCTTACCCACGGAGATTCCCAACCGCCTTGCGATTGCGTGTCGCGCCAGAGTGAGCAGGGTAGATTTCTGCTTTTGAGTCAGCGATTCCATTCTCTCCTCCTTAAGAATCAGTATGACGCCAGCCGCCGGTTGTGGCCATCGGCAATGGCTGTGAAGCCCCTGGCGAGCTGAATGCCCAATGTCATCCGCCGAGACCAGGCCCGTTAACATTGACACAACCTCCACTCTCCACCGCCGCTGCTACCACTGGTGTTTTTACCCTGGCTTGACCGGATTTATAACGAATTCTGTCCCTATCGATAATGTTGTCTTGTTGTTACACTGAGCCGAAATCGTATTCGACAATGCGAAAGGCAGACCACGAACCATGATAGAGACGAGCAGCCATCCCCTGACCGAGCTGTTGAGTATTGGGTCGTTCGGAGTGTCCCTCTATATTGCCTGGCAGATCCTGACTCTAAAATCACGAGTACTGGTCTGGCGGGAACGGCTGGCCTTTGTTGCCCTGACCCTATGCATTGCGGGTCAGCAGCTTTGCTACGCCTACATTATGCCCAGCTCAGATCTGGCGCTACAAAGTACGGTGATGAAGTGCCAGACGGCGCTTCTCCCTTTTCTGTTAATCAGTCTGTTTCTGTTCATCGCCTACTACAGCCGCCAAAAACGGATACACCCCTGGGCCATTGGCCTGAGTATCGCGTGCGCCGGTCTGTTTCTGGCCAACATGCAGGGGCCCCTGCCCCTGCGCATCGGTTCCCAGGTTTCCTACGAGCCCGCCCTGCTTCCCTGGGGGCAAACCGTCTATATGCTCAGAGGCGCACCGGGTGACTCAGGCCTGGTTGCACTGGCCCTGGGGCTAGGCCTGGTGGGCTGGGGCTGGTCCCGCTGCTCAGCCATGCGCCAAAGTGGACGCCGTCAGCCGGCAACGCTGTTGGCCTGTGCCCTGGCGCTTCCAACTCTCACCCTCGCCGGTGAGTGGCTGCTGGCGTCCCCCCTGCTGTACTGGCTGGACACCTCAGGCCTGAGCCTGTTCATGATGGCCTTGCTGATGTCACAAGCCGTGGTCCGAGAGCAGGCTCAACCCACCTCCGACAAAGACAGTTCGTCTTCGTCTGTATTGGATTCGCCGCCAGCAAATCCCCAGTGGGATATCGTGCTGGATCAGGCCCCTGCCTGCATGCAGGTGCTGAACCTGAATGGTCGGGTGATCAAGACCAATCAGGCGAGTCGTCGCTATTGGAAACGAGACCTGTGCGATGACGAACAGGACTTTCTGCTCAATCTGTTAGAACTCCAAGATCTGGATCTCGAAATCTATTTCGCTGATCTGCCCGAGGGGGAACACCGAGATTTCGCCACCCTGCGACTGGAACAGGGCAAAGAGTACGGCGGACTGGTACCCGACAGGACAAGATGGCTGAAGTTCAGAGCCTATCCGCTTCGTTCAGACGATGGCGCCACCCTGGGTGTGGTGATCTATCACATCGACGTCACCAACGAATACAACGCTGAAACCGCCATCAGGGAGATCGCTCGAGGGCTGTCTGACAGCTACGGCAGCCAGTTCTTCGACAACCTGGTGCTGACCATGGCCAAGCTGTTTAACGCCAAAATGGCCTTTATCGGACTGCAAACCCATAAAGGCAGCTGGAATCAGATCACCACCTACGCCATCTGTTCCGACGGTCAGATTATTGAGAACTTCACCTATGACCTTGCCGACACACCCTGTGAGAACGTGGTGGGACGACAAACCTGCGTCTACGAAAGCCATGTGCAGCAACTCTTTCCTGAGGACCTGATCCTTCAAGACCTTGGCATCGAGTCCTACATAGGTACTCCGATCCACGACCCCGACAATCAGCCCATCGGCATCATGGTAGTGGTGGACACCAAACCCCTAACACAGGTGAATCAGGTGCAGGAGATACTGGAGATCTTCGCCGCCAGGGCAGGCGCGGAGCTTCAGAGGCAGAGCGCCGAGTCCAGCATGAGGCAGATGGCCTATCAGGACTACCTGACTCGCCTGCCCAACCGGGCATTGCTGCACGAGCACCTGAGGAACAACCTGGAGCACTGCCGAACCCAGGGCAAAGGTGCCGCCATGTATCTGCTGGATCTGGATCATTTCAAGACCATCAATGACACCCTGGGCCATGATGTGGGTGACGAAGTGATTCGGGGCGTAGGGCGAAGACTGAGAGAGCACCTGGATGACTCCATCTTTGTCGCCCGTATGGGCGGTGACGAATTTGTGGTGGTTCAGTGCTGTGAACCCGATCAGGAGGAGATTCAGGCCAGGGAGATGGCAGACAGGCTGATCGCCCTGATGACCAAACCACTCCAGGTGGGCGACAGACTGCTCAATGCCGGATGCAGTATAGGTGTGGTGCTCTACCCTGATGATCTGCCGACCCACAGGCCCACCGAATTGGATCTGCTGAGATTCGCCGACATCGCCCTGTATCAGGCCAAAAACAATGGCCGTCATCAATACGTGGTGTTCCGCTCCGAGCTCCAGGACAAGATCAACGATCGTATCCAGATAGAGAGGGGCCTGCGAGACGCCCTGGAGCACGACGGATTCGAGCTGCATTTCCAACCTCAAATCCGCAGCAGTGGCGAATTGGTCGGCGTCGAGGCCCTGCTGCGCTGGAACAGAGCGGATGGCCGCCCCATCTCTCCCGCCTGTTTCATTCCCATTGCCGAAGAGACCGGGCTGATCCTGAAGCTGGGTGCCTGGGTGTTTAGCGCCGCCTTCAAGCAGGCGGCTCTCTGGCAAGCTCAGGGCTGCTGCCCCAAACGAATCTCCATCAACGTGTCTGCCTGGCAATTCGCCCAGAACGACTTTGTGGAGCAACTGATGACTCAACTGGAGCAGACCGCCGTCGACCCCAGCCGCTTTGTTCTGGAGCTTACGGAGTCTGCCCTACTCCAGGATGTACCTGAAACCATTAGCAAACTTAAGCTGATACGCCGAGCAGGGTTCCAGATCTCCCTGGATGACTTCGGTACCGGTTACTCCTCTCTCGCCTATCTTAAGGATCTGCCCCTGGACGAGCTTAAGATCGACAAGTCCTTTGTGGATGAGCTGACCCAAGGCACCAGCCAGCCGCTGCTGGAGTCGATGATTGCCATCGGCCAGCACATGCACCTTGGGGTCATCGCCGAAGGGATAGAAACCGAGCAGCAAAGGGTGCAGCTGGAGTTGATGGGCTGCCATATCTTCCAGGGCTTCCTGTACGGCCGCCCCATGCCCGCAGAGCAGCTGCAGCAGTGGATGACTGACAGCCCCTCCAAAATTCAGGCATAGAAAAGGGGAAGCCACCGGCTTCCCCTGATTGCAAGGGTTCGCCTTATCCCAGCTGCTCGGCAGCCTGTGCAGAGCCTTTGCGGCTGCGCATCTGGCTGACGCCTACCCCCACCATCACCAGAGCACAAGCGCCCAACTGGACCATGGTCATGCGCTCATCGAGAATGAGGTAGGCCAGCACCAGGGTGAAGACCGGAATAAGGTTGACGAAACTGGCAGCACGGGTCACCGGCATATGAGCAATGGCATAGTTGTAAAGCAGGTAGGCTCCCAGGGTGACAAAGGCTCCGAGGAATACGATGGCGGTCACCCCCTGATGGTCCCAGTGCCAGGGGTTGCCCAAAGTCATCGCCAGCGGTGTAAAGAAAATCAGGCCAGCGAAGGACATCAACGCCGTCAGCGTCAGTGCCGAGTAGCGACTGCTCAGGTGCTTGAGGCACACGCTGCAGATGGCCGCACAGAGCATGGCGCCAAACTCCAGCGCATTCCCCAGCATGGGGTTGGGCGCCGCGTCGGAACCATGTCCGTCGGTGCCCAGCATCAGTACACCACCAATGGCAATGCTCAGGCCAAACACCGCGATGCGACTCAGGCGCTCTTTCAGGAAGATAAAGGCCACCACTGCGGTAAGCAGAGGTGCCAGGGAGGTCACCATGCCCGCCTGGCCGGCACTGGTGTACTGAAGCGCCATGGCCTCAAGTATAAAATAGAGGCAGGGTTCGGCCGCCACCAGAATCAACAGTACCTTCCAGTCACCGCTTCGATACTCGAAGCGCATCACCCGCTTCCACATCACCAGAAAGCAGAGGGTTGCCACCCACATACGGCCGGCAATCACCGTCCAGGGGTCATAACTCACAAACGCCAGCTTCAGGGCAATAAAACTGCTGGCCCACAGCACCATGGCAAACACCAGTGCACATTCGGCAACTCTTCCTTTCACATCCTCTCCACAGTCACATCAGGGTTTGAACTTAAGGTCCAAATTCGCGCACATCTTAGAGATTCCCGATGACATTTGCACCCCAGAGCGCGGGCCATTCCTGACGCCGACTGTTAGCCATTCGGCGCGGGCGCATAACTAGGGAGCAGGAGTCACTGAAAATCTAAAAACAGCGCAGTTCCGACGACTGTTCACTCATAAGCAGCATTTTTCTGTGAAAACTCAATTACGTGACCCGCTTAACAGTTCCCTTTATCTGGACTCACTCCCCAACAGCAAAACTTTTACCTGCTCGCCACATCTCGCCACTGCGGTGCCATTTCAGAAGGGTGCGCCAGCGTTGCCGGGGCCTTTTTGCCCACAGTGCCCAGAAAAAGGGCAGTGCAAGCTACTGAAAACGAAGCGAAGCTGCTCAATATATCCACCGAAGTCGCTATTAGACGATCTTCTGTGAATAACCCCATTGCTCCTCAGTTGTTTATGACCAATCAATTACCGATAATAGGGGGCTAAATGTAATCCGAGCCTCATTTCCATGTCAGAGTATCTGCTGTTACTGGTTGGCACCATCTTGGTGAACAACTTCGTTCTGGTGAAATTCCTGGGTCTGTGCCCCTTTATGGGGGTATCGGGTAAGGTGGAGTCCGCCATCGGCATGTCCATGGCCACCACCTTCGTCCTGACCCTTGCTTCATTGTGCAGCTATCTGATCAACCAGTACCTGCTGATCCCCTTCGACCTGGTGTACCTTCGCACTCTGGCGTTTATCCTGGTGATCGCCGTGGTGGTTCAGTTCACCGAGATGGTGGTGCGTAAGACCAGCGCCTCTCTGTACCGGGTGCTGGGCATCTACCTGCCGCTGATCACCACCAACTGTGCGGTGCTGGGTGTCGCCCTGTTGAATGTTCAGGAGCAGCACGATCTGTTTGGCTCGCTGATCTACGGCTTCGGTGCTGCCGTAGGTTTTTCTGTGGTGTTGGTGCTGTTCTCCGCCATGAGAGAACGGCTGGCCGCCGCCGATGTCCCCGCTCCCTTCAAGGGCGCGTCCATTGCAATGATTACAGCCGGTCTGATGTCCCTGGCCTTTATGGGCTTTACCGGGCTGGTGAAATAAACGATGAGCAGTATTTTAATCGCCATTTTTGTACTCGCCGGGCTTGCCCTGGTGTTTGGTGTGGCCCTCGGGTATGCCGCCATCCGCTTCAAAGTGGAATCGGACCCCGTGGTGGAACAGATTGACAACACCCTGCCGCAGACTCAGTGCGGACAATGCGGCTATCCTGGCTGTCGCCCCTATGCGGAAGCGATAGCCTCTGGCCAGGCCCCCATTAACCTCTGCCCTCCGGGTGGTGATGCCGTCATCCAGAAGCTGGCGGATCTGATGGGGGTCGAACCCGAGCCTCTGGAAGGCGGAGAGCAGGTTGAGCGCGTGGCCTATATCCGCGAAGAGGAGTGCATTGGTTGCACCAAGTGCATTCAAGCCTGCCCGGTAGATGCCATTGTTGGCACCGGCAAGCAGATGCACACCGTCATTGCCAAAGATTGTACCGGCTGCGATCTGTGCGTAGCCCCCTGCCCCGTCGACTGCATCGACATGATTCCAGTGAAGACCACCAAACAGAACTGGAACTGGGATCTGAACCGCATCGCGGTCACCGAGGTGGAGTGAGTAAAGAATGATTCAGACCCTGATTGAAGAGATCGACAGCGGCAAACTCTGGAGTTTTCCTGGAGGCATCCACCCACCGGAAAACAAGGAGCAGTCCAACCAGACGCCCATCGATTTGCTGCCCCTGCCGGAACTGTTCTATGTTCCGGTCAGCCAACACATCGGCCAACCGGGCAACCTGCTGGTCAAAGTGGGTGACACGGTCAAGCGTGGCCAGCCCCTGACTCAAGCACAAGGCGCCATGAGCCTGCCTGTGCACGCTCCCACTTCAGGCACCATCGAAGCCATCGGCGACTGGGACGCCGCCCACCCCTCGGGCCTAAAAGAACTGACCATAACACTGCGTGCCGATGGCCAGGATGAATGGTTTGAGCGCCACCCAATCAAGTCCCTGGATGAGCTGAGCCAGGAGGCGATCCTGGAGAAGATCCGCCTGGCCGGCATTGCCGGATTGGGCGGTGCCACCTTCCCCAGTCACATCAAGCTGGCGCCTCGCAAGCCTATCGAGGTGCTGCTGATCAACGCCGCTGAGTGCGAGCCCTACATTACCGCCGATGACACCCTGATGCGCGAGTTTGCCGCGGAGATCGTTCAAGGGCTGCGGGTTCTGGACAAGTTGCTGAGCCCCAAACGCATTCTGTTTGGCATCGAGGACAATAAGCCTCAGGCCATCGCCGCCATGGAGCAGGCGATCAAGAACAGCCAGTTCGATCCCAAGCGACTGCTGGTGCGGGTGATCCCGACCAAGTACCCCTCTGGCAGTGAGAAACAACTGATCCAGGTGCTCACTGGTCGTGAGGTGCCCACTGGCACCATCCCAGCTGAGATGGGCATGGTGATGCAGAATGTCGGTTCGGTGTTCGCCATCAAGCGCGCCATCTTCAATGACGAGCCACTGATTGAGCGGGTGGTGACCGTGACCGGCGAGCGCAGTAAACAGCCCGGCAACTACTGGGTTCGTCTGGGGACACCCATAGACTGGCTGCTGGAGCACACCCGATTTAAGCCTCAACTGTTTGGTCAGAAGGCGATCATGGGGGGGCCGATGATGGGCTTTACCCTGCCAAGCCTCAAGGCACCGGTGATCAAATCCACCAACTGCATCCTGGTGCCCAGCCGCAAAGAGCTGCCCGGCCACGCCAGAGAGCTGGCCTGTATCCGCTGCGGAGAGTGTGCCAAAGCCTGCCCGGCACAGCTGCAGCCACAACAGCTGTATTGGCATGCGCGAGCCAAGGAGTTGGATAAGGCCCAGGCGCTGAACCTGCGTGACTGCATCGAATGCGGCGCCTGCGCCTATGTTTGCCCATCAGACATTCCACTGGTGCAGTACTACCGAGTGGCCAAGGCCGCCATCCGTCACGAAGAGCAGAAACAACAAAAAGCGGAGGCCGCCAAGATCCGCTTCGAAGCCCGACAGGCACGCCTCGAGGCGGAGAAACAGGAGCGCGAGAATCGCCACAAGGCTGCCTCCGCCAGACGCCGTGGCACCACGCCGGCTCCAGAAAGCGACGCGGTCCAGGCGGCCCTGGCACGCATCAAGAAAGCCAAACCTGAGGCCACAGAGGAACACAAGAGTGGCGAGCAGGATATGGCGGCACTGCGCGCCCAACGGAAAGCCCAGGCCCGCGCCGCCAAGGCTCAGAAAGCGGAAAGCGGAGAAGAAACTCCAGCCCCAGATTCACGTCAGGATGCCGTAGCGGCCGCGGTCGCCAGAGCCAAAGCCAAGCGCGACGCCCAGGCGTCTCAAACTGAGGATCCGAAGAAAGCTGCGGTTGCTGCCGCAGTGGCCAGGGCCAAGGCAAAACAAGCTGCCGACCAGAATGGGCAATCTGAGCCCGCACCGGCCGAAGACAAGCGCAAAGCCGCAGTCGCCGCTGCCATCGCCAAGGCCAAAGCCAAGCAGGCCGGCGTTCAAAACGAACAAGCTGAGCCCGCACCGGCCGAAGACAAGCGCAAGGCCGCTGTGGCCGCTGCCATCGCCAAGGCCAAAGCCAAGCAGGCCGGCGTTCAAAACGAACAAGCTGAGCCCGCCCCGGCCGAAGACAAGCGCAAGGCAGCAGTCGCCGCAGCCGTCGCCAAGGCCAAAGCCAAGCAGGCCGGCGCTCAAAGCGAACAAGCTGAGCCCGCCCCGGCCGAGGACAAGCGCAAGGCGGCGGTGGCCGCTGCCATCGCCAAGGCCAAAGCCAAACAAGCCGCCGCCCAGGGTGAACAAACAGAGCCCGCCCCGGCCGAGGACAAGCGCAAGGCCGCGGTGGCCGCCGCCATCGCCAAGGCCAAAGCCAAACAAGCCGCCGCCCAGGGTGAACAAACAGAGCCCGCCCCGGCCGAGGACAAGCGCAAAGCCGCGGTGGCCGCCGCCATCGCCAAGGCCAAAGCCAAACAGGCCGCCGAGCAGGGTGAACAAACAGAGCCCGCCCCGACCGAGGACAAGCGCAAGGCCGCGGTGGCTGCCGCCATCGCCAAGGCCAAAGCCAAACAAGCCGCCGCCCAGGGTGAACAAACAGAGCCCGCCCCGGCGGAGGACAAGCGCAAGGCCGCGGTGGCCGCTGCCATCGCCAAGGCCAAAGCCAAGCAAGCCGGCGAGCAACAACCCCAGGGCGAGACAGCTGACACCCAGTCTCCAGACTCCGAGGCCAGTGCCGAAGATGCCAGAAAAGCCGCGGTTGCCCGGGCCATTGCCAAGGCGAAGGCCAAGCAAGCCGCAGCTAAAGAACACGCGCAGCAAGATGCTGCCTCAAGAACGGACGAGCAGTAAACGATGGCTTTTAAGATCGCCTCCTCCCCCCATGCCACAGTGCATACCAAGACCCATCAGGTGATGCAGAGGGTGGCTCTGTGCACCCTGCCTGGTGTTGCCGCCCAGTGGTACTTCTTCGGCTGGGGCAATCTGATACAGATAGCCCTGGCCATCACCGTTGCCGTGCTGGTGGAAGCGCTGTTTATGGTGGCGCGCGGCCGTTCGGTGAGCAGCGCCATTGGCGACTACACCGCTGTGCTGACCGGTCTGCTGCTGGGGATCTGCATGCCCTCCCTGGCCCCTTGGTGGATTGTGGTTCTGGGTAGCCTGTTCGCCATTGCCGTGGCCAAACAGCTCTATGGCGGACTGGGCCAGAACCTGTTCAACCCCGCCATGGTCGCCTATGTGGCCCTGCTGATCTCCTTCCCTGTACAGATGACCGCCTGGATGCCCCCTCAGGCTCTGGCTGCCAATGTCCTGAGTTTCGGCGACTCTCTGCAGATGATCTTCCTGGGCAGCAACAGCCTGGAACTGACCATTAGCCAGTTGGCTGTGGGTGTGGACGGGGTCACCATGGCCACACCTCTGGACACCCTCAAAACCGATCTGACCCTGGGTCTGACCGCCGGAGAGAGCTTCTCCAAACCCATCTTCGTGGATAATCTCGGCGTAGGTTGGGTCTGGGTGAATGCCGCTTTCCTGCTGGGGGGGCTGATCATGCTCCAGCAGAAACTGATTCGCTGGCAGATCCCGGTATCCGTGCTGCTTGCCCTGGGGCTCAGTGCCATTCTCGGCACCATGTTGCACCCCGACGGCACCGGCGGCCTGATGTTCCACTGGTTCTCAGGTGCGGCCATGTTTGGTGCCTTCTTCATCGCCACCGACCCGGTTACCGCCGCCAGCAGCCCCAAGGGCCGGCTGATCTTTGGTGCCATCATCGGTGTGCTGGTGTTCGTCATCCGCAGCTTTGGCGGTTACCCCGACGCCTTTGCTTTTGCCGTACTGCTGGCCAACATGTGTGCGCCTATGATTGACCACTACACCCGACCACGCACCTACGGACACGGGAGCCTCTGATGCTGAACTCCATGAAACGTAATGGCCTGGTGCTGGCGCTGTTTGGCATGGCGGCCACCGCCCTGGTGGCGGTGACCCATCAACTGACCGAAGACAGGATCTACGAGCAGCAGCAAAAGCAGCTGCTGAAAACCCTGCACCAGATTCTGCCTGCCGAGGAGTACGACATCCCTCTGCATCAAAGCTGTCACCTGATCACCAGTCACCAGTACCTGGGCACAGAGGAGCCTCAGCGCGCCTTTCTGGCACTCAAAGAGGGGCGCCCTGTGGGCCTGGCCATGGAGACCACGGCCCCCGATGGTTACAACGGTGATATTCACCTGATTGTGGGCATCGACTGGAATGAAAATCTGTTGGGGGTTCGCACCCTGAGTCACAAGGAAACCCCCGGGCTGGGCGATGGCATCGAACTGCGCAAGTCTGACTGGGTGCTGAGCTTCGCCGGGTATCGCCTGAAGGATGAGAAGGACAAGCGCATCAGCGTCAAAAAGGATGGCGGTGAA
This sequence comes from Ferrimonas sp. YFM, assembly GCF_030296015.1. Lineage (NCBI taxonomy): Bacteria > Pseudomonadati > Pseudomonadota > Gammaproteobacteria > Alteromonadales > Ferrimonadaceae > Ferrimonas > Ferrimonas sp. YFM. Next base: position 2,670,543 of record NZ_AP027368.1, read on the forward strand.
TTCGATCAGTTTACCGGCGCCACCATCACCCCACGCGCCTACACCAAGGCGGTGCGCAACACCCTGAACTACGTGCGCCGCTTTAAAGAAGAGATCCCCTCTGCCCCCCAGTGTGGAGAGAAACGATGAGCCAACTCAAAGAGATCGCCTGGCAGGGCTTGTGGAAGAACAACCCTGGTCTGGTTCAGTTACTGGGACTCTGTCCCTTGCTGGCGGTGAGCAATACCCTGACCAACGCCCTGGGTCTGGGGCTGGCCACCATGGTCGTGCTGATCGCCTCCAACATGCTGGTGGCCGGTCTGCGCAAAGGGATTCCCGATGAAGTGCGCATCCCCATCTACGTGATGATCATCGCCGCCCTGGTGACCTGCGTGCAGCTGCTGGTTAACGCCTATGCCTATGGCCTCTACCTGTCATTGGGGATCTTCCTGCCTCTGATCGTAACCAACTGCGTGATCATTGGCCGGGCGGAAGCCTTCGCATCGAAGAACTCGGTGGCTCACGCCGCCTTCGATGGCCTGATGATGTCTCTGGGCTTCCTGTTGGTCTTGTGCCTGTTGGGCGGGGTGCGTGAACTTTTGGGTCAGGGCACCCTGTTCGATGGCGCCGAGTTGCTGCTGGGGGATTGGGCCACCGCCCTGCGCATTGAGCTGTGGCAGGTGCAAAGCCCCTTCCTGCTGGCCCTGCTGCCTCCAGGTGCCTTTATTGCCATGGGCCTGCTCATCGCAGCCAAGAACGCCATGAATGACAAGGTCGAGTCGGCCTTTGCCCAGAAAAAGGAAGCCGTTAAGATTGAGCGTGCCCGGGTCACCAACTGATCCGGCAGCGCACACAGGCTCTGAACAGGGAACGCAAACACATAATGAATAAAGAGAAACGGCTGGAGATCCTGACCCGGCTCAGGGACAACAACCCTCACCCCACTACCGAACTGGAGTTCTCTACCCCCTATGAGTTGCTGGTGGCGGTGGCGTTGTCCGCCCAGGCCACCGACGTAAGCGTCAACAAGGCTACCCGCCACCTCTTCCCCGCCGCCAACACGCCTCAGGCGATGCTGGATCTGGGCGCAGAAGGGGTAAAGGAGTACATCAAGACCATAGGTCTGTACAACACCAAGGCGGAGAACGTCATCAAGGCGGCACAGATCCTGGTGGATAAGCATGGTGGTGAAGTCCCCGAGGACAGAGCAGCCCTGGAAGCCCTGCCTGGGGTCGGCCGCAAGACGGCCAATGTGGTGCTGAACACCACCTTTGGCTGGCCCACCATTGCCGTGGACACCCACATCTACCGGGTGTCCAATCGCACCAAGTTTGCCATGGGCAAAAATGTGGATCAGGTGGAGCAGAAACTGTTGAAGGTGGTGCCTGCGGAATTCAAGGTAGACGTGCACCACTGGCTGATTCTTCATGGACGCTACACCTGCCTGGCTCGCAAACCCAGGTGCGGCAGTTGCATCATCGAGGACCTGTGCGAATTTAAGGAAAAGGTCTACCCAGAGGAATAATCACCCAGCCGGACACAGTCCGGCTTTTTTATCTGCGAACAACGTTTGCGTTGCTATTTTACAGGCGAAAGCGCGTCATTCTCGATCCGGTCTCGTATGAAGAGCCAGCCAATTAAGCAAACAATAAAAACGTTATAAAAAATTAATTAAATCACTCGAGCAATACACTTAAGCCGCTCAGATTCCCCGCAGCTCACAGAAGATAAGGCAAGGATGAGCAGGATCTCACACCCAGGTTGGGCCTGTATGGCCTGTATGGCCTGTATGGCCTGATAGGCGGTTTGAACCTGATGGCACCGGCCTTCCGCTCATCCATTCACTCAGCACGTTACTCTTACTTATTGCCACTCGGTAGCTTAGCTGAATTGCAGTGCTCACTCCGTCCGCCCCTGCCTCGAAGCCAACACCCGATCGCCATGACTGCCTGCAGTATGTTCTTTGAACCGAAGACGAACTTTTTTGTAAAAGTTTCAATTTTTTTGTACTAAAGCTCCCTTTTAACATTTGCGTTATCTATGCCGTTTTTCGCATAGAGAATCGCCAACAAGATAGACCAAAACCCTGCCCATTCTAACCTTCAAAATCGGACGGAAAATTCACAAGCGCATAGTTATGCAGAGCGCAAACTTTAATAAACTCTTAACCAAAAACACCAATTGCAAAACAACCCCGCCCGCTAATTTACCCCCTTTACATTGTTTGTTACTTTACCTTCAATTTTCACTGTAAAAGGTTGTTCGTTATGAGAAGTCTTAAAGATTGGCAGCTTAGTCCCATCGCTACTGCTGTCATAGCTTCCACGCTATTGTTAACTGCATGTGACGGTGACGACGGCAATGACGGTCTTAATTCGCTGGTTACTCAGACAGAGATCGGTAGCACCGACCAATGCACATTTGGCGGCGTGCGAATCGACAGCGGCGTGGATACCGATAGAAATGGCACTCTGGATAGTGGCGAGATCAACTCCACCAGTTATCTGTGTGAAGAAGACGGCTTCTGGTTACAGCTGCTGCACTTCGCCGATATCGATGGCAATGAAGCCACCGCACTGGACACCGTAGACGAGTTCTCCGCTCTGGTTGACGGCTTCCGTAATGACGAAAGATACGGCCTGGATACCCTGGTGCTCTCCTCTGGCGACAACGTCATTGCGGGCCCTCGCTGGTTTGCTGCAGAAAACAGCGACGTACGCGCCATCACCGGCAGCAACGAGCCCGGTCATGTGGACCACCTGTGGATGAACGAGTTTGGTGTTGCTGCCACTGCCTTGGGCAACCATGACCTCGACCAGGGCCCAGGCGAACTGGTTGACGCAACCTCCAGTGAGTCCAAGAACGGCGTGACCTTCCCAGGCACCCAGTTCCCCTATCTGGCCGCTAACGTAGATTTCAGTGCCGACGAAGACTTCACCGACATCATCGGCCAAGATGGCGAAGACGCCAGCCTGCTGGGTGGCAAGTTTGCCGGCAGCGCCATCGTTCGCCTCGGCGGCGAGCGAGTGGGTATTGTTGGCGCCTCCACCCCAGACCTGCCTAACATCACCTCCACCGGTGACCTGACCATCGCCGGCAGCACCTCTGAGATCGCTGAACTTGCTGCTGCCCTGCAGCCCACCATCGATGCCCTTACCGATGCCGGCATCGACAAGATCGTTGTCGTTGCACATATGCAGCAGATCAGCATCGAAAAGGCTCTGGCCGGTGCCCTGAAGAATGTCGACATCATTGTCGCCGGTGGTTCCAACACCCGCATGGGTGACTCCACTGACACCCTGTTCCCCGGTGACACCGAGTTTGCCGAGGATTATCCTTTCCAGACCACCGACGCCGACGGCAACCCCACTCTGGTTGTGAACGTTGACGGTGACTACAAGTATCTGGGCCGTCTGGTTGTTGCGTTCGATAAAGCTGGCCACGTCATTCCCAGCCTGCTGGACAAGAACCTCAATGGCTCCTGGGCCAGTACCGAAGAGAACGTCAATCTCGTAGACGGCGTCAGGAACGCACGCGTCATTGAGACCCGTGATGCCCTTCAAGGGGTGATCTCCAGCCAGTTTAACAACGTCATCGGCCACACCGACGTGTACCTGGAAGGACGTCGCGGCGAAGTGCGCACTCAGGAAACCAACCTGGGTAACCTGACCTCCGACGCCATGATCGCCTATGCAGAGCAGTGCACCGAACTGACCAATGTACTGGCGCTGAGAAACGGCGGCGGTATCCGTGCTGAAATCGGTAACGCTGTGACCACAGGTCTGACTACCGAGTTCTTCCCTCCATTCAACGATGGTCTGGAAACGGCCAAGCCTGGTGATGTCAGTGAAGGTCACATGCGCAGCACCCTGCGTTTCGACAACGGCCTGGTGGTTGTTGATGTGACTGGCGCTCAGCTTAAGGCGCTGCTGGAGCATGGCGTAGCAGCCACAGCCGCTGGTGCAACTCCGGGTCAGTTCCCGCAAGTGGGCGGCATCTCCTTCGGCTTTGATCCTGCACTGGAAGCCGGTTCCCGTATCACCGACCTTTGGGTTGATACCGACGACAACAACATCCCTGACACCGCCCTGTACACCGCAGGCGAAGCCCAGGCTGCTGCTGCCGACACCTACCAGGTTGTGACTCTGAACTTCCTGGCCAACGGTGGTGACCAGTACCCCTTTGCTGACCAGTCCACCAACCGCAGACAGCTGTACAGCTCTGTTGGCTTCGGTGACCCCGATGCGGATGACAACGACCTGCCAGACTTCCCTGTCCTGACCTCCTGTGACAACGGTGCTCAATCTGACTTCAGCTACACCGGTGGCGAACAGGATGCGGTTGCTGAGTACTTCCTGGCAAACTATGCCGATGCCGCCAACGGCTTCGACATTGCGGATACTGCCCCTGCCGATGACCGCAGAATCCAAAACCTGAGTGTCATCAGCGAGTTCGTGGCTCCTGTGACCCCATAAGTCCATCAACGACTTGTCAAAGCCCCATGGTGCCAGAAGCACTGTGGGGCTTTTTTCATCGTCGTCCTTGGGCATCACTTTGAGAAAAAGTGGAACTTGAAAGCTGAGAATCGGCAGAAGCGGACGGCCACACCTTCGTGGAACGGCTCAGGGCGGCAAAGACAATGGGACGAATACCGCCACTTAGTCCATGCGGTTCCCCAGATTGCTGACCAGGTGAATCAATCCTCCCGGGGCACTGATCCAAAACCCCTTATCCCCATCCGGCAGAGGCGCAATCTCGTCACGGCGCACCACACCGTGCTGAGCCAGATAAAAGGCGGCGTCCGCTTCATCCGCAGTGGCCAGGTGCAGCCAGATCTCTGTGCGGCTAATGCAATCCACTTCACACAGAACCAATCGGAGTGCGCCGAAGCAAAACGCGTGAGCGCCAAGTGAGGGTTTGCAGAAATTCACGTCCTCCTCGAGCTGGAGGATATCGCGGTAGAAGCTCAGGGTCTGGGTGAATTCGTGGGGAGGGATGCGCACCAACAGAGTGCTGCCCCCTTCGAATCTGGGTTTCATAGTGCATCCTTGCCAAACAGGTCGAACCAATCATAGTCCGTTGTCATCCCCTGTTCATATTCCATTCACTTATATTCTTACTATTGAAAAACCTTACTGGCGCCCCCACTCCATACCCAAGAGCCAGCAACGAGTCAGCCAATTGAACTACCCTATCCACGCATACGACCAGCACGGCAGCCTTAAGGCGCCAGTCTGGCTCTATCTTTTGCTGGCGTTTTTTGCCCGAACCTGGCTGCTGCTGGCCATCGCCGCCGCCAGCCGAACCACAGGCTCAGATATTCTGGCGCTGTTTTATCCTGATACTCACCATTTTTACCTGGGTCTGGGCTCGGGATTACCTGTTATCGTCCTGATGATCTGCGGCCGACTCAAAAGCGACAAACACCCTGCCCTTGCGACCCTGTGGCGTCATGGCCGCTGGTTGCTGCTGGCCAACTGGCTGGCTGACCTCAGTCTGCAGTTGTCTGGCGTTCTGCACCTTCGGGGGGAGATCGGCCTCTATCAGAGCCTGCCGCTGTTAGCCAGTTTCTGGTTTGGCTGGTACCTTTTGAAGAGCCGCAGAATCGGGGACTATTTTGATGGTGCTCATGTCCTGAGCCACGGGGTTACCCGGGGTTAGCACCTGGCCCAACCTTTTGTTTACAATGACCGTTTCGACCAACTGGATACACATATGGATATGCTGACTGACTCTCTTGCCGGAATTGGCCCCTTCTTTACCTATCTGGTGATTGGCCTGGCCCTGATCGCCCTGTTCAAGGTGATCTACTCTGCCCTGACCCCCTACGATGAATGGGGACTGGTAAAACAGGAGCAAAATCAGGCGGCCGGCATCGGCATCGGTGGCGCCCTCATCGGCTTTACCCTGGCCCTGGCTGCTGCGGCGGCCAACTCAGTTTCTCTGGTGGATTACGTCCTCTGGGCAGGTGTTGCCCTGGTGGCCCAACTGCTGGCCTTCACCGTAGTAAGACTGGTGATCCTTCCCGGCCTGGTGGAAAAAATCGAACAAAACAACATTGCCGCCGCCATCGTGCTGGCTGCCATTAACATCTGTGTGGGCCTGCTCAATGCGGCCTGCATGAGCTACTAGGAGCAGATTGTGAAACGAAGTCGTTCTGTCCTCTCCCCGAGATTTAAGAAACAGGCCACGGCACCGACGGCCGCCGCGGTCAGCGTCTCCCTGATGTTGTCCGGCTGTAGCCCCGCCCCCAAGCAGGAAACTGCCCAGGTCTACAAAACGGCGGAGGAGTGCATCCTGGTCAATCCGGATCAGGAGCAGCTGTGCCGGGACGTATTTGGCGAGGCCATGGCTCTGGCCGAGGAAACCGCCCCACGCTTCAACTCCCTGGCCGACTGCGAATTGGAGTTTGGTGCCGATCAATGCATGGGCGGCGGTGAATTCGCCGGCTCCCTGGCCGATGGCGATCAGTACGCCGAAAGCAGTGGCGGTGGAGGCTGGTTTATGCCGATGATGTATGGCTACATGATGGGCAGTATGCTGAGCGGCTCCTCCCGCAAGTACCGCTCGGCGCCACTCTACAGCTCCAAGAACGCCCGTTCCCCCATGTACGGCAAGCTGGTGACCGGCGCCGGCGATACTGTCGGCCGGGCCAACGACCGGGTGGTGCGCACCTCCCCCAACAACTTCACCCCCAAGAAGGCCACCACGGTGACCCAAAGGGGCGGCTTCGGCAAGATTGCCCGGGTGAAATCCACTCAAGCCAGAAGCAGCACCAAGAGCAGTTCCAGGGGCTGGGGCGGCTGATGCGTCGAGAACTCATTTCCCCCAGAGCCCACTGGCAGAGCCAGGCCGAAAGCTACGGCTTTAACTTCCATACCATGTATGGCGAGCCCTACTGGGATGAGAGCCGCTACTACGCCTTCACCCTGGAGCAGATAGAACGGGATCTGGAAGATCCCACCACCGAGCTGAACCAGATGTGCCTGGAGGTGGTGGACAAGGTGATGGCCAGCGAGGAACTGCTGACCAGGTTCGCCATCCCCAGGGAGCACTGGGAGATGATCGCCCGCTCCTGGCGCCTGAGAGACCCCTCCCTCTATGCCCGTATGGACCTGGCCTATGACGGCAACGGCCCGGCCAAAATGCTGGAGAACAACGCCGACACCCCCACCAGCCTGTATGAGTCCGCCTTTTTTCAGTGGCTGTGGCTGGAGGACCGCCTCAAAGACGGCACCTTGGCCCCCGGCAGCGACCAGTACAACAGCATCCAGGATAAGCTGATTGAACGCTTCGCCGAGCTTAAGAAGAGCTGGCCTCCGGTGCCACTGCATTTCGCCTGCTGTCAGGATACGGACGAGGACAGAGGCACAGTTCAATACCTTCAGGACTGCGCCGAAGAGGCGGGCTTCGACGCCTGCTTCACCTTCATCGAAGAGATCGGCCTGACGCCCCAGGGTGGCTTTGTGGATGGCCAGGATCGCCCCATTCATGCCGCCTTCAAACTCTATCCCTGGGAGTTTATGCTCAGAGAAGAGTTCGGCCAGCATCTGAACAAGAGCCAGACCCGCTGGCTGGAACCAAGCTGGAAGTCGGTGCTCTCCAACAAGGCCCTGCTGCCGATGTTGTGGAAACTGTTCCCCAACCACCCCAACCTGCTGCCCGCCTACTTCGCCGATGAGCTCCACCTGGCCGGTGAAAGCAAGTTGGTAGAGAAACCCATCTACTCCAGAGAAGGTGCCAATGTCCGCATTCTCGAAGGGGGCCAGGCGGTGGCGGACAGTGACGGGCCCTACGGTGAGGAGGGCATCATCTATCAGGCATTCCACCCCCTGGCCCGCTTTGGCGAGGATTACGCCCTGATTGGGTCCTGGCTGGTAGGCGATGAAGCCGCCGGCATCTCGGTTCGGGAGGACTCAAGCCTGATCACTCAGGACCTCTCCCGCTTCGTGCCCCATATCATCCTGCCCTGAACACCAGCCCCTGAGGGTGACTCCCGGGGGCTGTTTCCTACCCGTCTCACTTTAGGATGCGATGGATGAGAAGGATCTCAATTGCACTGCTGGCCCTCGTTGGCCTGTTTGCCAGTGCTGCCCAGGCAAACTCCCTGGCCCAAACCCTGAACGATCTCTATCTGGAAGATCAGCAGGACAAACAAAGCGGCGCCTACAGCTACTACAGGGACCAGCAGCGCCTGGAGTCGGTCCAGGCCCTGCTAGAGAACAACAGACTCACCCAGGCCAAGGAGTACTACCATGCCGCAGTGATCTTTCAGCATGGCAGTCGCAGCGAACACTACCGCCGAGCGCATACCCTGGCCCTGGAGGCGGTAAGACTTGAGCCTGGCTTTATGGAGGCACGATGGCTGGCCTGCGCCGCAGAGGACAGGTACCTGCACAGCCTGGGAAAGCCTCAGGTATGGGGCACTCAGCAGAGGTTCACCGGCAGCTGGACGCTGGAGCCGTTTGACCGCAGTGCGAAAAGCGATAGGGAACGCCAAGCAAACGGTGTTTCGAACCTGGAGGCCATCGATTCGCACATCGAAACACTCAATGGCACCGAACTGAAATAGATCCGCTGACCGGGCATACTTTGTTGAATTACCGGCTTTGTACCATGCTTACTGACTGGAGACTCTGGGCCACAGGGAGGTGAGCATGAAGTGGGCATTCATCGATTATGAGAACATCGGCAATCTGGATAAAGTGGATCTCAGTGCCTACGACCGAGTCGTGCTGCTCCTTGGCGCCAAGCAGCCCAAAGTGGATCTCGGCTCCCAGCGATACCACTCTCCCATTGAATTGACTCTGGTCCAGGTTCAGGAGGTTCAATCCAACAATCTGGACTTTCACCTGAGCTATTACCTGGGCAAGTTTGATGCTCTGGAATCCCCCAATATCGCCTTCGATGTGATCAGCAATGACAACGGCTTTACCCCTCTGGTCGCCCACATCCGCAGCAATGGACGCCAATGCAACCAGGTCCGCGTAAGCACGGCCCCGCTTAATCCAGACAAGATGCTGCAACTGCTGATCTCAATCCCCAAAAACAAGCGGCCGAAAACCATCGCCACCCTGAAAAACCACATTGCCGCTCATATGAAAATCCAGGGGAACGATGTCGCCATTCAGAATCAGTTTCAGCAACTGATCGCCGACAAGGTCATCCGGCTCTCCGGCGACAACATTCAGTACAACTGAGCCAGCCCCAGACACAACAAAGCCGCCAAAGAGGCGGCTTTGTTCGGTTTTGGCCTTCCTTAGAAGATAAAGGAAGCCAGCACCACGATCATGCCCAGAGAGCCCACAACGGCGCCCAGCGCGAATTTCAGGTTAGTGTCCATCAACATCACTCCTTAGCTCAACAACGGTTGACACCAGCTTACGCCCTGTGGTGGGTGACTCAAGTGAGCTCAATCACATCTGTTATCTGGATCACACTGATAATCTTGTTCACTTTAATCGAAAAAATCTTCAGCTGCGTAGCACCACCGCGGTGGCCAGGGCGATGAAGATCAGGGCACTGGCTCGGTCCACCCACAGGGCGTTGGACTTGAGCCAGCCCAGCAAGCCAGTGCGACCGATGCCCAAGGCGACGGCGGCATACCACAAGGCATCGATGCCGCCGGCGGTGGCCATCATCACCAACTGGTCACTCAGGGTCAGATCTTCACGGACAAACTGACTGAACAGGGCCAGGAAGAAGATCGCCAGCTTGGGGTTGAGGAAGGCCACCATAAAGCCACCACCAAAGCCCACAAACCGGCTCTTATGGGCCTTAGGCTCGTCGGCTTCCACGGCGGGTTTGGCTCTCAGGATGTTAAAGGCCATATAGAGCAGGAAGGCGGCGCCGGCGTACTGCAGCCCCTGAAACAGCCAGGGGGTCTGGCTTATCATCAGCCCAAGGCCCATGGCGGTGATCAGCGCATACAGGGCCACGCCCAGGCCGTGGCCGATGGCGGTATTGAGGCCGGTGGCGGTGCCCCTTTGCACCGTATTGTTGATCACCAGGGCCAGGCTCGGACCCGGGCTGATGGCACCCAGTACGCAGATGGTGGCCAGGGGCAGCCAGGTGGTAAAACTCATTGCTCTTTCCTATCTGAACGTCAATGACACCAGCATAATCCGCGTCAGAGATGCCACAAAGAGATATCTACTCATCACAATCATTCCAAATGCTCATGCCCATTGGCCACATAACGGCGCAGGTGCCCCTCCAGCAGCGGCTGGGCCAGTTGCCGAAACCAACGGTGGGCCGGGTCCTGATCAAACCTCTGGTGCCACAACATGCGATACCCCTGCCTGGCCAGAGTAAAGGGCAGGCGGCGAACCGTCAGGGGGACGCTTTCGGCCAGCTGTACGCCGATGTGCAGTGGAGTGGTCAACAGGGCATCGGAATGACACAAAATGCCGACGGCAGCTTGAAAGAAAGGCACTTCGGCCCAGATCTGCCTCTGCTGACCCAGGGTTGCCAGGTGACGGTCCACCGGGGTGTCTTTATCCCCTCCCCCGCTCACCAACAGGTGGCGACTGTCCAGGTACCCCTCCAGGGTCAGCTCCCCTGTCGCCAGGGGGTGATCCCGCCTCAGTAGCACCGCCAGTCCATCTTCCCCGCCGGGCCAGTGGCTCAGGCTGTCGGGCACCTCCTGTTCCTCCAGTATGGTCGAGACCAGGTCGATGGGCAGGTCCGCCAGCCGGTGCAGATGCTCCCGCTGCCACAAGCGATACTTCAAGGTCACTCCTGGGGCCTGACGCGCCACCTCGGCGGCGATAAAGGGGTAGATGAACTGGGCCACATAGTCTGAGGAGGCAAACACGAAAGTGCGCTGGCATTGGGCCGGGTCGAAGGCGGGAGGCTGATAAAAACCCTCAAGCTGTTTCAAGGTTTCAGGAAGAACCTGTTTCAGCTCCTCGGCTCGCGGGGTGAGCAGATACCGCTGACCGTCACGAATCAGCAAGGGGTCCTGAAAGTCGTCGCGCAGTTGAGCCAACGTCTTGCTGACCGCCGACTGGGTCATGTGCAGTGCCTCTCCTGCCCGGGTCAGGTTAGGGGTATGAAGCAGCACGCTCAGCACTCTGAGCTGATTGAGATTATGACGCATGAAAGGGTCCGATGCCGACATCCGAACCCCCTATATACCCCAAAAACCTTCGGTGACAAACCACCGGGTTGGCGGCGGGGTTAATCCAGTCTCTGTAACTGCATCAGGCTCATCACAGCCAGCAGGGTGAAGAATGCCGGGTCGCTCCAACCAAAACCGGAAAACACACCCAAGACGCTGGCATACAGGGTGATGGCGACTCCGAACAGGTTGGTGATCAAGATGCCGGTGAGCACCCGCTTAAGGGTGTCGGGCTGGGTCAGATCCCGCAACAACCAGGTCAACGCCGCGAGGCCGCCAAGAAAGATGCTGTTGTGCTGCGACAGAAACAGGGCATCGCCGTCGGCGATCTCCAGCCCATACAGCGGCCAGAGCTGGAGGGGTATCAGCAGTAGCGCCAGGGCAAAGAAGCCATAGACAATGCTGTGAAAGGTGAGAAATTGTTTACTGGTCATCATAGGCTCCACATTTTCCTCTGGTGAGACCACACTCGGCTGTGGCCATCAGTCCACCCGATCTTACTTGTGGTTTTTCGACAGTAAAGTGAAAAATTTTGTGGCCTGATGTCGATTTTGTAGACACCAGGCCACAGAGCCTAAGACTGGATCTAACGCTGTGTCGGTTGCTGATCGTAGCTCAACACCAGGCCGCGGCTGTCTACGTCCATCTCCATGATCAACCTGGCATCCATCTCACTGTAGGTTGCCAATTCGGCAGCGGCTTCAGGCTCGATGGCACTGAGCAACTGCATCATGGGCTCAAGGGCACGGCGATAGTCCATGACCATGGAGAACAGGCCATTGGGGTTTGCGGGCTGACTGGCCAAGTTTCGGGCCACCGCTTCCGATTTGGCCCCGGAATAGATCAGCAGGTGCTCCCCTGCCTGCTCAACGGTCATGGTCTGGGGCAGAGGTTGGCCCATCACCTGGTCCATCTGCTTCTTCTCCCCTGGGGCGACGTTGACCTCAGCCAAGGGCGGGAAAGCGGCGGCGCCTGTGGCAATGATCTTGCCTGGATCTTTGGCAGAGAAGCTCATCAGCATGTCCACGCTCTTGAGCATCTCGTTGCTCATGCCCTGCTGATCCAGAGCATAATCAAAGATGCTCAGGCTTATGCCTTGAACCCCATCGGTGAATCCAGCGAACAGGCCCAGAGTTTCCGGCGGCATCATCTTCAGTTCATCCTGGATCTCACCCAGGGCCTGACACTGATATTCCTGCTCCAGCCACTGATTGCGGATGGTGGTCAGGCTTGCCTGCAGATTGTCCGCATTGATCCCAAGGGCGGCACTGAGCAGCGGGCCATCGGCACCTTGACCCAGATCTGGCAGGAAGCCTCGCATCTGAGTCAGCGCATCGATGATCACGCCATTGTTGGACTCCACCACCATCTGACCTTCCATCGCCAACTTGCCGCTCTCCAGGCGATAGTCGTTTTCAAAGGAGGTACGAGACCAGTTACCGGCAATGGCCGACCACTCATTCAGGCACTCAGAGTTGCGGAAAGACACCACCTCGGAAGGGTTGTCGATGAGCTTGGTCAACTGACGAGCGAACTCATTGCCATCCTGGCTGAACAGCCCGGTCACCAGCTGCTTGTGGTTGATGAAACCCAGGTTGTCACTGGAGAATCCGTTGCGCTTCTTGATTTCAGCCACCTCGCCACTGTCCGCCAGGGAGTTGGCCGGCTGGGTCACGCCCAGCGCCTGTTTGATCTGCGCTTCACCGACGAAAGGCGCCCCCAGGGTCAGAGTCAGCTCGCCCTGATGATGAGCAACCCAAAGCTCAATCACCTCGCCGGTATCGTCCAGATCCAGAGGATAAACCCGCGCCTGCCTGTCACCCAGGGTGCGCACCTCATGACTCTGGCCACTTTGCTGCTCGAAGCCATCCAGGGTAGCAAACAGTTTGTCAGGATGGGCCAGACTGGATTTCAGTACCGGAATCATGCCCAGCGCATAGGTATAGCCGGTCACCTCATCCGCCAGGCCATAATCCTCGATGAACCTGTCCGGACTGGTCAGGGTTTCTGCGTAATGGATAAACCAGCTCATCAGGAAGCGGGCCGAGGGCTGAGTCACCTCCTCCAGCTCCTGCTTCATCATCGCCAGCTCCTGCTCACTCATCAGCGGAGCCGAGTACTGCTCCAGCTGCGCCCGCAATGGGAAGGGGGTCACCTGAGCCGCAAAAAAGACCGTATCCGCCGGAACCTGCGCCAAGATGCCAGAGCCACTGGTTTGAGTCTGATTGATGTAGACCCCTCCAGCTATCACGGCGGCGGCAATAACGGTCAAACCCAGTTTTTTCATCATTCTCTATCCTTGCTGTTCTGATTAACGCCATCACTCCGGCGGAATGCATTCAATTACAACAATACCTTAGCCGGATGTCACCGCCTAAATGCGACATTGGCGACTTGGCTCCTTGTGCGCACCAGATTGCAGTAAATATCACACTGTCACCCATGGCAAATGGGTTGTCACCATCGGCCAATGCCCGAAAACGCTGCCGCCGATAGACTGGCCCCATCAACTGCACAGGAGAGAATCATGAGTCAGAACATCGCCCTTATCACCGGAGCCTCCAGCGGCATCGGCACAGAACTGGCCCGTCACCATGCCCAACAGGGTGGCGACCTGGTGTTGGTGGCCCGCAGCGAATCTACCCTGAACCGACTCAAGGAGGAGTTCGAGCGAGACTATGGCATCAAGGTCTGGGTGCTGACAGAGGATCTTTCCCAACCCGGTTCGGCCCAGCGGGTGTTTGAAGCCACCGAAGCGTTGGGCATAGAGGTAGAGCTGCTGATCAACAACGCCGGCTTCGGCGGCCACGGCCGTTTCCATCAGCGCGACCTCGGCGAGGATGAAGCGATGATGCAGCTGAATATGGCCACCCTCACCTCTCTGACCCACTGCTATCTGCAGGTCATGGTGCAACGGGGTCATGGCAAAGTGCTCAACGTGGCGTCAACCGCCGCCTTTATGCCGGGCCCACTGCAGGCGGTGTACTACGCCACCAAGTCCTTCGTGCTCTCCTTCTCTCAGGCGGTGGCCAAGGAGCTGGAAGGCAGTGGCGTCACCGTAACCGCCCTGTGTCCGGGCGCGGTGGACACCGGCTTTGTCAGGCGAGGTAACCTGGAAGGGGTGGAGATCTTCGACAAAGCGGCGACGCCCGAGTCCGTGGCCTTGTGTGGATACGACGCCATGATGAAGGGCGAACTGGTTGCCATCAACGAACGTCAGCTGAGCTTCATGCTCAACTGGGTGGTGCCGCTGCTGCCTCGCAAGTGGGTACTCGCCCTCTCCCAGAGGGCGATGGAAAAAACCGCCTAGCACTGGCCAAACAGGGCCGCAAATGCGGGCCCTGAGGTATCAGCCTGACTGAGGCCGGGCCCGCTCTATGATGGCCCGACAATCGATGCCACTGGGCAGGTTGCCAAAACAGTATCCATGACTCTCCTCCAGCCGGCTGCGGCAGAAGGCGTCCACCACCACTTCATTGCCGCTGCGAATCAGCTGGGCTCCCTGGAATCCCAGGGCCAGGCGCTCCATCACTGCCCGGCCGCGATACTCCATGTCCCCCAGATCCGTCACCATAGACCCCAACCTGTCCAGATAAGCGTCGTAGAGCCGATGGCCCCCACGGGCCTGTCCCAGCTCCTCCATGAACACCTCGGCTACCGCTGGCGTCTTGGAGATGGCCCGCATCAGATCCAGGCACTGAACGTTGCCACTGCCCTCCCAGATGGAGTTGACTGGCGCTTCCCGATAGAGCCGGGGAAGGATGCTCTCCTCCACATAACCGACGCCCCCCAGACACTCCTGGGCCTCACCGATCTGACTGGTGGCCCGCTTGCAGATCCAGTATTTGCCTACGGCGGTGGTGATGCGCACCAGCAGCCGCTCCGCTTCACTGGCCTGGTTGTCCAGGGCCCGTGCCACCCGGCCGGTCATCGCCAGGGCCCCCTCCACTTCCAGACAGAGATCCGCGGCCACATTCTGCATCAAGGGCTGCTCGATAAGGCGTTTGCCAAGGACGCTGCGATGGGCAATGTGATGGGTCACCTGGGCCACCGCTTGGCGCATCAGGGCGCTGGAGCCAATCATGCAGTCGTAGCGGGTCAGAGCCACCATCTCGATGATGGTGGCCACACCGCGGCCCTCCTCCCCCAACCGCCAGGCCAAGGCATCGCGAAACTCTATCTCGGAGGAGGCGTTGGAGCGATTGCCCATCTTCTCTTTAAGGCGCTGGATCTGCAGCGCATTCTTACTGCCGTCCGGACACCATCTGGGCATCAGGAAACAGGTGAGCCCCCCTTGGGCCTGGGCCAGCACCAGGAAAGCGTCGCACATGGGCGCCGAGCAGAACCATTTGTGGCCGGTGAGGCGATACAACTCGCCATCAACCTCATCGGCGCGGCTGGTGTTGGCCCGCACATCCGTGCCCCCCTGCTTTTCGGTCATCGCCATCCCTATGGTGACCCCCTGCTTCTGCTCTATGGGGGCATTGGCCGGGTCGTAACGGCCATGAAGCAGTTTTTGCAGCCACTGACCGGCTTGGGGGCTGAGTTTTTGCAATGGAGGGACCGCGGCAAAGGTCATGGTTAATGGACAGCCGGAGCCCGCCTCCACCTGACTGTAGAGGTAACTCAGAGCCATACGCACCACGTGGGCGCCGGGTTGAGGATGGGTCCAGGGCAGTGTGGGCAGGCCAGAGTCCACCGCCAGGTCCATCAACTCATGATAGGCGGGATGAAACTCCACCAGATCGATGCGATGCCCGAAGCGATCGTGGCTGTGAAACCTGGGCGTCTGTTCGTTGGCCTGAAACCCCCGGGCAATCCACTCCCTCTGTCCGAGGATGGCACCCAGGTGTCGAACCCGTTCCTCGCCCCAACTGCCCCCTTCCCTGGCCAGCAGTTCCCTAAGCGGGGTATCGGTGTCAAACAGGTTGTGATTCTCCAGCGCCGGCGGCTGGTTAAACACCTCATGGGTGGGGGCGCCCGGCCCAGTAGGATGGTTCATCAACGGCTCTCCCTGCTCAATTGTTGAACATTTAAACTAGCGTTTAGAGCCCGCCGGGTAAAGCAAATCAGATCAGTTGGCACTGCCCCGCCCGATACACCAGCTGGGCGATGTTCCTGGCCTCCAGGAGCTCTTTGAGCACGCTGACGTGGTAATCCACCCCCCGCAGTGTCAGCCTGAGCTGGGCGGAGACCTGCTCTCTGTCCTGCCCCTGCGCCAACAGGCCGAGGATGTAGGCGGACAATGGATTGACGATGTTGTAATCCACCAGAGGATTGATGGATTTCCCAAACTCCAGGGCAATTCGAACCTGCAGCTCCTGCAACTGCCGCTGCACCATCTCTGCGGTGGCGATGAGCTGAGCCACAGACTGGCTGTCCGGCAACAGCAGGGTGAATCGCCCGCGGAACTCAGGGGAAAGCGGGCAAGGGACAGTAAAGGTCACCAGCGCCTCGACCCCAGCCTTGGACAAACGGCGACTCATCACCAACGGCAACTCGCGCATGGGCCAGAAGTAACGCTGCTGATTCCAGATCCCTTCCAGGATATGACCCAACCCCTGGTAGTGACTCATCTGCTGCTGCCACAGCTCCGCCGCGGCGCCGCTGCTGGCAAACAGGCGGCGGCGACGAACGAAGCTGCGTATCATCTTATCGCTGCTTTTGACCCTCTTACGCCACTTACCCGGGTGGTCGATGTCGTAGCAGTACCATATCCCCGCCAGGCCCAGCTGCTCATTGAGGGCGGCGAGCATCTGTTGCAGCCTGCGATGATCGCAGCCCGCCTCCTGTAGCGGTTTAGCCACTGCGCTCATGGCCGGCCTCCCCATTGGCTCTGAAGCAGAACACCCTGGAATCCCGGTCCTTGAGCCTCTGCTCAACTTCAGTCACCAGGGCCGCTGGCAACTCTCCCTCCAGCCTGACCAGCAGCCCCAACGCCTGATTGAACATTCCCAGCTGCCTCGACACCTCGACCGCCGTCATCACCTCGGTGGTACAGGAGAGATCCAGCAAACTCAGAATCTTTTCCAGGTTATGGCGCTCACGGTCACTCCAGATCACCTGTGACTCACCGCGGCGATGACGGTGGTTGGCCAGTTGCCAGAGCCTCAGCCTCACATGAAGTTGATGCTCGGAAGGCGCCTCCCCAAAGGCCTCTGCCAGGGTCCACAGCTCCTCCTCGGTCAGGGCGCGATAATCCACCCCATCGCAGCATGGAGCATCAGCCAGCTCAGGCAGCCATACCGCTCCCTGACAGTGACCACAGGCCACCACCAGAGGCTGCTCGGGCACCGAGGGACTGTCCACATAGCCGTCGCTCCACAACTGGGCCAACCGGGCGTCCACCTGCAGAAGTGCACGAAACCTCAGGGCACCGCTACAGTGGTGACAGGCAAGCCAACGCTCCGGTCCGTATCTCATTGCGCTCGCTCCGCCGTCCAGCCAAGCTGCTGTGCAAAACGGCTCAGCACACCATCGTTAACAATGGAGTCGGCCGCCCCCACGAAGAACAGCACCACCAGCGCCAAAGTGACCGCGCTGAGCAGTTGGGTGATGGGGTGAGCGTCACCCCGGGATTTCGCTCTGGACATGATTACTCCTTGGTTTGAACGACGATGGCTTGGCCGGAGCGCCGACGCTGGCTCAACCGGTTGACCCACTTGCGCCGCAGTTTCACCGACTCATTGATGGTCAGGCCCACGGGGCAGAAGTAGCGACACCAGAAATCCGGTACGAAACAGGCACCGAACAGGGAAAGCGGCAGGATGTACCACTGCAAGCCAACCCCCTCCAGGGCAAACATCATCGAGAAAGGCTCATAAGCCCCCATGGAGGGATGACGGGACAGGAAGATCAGCATCAAAGAGGCCCAGATCATCCCCAGAACCAGACTGCGACCATGCTTGTTCAGCCACCTGGGTGCCTTCATATTGATGCCGGTGATCTTATGCAGCAGCGATTGCACCGCGGCATAGGGACACAGCTTGTTGCAGTAGAGGTTTCGACCCATCAACACCACACCCAGCACTATGGTGCCCATCAAGATCCACCAGATAGGGTGCTGCTTGATGCTGGGCAGGTAGCCAAGCAGTATGCTGCCCAGGCTGCCGATGCTGATGGAAGCGTTGGTGTAGAACCCCACAAACAGCAGGGAAACCAGGGGAAGCGCCGTTTTCAGCCAGCTCATCGGCTTGCTTCGCCCACCGGCGCTGACCGCCACGGCCCCCAGAGCCAGCAGCAGCATGCCCGCTTCCTCCCATCCGAACACCCAAGGGTCCGGAGTCCAGCTGGGTTCCAGCCCCAGATGTTTTACCGCGCCCAGATGCAGAGATCCTCGCAGCGCCTGACTGACGCCCCGGGCTGTGACTGTGGCGCCGGAAAAGGAATCGATGTCCGTGTCGAGCAGAAAGTCATCGGTGACACTGGCACCGGCGAACTGACGGAAGAACTGCTTCTTGACCAGCCGTTCGACATAGGGAGGGGTCTCCCTATGATCGATCAGGTGGACGCCGTGAACCCGCGCGCCCTCCTCGGTGCGGCTGGCGGTCACCGCCACCTGCAGTGGGCCGCCGTAGCCCTGCCCCTCTCCGAGGATCACCACCTGAGGTTGATCCTGTTGGCGATTGACCCACTCGAGGACCACCGGACCGCCTTTGTTATCCGCCTGCTCCACCAACTGGGCGCCGGGAAAGCTCTTGGCCAGCAGCGCCGGATAGTCGGGTTGATTACCCAGTTGGCCCACCACGAACGCCAGGGCCAGACTCAACCAGGCTGTCAGGCGTATCAGGGAGGTGGGGATCTGTTGTCTCTTACTCATAATTCGCTCTGAGAGAAAGGGCCGTGCCCGAGGATGATGGGCACGGCCAATAACTGAGGCTTACAGGCGTGCACCCTTGGGGGCGTATTTGCGCCAGATGAAGGCCATCAGCAGCAGCCCGGGCATGCAGAACGCCGCCAGACCCAGGGCACCGGATTGAGGGACATTCTCGATAAAGGAGCTGCCCGCCCAGCCGATGCCGAACAGAAACATCAGGCCTCCGGTGATCATCCCTACCCAGGCAACAACCGGCAGCTGCGCCTTAACCGACAGGTAGGCCATCCCCTGCACCCCCAGGGTGAACAGGATCCCCATGATGAAAAACTCGATTAATTCCATGTTGTCCTCCTTATGAGCGGCCGACGGCGCCAAATACGTTGCGGTTGGTGGGGTTCACTCGCATCCCTTCACCTGTGTTCCAGAACTTGGCCACCTTGGTGGGGTCCTGAGTGGCGCCATAGCCGAAGGCGGGGTGCATCTCCGACATCACCCCGTGGAGGGTGGAGGGCACGAAGGGGTTGGCGGCCACGATCATCCAGTGGTGCCAGAAGTCCGGCTCGTTGAAGGTACAAGCCGCATTGCAGGCCGCGCAGTCGCCGTCGCTCTCCATCCAGTAATCGAAACAGCGCTTGGAATCGACGTGGAACTTCTTGATCCCTTCATGGTTGTTCCAGTTGTAGCCCGGCTGCTCCGAGTGCTCTCCGACGAAGGTGAAGGTGGTGTCCTCGTCCATGGGCAGAGCCTTGGAGGGACAGGCCTCAGCGCACTTTTTGCAGGTTTTGCAGAAGTCTTCGATACCCCAGGTACGCGGCTGATCGTGCTCGACAAACTCAAAGTCGGTGTACACCTTGCAAAGGCGAATGCGAGGGCCATAGCCGGGGACAATCAGCTGGCCGTTACGGGCGCCCTCACCCATGCCTGCGGCGATGCCGTAAGCGACAGAGTTGCCCAGGTCATTGCCGGAGGCCACGGCGTGATAACCCAGACCCCGGATAAACTTGGCCATCTGCGACGCCAGGGTCGCCATCTTGGTGTAGCCGTCGCCAACCGTACCACCGGACGTAAAGGTCGGTGCCGTGGCCAGGTTGTCGTAATCCATGGGCACCGCCATGACGATCACCGTCTTGGGCTCAAACGGAAAGTCCTTCTCCCAGGAGAGCTGCTTCTCGACCGGCTTGAACTCTTCCAGGGCGGCCATCATCGCCTTACCCATCTCCTGAGGGTCGGTGATCTTGCTGACGCCGCGACGATCCATCTCGGCGAACATCTCCACCGTGGGGCCGGCATGGTAGATAGGATCGTAATCCCAGCGCTTGTCCCGCTTGGCGATGCCGCAACGGGCCGCACCGAACAGCCGTGCGGCACTGCGGATGGCGTTGGCGGCCTGTTGCTTGGAGGCGAACTCATACTGCTCGTGCTCGACATCAGACTGATCCCAGGAGAACCAGGTGGTGTCCGGCACGCCCATGGCCCCCAGACGCAGATCCCACTTGTGAGGTGGGCACCATGCCGCATGGGACAGGGAACGGTCGAGCTGGGTAAAGCCCGGCCGGGAGTTGTCGTGTCCCTTCTGCTCAAAGCGCGGCACCTGCAACTGGAAGTTGTAGTTTGGATTGTCCTTGACCAGCCGGCCGAACTGTTCGTTACGCTCCGGGTGGCGCATCATCAGGAAGGGGCTGCCGGCATAGGACCACATGTGGCTTTCGCCGGGAAAGGGTTTGAAATCATCGGCCAGAATGGGCCACTGATCGTTTATCTTACCTTCAATGGACGCCCGTCCGGCACCGTAGGCACCCAGGCCCGCGGCGAGTACGGCGCCTCCACCAATGGCGGCACGTTTAAATAACTTACGTCGCTCAGGGTTTTCCAACAAACCCTCATGATCCTTAGAGGACCGGGAATTTTCCTGGTTTCTGTTTTCAGTCATGGTTTTTCTCATATTCCAGGCCGAAATAAATCCGTTAAAAAAGATGCGTGAATTATTTCGGACGTGTCAGCTTCAAACCAATAATAGTGAAGACAACCCGACTCAAATAGACCATGCCGAACAACTCAGTATTTCACTATTGATAATTACATAAGAGTAAATCCCGTAAAAACCCTTTCGTAAAAAGGGGTTAGCCGCTCCAGCCCGACTCCCTTGCCAGGCCAATGAGTTGTCAATTCTGGGATACGGCTAACACTTTGCCGTAAAATCCAATATCAACAATAGTTTGCACACTAGAGCAAAGACAAAACTCATTCCATCACCGCCCTCATTATCAAAATGCTTTTGCTGGCGGAACGCCTCTACGCCCCAAGGGCTGTTATCAAAAGTGGAATAGAGTTTTTTGTTGATGAAAATAGTGAGATCAACAAATTGAAATTAATTTGTTCACTCTCACGAAATTGCCGAAAACTCATACCATTAATAAAACCGGCAGAGATATAGTCCGCTGCAAATAATTACACCAACAAAAAACAATCCTTAAATATATAAGGGGGATATATGAATTATCGGCTCAGCACTATTGCGGTAATGATAATGGCAACCACTTCACTGTCTGCGCAAGCCAGTGGCATCCTGCGTGACGACACCGCATCCGCCTATCTGGGCAGCGCAGGTGCCGGACGAGCCACCGACACCAGCGCCGGTGCCGCCTTCAACAACCCGGCAGGCCTGGCCTATCTGCAGCAGCGTGAGGTTCAGGGCACACTGCTGCTGATTGAGGACAGCTTCACCTTCCATGACCAGGGCTCAACCGGCACCAACCCGGACTATGAACACAGACGCAAGAGCACCGACTATGGCGTGGGACTCAGCGGCGGCGGCTCCCTGTTTTATGGTCAGCCTTTAGGTGAGGACTGGGGCTTCGGACTGGCCCTGGCTTCCCCGGCCGGGGGCGCCACCGACTTTGGTGACAACTGGGTGGGATCCAACTTCATCGAATCGGTGGAGGTAATGATCGGCGTCGCTCAGGCCTCTTTGGGCTACCGCATCAATGATCAATGGTCAGTGGGAGCCAGTCTGGGCGTCAGTTACATGAGTTGGGAGCTGACCCTGGATCCCTTCCCCGACGCCGAAGAAACCCTGAAGCTGGACGACACCGAGCTGGCCTGGGCCCTGGGCCTGCTTTACCGCCCCTGGCAACACACCAGCCTGGGGCTGCGTTACGTGGCCGGCGTCGAGCACCAGCTTCGGGGCGACACCGCCATGTCCACCCCTATGGGACCGGTGCACGATAAAGCCACCCAGCAATTTAATCTGGCGGACCTGGTGACCTTGAGCGTGGAGCACAAGCTCACACCGGCTCTCAGCCTGCTGGCAGACATCGAGTGGGCCCAGTGGTCTGATATGGACCGAAGCCTGATTGAACACGACAATGGTCCCACCATCCTGGTGCCCCGCAACTGGCAGGACGCCTGGAGCGGCGCCCTGGGTGTCCATTATCAGGTCTCCCCTACGCTGACGCTAAAAACCGGCATCGCCTACGACGAGTCCGCCATGTCCAAGGCCAACCATAAGCTGGACCCACCGGTGGACCGGCAAATCGCTTACGCCGCTGGCCTGAGCTGGGCCCTGACCCCCAGCACTCAGCTGGACCTCAGCTACCAGTACCTGGATCTGGGCGACATCGAAGTGAATCAGGCCATCGAAGGATTTGACCCAGTCGCCGGTCAACCCTTCAGCCAGACGGTATCCGGGCACTCAGAAGCCCATGTGCATATCCTGAGCCTGGGGCTGGCACACAGGTTCTAAAGGCAAGACACAGTTCCCCCCGGCACCGAACCGATGCTGGGGGAAACTGCAATAATGGCCCGAGAAATCTGCTCCAACCCTTGGGCAGCGTTTCATCCACTGATACCCTTTGTGTCATTAACCAACTACTTCTGAGTTGTCCCTCTATGCATCAAGTGACTCTCGATGACATTCGCCTGGTAAACCAGATTGCCCGCCTGGGCAGCTTTGCCCGAGCCGCCGACTCCCTCTCCCTGCCCAGACCCAGCGTTACCCGCAGGGTCAAACAGCTGGAAGCCCACCTGGGCGTCACCCTGTTTCAGCGCTCCACCCGTCAGTTGTCCCTGACCCAAGAGGGAGAAGCCTTCCTGGAACACAGCCTCAACATCGAGCAGCACTGGCAAACCGCCACCGAGCAGATGAAGAGCGCCAGCGGCGAGCCTGTAGGCCGACTCAGGGTCAGTGCCCTGGGCCTGTTCAACCGGGTCATTGCCGGCCCGGTACTGTCCCGCTTCGTCAAAACCTACCCGGGCATCGATCTGGAGCTCAAGTCCACCTGGTCACCGCCAGATGCCACCAAGTTCGATGTGGATCTGATGTTCAACACCAAGCCCCTGGAGGACAAGAGCTTCATCAATGAGCCCCTCTCCCTGACCCAGAGGGACTTCTACGCCAGTCGCGACTACCTGGAGCGAAAGGGGGTCCCTGACAGCATCACCGAGTTGGCCGACCACGATCTGGTGGTACTCAACTACACCGATTTCAAGGATGGAGACTGGCTTTGGCAAGATGGAGAGCAGCAGAAGACCCTGCAGGTCAAAAGCAACCTGATGCTGGATGAGGCGGAAGCCGCCCTGCAGATGACCCTGTTGGGTCACGGCATCTGCTGGTTACCGGATTTCTGCTGCGAGAAGTACCTGGAAAGCGGCGAGATGGTGCGCCTGTTTGAGGGCCGCCATGCCACTCCTGGCCCCCTGTGGGCCATCTACCCCAGAACCCCCTTTGAAAACCAGCGACTGAGGTTGTTTATCGAGATGGCCAGGGACAGTCAACTGCTGGGCAAGCCTGCCCCGGCCCAGATGTGATCACAGGAAGCTAGAGATCTCCTCAAGGGACTTCTTGTGGGTCGCATGAAGGGGGATGGTGGCCCCCTCAGCCGGGTAGCCCGCCACAATCAGCATATAGGGGCGCTCATTGTCACCACGACCACACACCTTGGAGAGGAAGCTCATCGGCTTAGGGGTGTGGGTCAGGGTCGCCAGGCCGCTGGTGTGCAGCGCATTGAGCAGAAATCCGGTGGCGATGCCCACCGACTCATGCACATAGTAGTTGGTGGTCTCCCCATCATCGTGCATCCCGCCCCGCTTCTTGCTGAATACCGCAATCAGCCAGGGAGCGATCTCCAGATAGGGTTTGTTGGCATCGGTGCCCAGAGGTTTTAAGGCTTTAAGCCACTCCTCCCCTGCTCGCTTCTCGTCATAGAACCCCCGCTCCTGAAGCTCTGCATGCTCTCGAATCTGCTTTTTCACCTCGTCAGAGCTGATGGCCACAAAGTGCCAGGGCTGGTGGTTGGCACCGCTGGGGGCGCTGCCAGCGGCCAGCAGGCAATTCTCAATCACCTCCTGGGGAACAGCACGATTCGAGAAACTGCGAATGGAGTGGCGCCTGCGCAGGTGTGCCAGATGCTCGGAGGAACGCTGAACCATCTCATCAGCGTCATATTCGACAAAGTCATCGAGGGGAATACGGTCGTGGGGCTGCATGCACTCACTCCTTGTGAAAGCTCAATAGACTAATGCTAACACCTGGATCGGAATGAACAAGTTTCGTGCACAAGGTTTATGTATCAGAAAAACAAAAGCCCCGGCACTGGGCCGGGGCTTTAGGAAAGAACTCAAGAATTACTTGGCGTTCTTAGCCTTGGTCTCTGCAATTACCTCTTCGGCAACGTTAGCAGGACAAGGTGCGTAGTGGCTGAACTCCATGGAGAACTGGCCACGACCGGAAGTCATGGTACGCAGGTGACCGATGTAACCGAACATCTCGGACAGAGGTACGTCTGCCTTGATGCGTACGCCGGTAGCACCAGCTTCCTGGTCCTTGATCATGCCGCGACGACGGTTCAGGTCACCGATAACATCACCAACGTGATCTTCAGGAGTGAACACGTCCACCTTCATGATGGGTTCCAGCAGCTGAGGACCGGACTTAGGCATGGACTGACGGAATGCGCCTTTAGCGGCGATTTCGAAGGCCACTGCAGAGGAGTCAACCGCGTGGAAGCCACCGTCGAACAGCTCAACTTCAACGTCCAGAACAGGGAAGCCAGCCAGAGGACCGGTATCCATCATGTCACGGAAGCCTTTCTCAATGGCAGGCCAGAATTCCTTAGGCACGTTACCGCCCACAACAGTGGAGGCAAAGGTGAAGCCGGAACCCTGCTCGCCAGGCTTGATGCGGTAGTCGATCTTACCGAACTGACCGGAACCACCAGACTGCTTCTTGTGAGTGTAGCTGTCTTCGATGGCGGAGGTGATGGTCTCACGGTAAGCAACCTGAGGCTGACCAACTTCCAGCTCAACGCCGTAGGTACGCTTCAGGATGTCTACTTTAATATCCAGGTGCAGTTCACCCATACCCTTCAGGATGGTCTGACCGGACTCTTCGTCGGTCTCAACCTGGAAGGAAGGATCTTCAGCAACCATCTTACCGATGGCGATACCCATCTTCTCAACGGAACCCTTGTCCTTCGGCTCAACAGCGATGGAGATTACAGGCTCAGGGAAGATCATGGGCTCCAGGGTGCACTCGTGCTTAGGATCACACAGGGTGTGACCGGTCTGCACGTTCTTCATGCCAACTACGGCGATGATGTCACCAGCTTGAGCGCGGGTCAGTTCAGTACGCTCGTCGGCGTGCATCTCTACCATACGACCGATACGCTCGGTCTTGCCGGTGGCGGAGTTCAGGATGGTCATACCCTTTTCCAGAACACCGGAGTAGATGCGGATGAAGGTCAGGGCGCCGAAACGGTCGTCCATGATCTTAAACGCCAGAGCACGCAGAGGCTCGTCAGCGGATACGGTGGCTACTTCACCGGTAGGCTCACCAGTCTCTGGGTCGGTCAGAGGCTGAGCGTCTACTTCGGTAGGAGCAGGCAGGTAGTCAACTACCGCGTCCAGTACCAGCTGGATACCTTTGTTCTTAAAGGCGGAACCACAGTAGGTGGGGAAGAACACCAGGTCACGGGTACCTTTACGGATGCAGGCTTTGATCTGCTCCATGGAAGGCTCGGTGCCTTCTTCCAGGTACTCCATCAGCAGGTCTTCGTCCATCTCCAGAGCGGTTTCCATCAGCTCTTCGCGGTACTCGGCAGCCTTCTCCTGCAGCTCGGCAGGGATTTCAACTACTTCGTAGTTCTCAGGCAGACCGGAGTCGTCCCAGATGTAAGCCTTCTGGCTCAGTACATCTACAACGCCCTTGAAGTCATCTTCGATACCGATAGGCAGAGTCATAACCAGGGGACGCGCACCCAGTACGTTCTTCACCTGGCCTACAACGCGGTAGAAGTCTGCACCCATACGGTCCAGCTTGTTCACGAAGATCAGACGGGCTACTTCGGATTCGTTAGCGTAACGCCAGTTGGTTTCAGACTGGGGCTCAACACCACCGGAACCACAGAATACACCAACACCACCATCGAGAACCTTCAGGGAACGGTAAACTTCAACGGTGAAGTCAACGTGTCCGGGGGTGTCGATGATGTTCAGGCGGTGATCGTTCCAGAAACAGGTAGTAGCAGCAGACTGAATGGTAATACCACGCTCAGCTTCCTGCTCCATGAAGTCAGTGGTGGCGGCGCCGTCATGCACTTCACCGGTCTTGTGGATCTTACCGGTCAGCTTCAGGATACGCTCGGTACTGGTGGTCTTACCGGCATCAACGTGCGCGAAGATACCGATATTTCTGTATTTTGATAAATCAGTCATTGCTTTACTCTGAAAAAACAATCGTTGTCACTTTTCGGCGGGGGAGTATACCACTTTTGCAACCAAAAGATACGCACTTAGCGAAATGATTTCGCCAGTTATCGCCTATCACAAGCTGTTGGTAGGAATACTCACGTCCGACGTCGTTTGGGAAGCCTGACTTAGCCGACCGAATTATAGCCCACTTCATCAATGCCAACGGGGATTCGGGACCGGAATCTTTAGCCTCTTCACCAGGGTGAGCAACGCCAAGTTGCCTCTCCCCGGCATCACAGGGAGCCGAGCTCCGCTTTTGCTGCCGTTGACTGAGTCTCGCACACCCTTGTGACAATCCTAAATCGTCAGTTCGCTGCTGCGACTTCAGACCTTGACTCTCTCGCAGAGTGCGAGTTGTACGAAAAAACCCGCCTCAGAGGCGGGTTGAACGAAATATGGCGGAGAGATAGGGATTTGAACCCTAGAAGGGCTATTAACCCTTGCCGGTTTTCAAGACCGGTGCTTTCAACCACTCAGCCATCTCTCCAGTGGCGGCAATAATAGTGAAAGGATCGGCCGGTGTAAACCCCTGAATCCAGCGGGATTGACAAAAGATCTGCCCTTCAGATGGTTTGACTTCCTAGAGGCGCTTTTCCATACGCCAATTCTGCAGTTTTTCACCCCGGCGAAGGGTTTGATTCTCCCGAACAACCACAAACCCTTTGGTCTCAAAAAAGGGGCGGGCAAAACGGGATGCATCCACGGTCAATCGACTCAATCCCAGTTGATGTGCTTGCTGTTCCAGGTGCCTGTACAACCTGGAGGCAATCCCCTGACGCTGATAGTTTCGGTGTGTATAGGTCCACTCAATATGGCCTGTGGGAGTGAGGGTAATAAAGCCCACCACCTGACCATCGAGCTCGGCAACCATAGGGGGCCACTGAGCCAACCTTTGCTGCCAGCGTTGGTACTCTTTTGGCAATGGCGCCCAGGCGTTTACCTGAGCCCGGGTATAGTGCTCAATCCCAACATGGTGAATGGTGTCGTAGAAGATGTCCGTAAGCGCCTGGGCATCCTCCGCGCGATATGGGCGAACAATCTGGTCACTCATAGGAGCAAATGCCTCAGAACGGCTGACAAGGCGTCCCCTGATGATGAATCATCTGCCAGCGATGATCCTCAAGGGTCCACAGAGAACTTCTCCGGGAGTGGCTGACCACGGTCCCCCGGGTCAGCTTGGCGTTGTAGAGCACCTGACACAGATTCGGAGCAAGTTGCCTGACCCTGAACTCCTGAGCTTCGACACCAAAGGAGTCCTCTTGCGGCAAGCGCACAAGCACTTCATCCAGGCCAAATTCGCGCCCGGACGCTCCCACCTCAATAAAATCCTTATGAATCAGAAAGGCGAGCAGTTCGCGACTGCGCCGCGTAGCGGGAACAAACAGCCTTTTTTCCAGGGCAATCAGGTGGGGCTCAAGCTCCAGGGCGATGCTTAGAGTATCCATAGTGAGTGAGTTAATCCTTAACCTGTAAAATACCCAGCCCAATGATGGTCAGCCCAATGGCAACTGACCAATCGACTCGGTATGAAACCGTACAAATCAGGTGAAATGGCACCCGGCGGTCTCTGACGGACCTGTTTGCCTAGCGGCCGCCTTCGACTCAGGAAGGCTAACCCGCCTAAGGTAGAAGTTTTGTCATAAATCGTCAACGAGCCCGAAAGGGTCGGGTAAGCCATAATTGTGTAACGGTTTTTCCGAAACCAACGTCTAACCACTGGCCACAGCAGTGGTTTTGTTACTAAATTGGTTGAAAAACCGTTGCCCCATTCCCATATCAGCTTGTAGAGTTAAACTTTTCAGGAATCGGTGGCTCTAACCTGTCAGAAACGGGCCACAAAGAAGGAGTCCACATGCAGACCCAACGTTTTGAAACCGTCGCCAGCTCCACCGGCGTCGAGGTCAACAAAGTTCTACGCAACACCTATATGCTGCTGGCCATGACCCTGGCTTTCTCAGCTGCGGTCGCCGGTGTCACTATGGCACTCGAGCTGCCACGACCAAACATCTTTATTGTTCTGGCGGGTTTCTACGGTCTGCTGTTCCTGGTTAGCCGCACCGCCAACAGTGCCATGGGCCTGGTATCCGTGTTCGCCCTGACCGGCTTTATGGGCTACACCATCGGCCCAATCCTAAACATGTACCTGGGTGCAGGCATGGGCGACGTCGTGCTGATGGCCTTGGGCGGTACCGCCCTCACCTTCTTCGGCCTCTCTGCCTACGTGCTGGTTACCGGTAAGGACATGTCCTTCCTGGGCGGCATGATGATGGCGGGCTTCTGGGTGATCATCGCCGCCTTTATTGCCAACATCTTCCTGGCGATCCCGGCCCTGAGCATGGCCCTGAGCTGCCTGTTCATCCTGTTCTCCTCCGGTGCCATCCTGATGCAGACCAGCGCCATCATCCACGGCGGCGAGCGCAACTACATCAACGCCACCGTGACCCTGTTCGTCTCGCTGTACAACATCTTTGTCAGCCTGCTGAGCCTGCTGGGCATGAGCGACGACTAAGCGCACTGTTTGAGATACACTAAGGCCCCAAGTCGGGGCCTTTTTCTTTGGTTACGAATCCGAAATGAGTTCTTTTCTAGTCGTCGTTAATGGCGAACCCTACGGCAGTCAGTCAGCCTGGTCTGCCCTGAAATTCTGTGAAACCCTGCTGGCACAGGGACACCGCCTTGAGCAGGTGTTCTTCTATCAGCACGGTGTGCTCAATGCCAGCCGCATGCTGATGCCCGCCAGCGACGAGCTGGACCTGTCACAGCGTTGGCTGGACCTTCATCGAGAGCATCAGGTGCCCCTGGTCAGTTGCGTCTCAGCCGGGCTGCGCCGGGGCATCATCGATGCAGAAGCCGCCGAGGATGGCGGCCTGGACAGTGCCAACCTGGCTTCCCCCTTTATCCTGGGTGGCCTGGGCGAGCTGGTCACTACCATGCAGCAGGTGGACAGAACGGTGCAATTCTGATGAAACAGTTAGGAATCCTATTTACCCGGGCCCCCCATGGCACCCCCCGAGGCCGTGAGGCGCTGGACCTGGCACTGCTCGGAGCCAGCTACGACATCCCAACCCGGCTGTTCTTCTGCGGCGACGGAGTCTATCAGCTGCTCAAGGACCAGCAGCCTGGCGCCATCGAGGGGCGCGATTACATCGCCACCTTCAAGGCCCTGCCCCTCTATGATGTGGAAGAGATCTGGGTCTGCGCCACCTCCCTGGCAGAGCGGGGGTTGAACGGCGAGGACCTGTTGATAGAGGTAGAAGTGGCCGACAAAGACGACTTTGCCCTGGCGTTGAACCAAACAGAACAGGTACTGACATTTTGAACGTACTCCATACCCAATCCCGCTCCCCGTCCGACTCCGACGGGCTGACCCTGATGCTACGCACCCTGACCCCGGGTGATGGCATCTTGTTGATGCAGGATGCCGTCATCGCTGCCACACTGCCACAGTGGCAACAGCAGCTATCTGATCACCCCTGCTATGCACTCAAGGAAGATCTTGAGGCCCGAGGCTTGAACTCCCGGGTGAATGCCCCCATTGAGGTGGTCGACTACGATAGATTTGTCCAGCTGACGCTGGAGTTTGAGAAAGTACAGGCGTGGTAATGATGTTGAATTTTAATGGCCAGGAGATCGCCACCGACAAACAGGGCTATCTGCTCGATTCCAGCCAGTGGCAGCCTGAGATGGCGCCAATTCTGGCCGAGCAGGAGGGGATTGAACTCTCCGACGCCCATTGGGAAGTGGTCAACTTTGTCCGCGACTTCTACGTGGAGTTTAACACCAGCCCCGCCATCCGGGTGCTGGTCAAGGCGATTGGGCAGAAGCTGGGAGAGGACAAAGGCAACTCCAAGTACCTCTACAAGCTGTTTCCCAAGGGCCCGGCCAAACAGGCCACCAAGATCGCCGGCTTACCCAAGCCTGCGCGTTGCATCTGACCCTGTTTACACCAGGCTTGTCAGGCACAAAAAAACCGGCGCATGCGCCGGTTTTTTTCATCTGATTATCCCTTAGGCAGGAATAACGTGCGTGGTCAGGTTCAGCATCTTCTTCATGACGCGAATCACCTGACGGCTGTAGCCGAACTCGTTGTCGTACCAAACGTACAGTACTGCGCGGTCACCGTCCACGATGGTGGCCTGAGAGTCCACCACACCAGCGTAGCGAGAGCCCACCAGGTCGGTAGACACAATCTCAGTGGACTCGGTGAAATCCACCTGGCTCTGCAGGTTGGAGTGCAGGGCCACTTCACGCAGGTACTCGTTCAAGGTATCGCGGTCGGTTTCCTTGGCCAGGTTCAGGTTCATGATGGCCATGGAAACGTTAGGAGTAGGAACGCGGATGGCGTTGCCGGTCAGCTTACCCTTCAGTTCAGGCAGAGCCTTGGCCACCGCCTTGGCAGCACCTGTGGTGGTCAGCACCATGTTCAGCGGTGCACTACGGCCACGACGGTCACCCTTGTGGTAGTTGTCGATCAGGTTCTGATCGTTGGTGTAGGAGTGAACGGTTTCAACGTGACCATTGCGAATGCCGTACTCGTCGTTGATGGCCTTCAGCACAGGGGTGATGGCGTTGGTGGTACAGGAAGCGGCGGACACAATCAGGTCCTCGTCCAGGATGTCTGCCTGGTTTACACCGTATACCACGTTCTTGATGTCGCCCTTGGCAGGGGCAGTCAGCAGCACCTTGGCAGTCCCCTTGGACTTCAGATGCAGGCCCAGGCCCTCTTCATCCTTCCAGATACCTGTGTTGTCCACCACCAGGGCGTTGTCGATGCCGTACTCGGTGTAATCCACCTGATCTGGGCTGTTGGCGTAGATCACCTGGATGTAGGTGCCGTTGGCGATGATGGCGTTGTTTTCGGCATCCACTTCGATGGAACCGTTGAAAGGACCATGAATGGAATCACGACGCAACAGGCTGGCGCGCTTCTCCAGGTCACCATCACGACCGCCACGCACCACGATGGCGCGCAGACGCATGTTGTTGGCCACACCGGTACGCTCGATCATCAGGCGGGCCAGCAGACGGCCGATACGGCCAAAGCCGTACAGAACCACGTCACGCTGCTCAACTTCCTGATTGGAGGCAGGCGCCATCTCTTTGGCAACATAGGCTTCAATCTCGCTGCCATCGCTGTGGTTGCGCCAGTAGTTGATGGCCAGTTTGCCCAGGTCGACACGAGCATACTTAACGTCCAGCTTGCTCAGGGCTTCCAGGAAGGGGAAGCTCTCACGCAGGCGCAGCTTGTCGCCCTCGTGCTTGCGAACCAGGCGGTGCATCTTGATGATGTCGATGGTGGAGGCGTTGAGCAGGCTCTTGCCATACACCAGCACTTCGATGCCCTGGTTGCGGTACAGCTTGCCAATAAGGGGCTGCATCGCTTCCGCCATTTCAAAACGTTCTTGCCAGCTTTTCAGATGCTTGTCAGCGGTCATTTGGGACAAATCCTTTCTAGGCATGATCTACAGCTTAGGACCTATAATGTCGACTAAGTCAAAAGACCATGAAATGGGTACAGATTACGTGGCTACGTTGGCCAGCTGGCGGTATTCTACAGAAGATCATCAGGTTGATTCCAGCCAGCTAAACCCGTAATTTAATTAGACAAAATGGCGGTTTACCGCTGTAATTGAGAAAATTTTTGGTAAGTTTACACAATGCGAGTAATTGCTTTAGCGGCACTGCTGCTACCCCTCACCGCCTGTGACACACGGCTCACCCTGCAGGAGGTGTGCGAGAGCAACCCCCAAATGTGCGCCGACGTCGCCCTGACCGGGTGGTGTGTCAAAGAGCGTTCACAGGTGATTTGGACCCGCTACGAGCATAAGGAATCAGACAGACACACCCTGTATAACGAGCTCATTGCACTGGAGAATTACGTTAAGTGCATGGAGAAGGCCACCATGATCGAGAATCGCATCGTGGCCAAAGAGAGGGAAACGGCTCGCATCGAAAGTTATATCTCTTCGCAAAAGTCGCTGAAGAAATTGCAAAACAGCACCAGCGGAGACAACTCGCCCTACATCACCTTCTATCGCTGGACCCGAATGAACGACACCCAGGCTCTGGGCCAGTTCCTGCAGTCCGAGCGCAATGGCGAGCTCGATACCGTGGAGCTCAAGCAGTTCGCTGCCTCCTACTACTCAAGGGCTAACCCTCAGAAAGCCGTAGATTATCTTCTGGATACACTGAATGACCTGCCCTACCCCTCCATCGATACCTACCTGGAGTTGTCCCAGGAGTACATGAATCTGGACCAGCCCGCCCAGGCCTACCTGTTTGCCAAGCTGATATCCCGTCACCAGCCTGAGTTGGTGAACGAGCAGAGGCTGAGGCTACTGGCCAACTCAGCAGGAGTAAAAAGAAGCAAACTGGACCAGAGAGCGGAGCAGATCGACGAACTGCTGGAAGAGGGGAAATTTAAGCCAGAGAGCCTAAATCTGTAATTAAATTTCTTTTGCCCTTTCAGGCCAAATGATGATTTCTTGCTCACAGAGCCATGAGGGTTAACGTGATCTTCACCACGGTTTAGCCCTTTGTGTACTAGGCTTTAAGCTGTCAAAACTTGATGTGTCGTAACATTTACCCAAATACAGCAAATTATTGCGTCGTCACCCTTGACCACCGGCTTCATTGTTGTAAATTAACCACAGTTATTAAAGTTATGAGACAGGTATCGCTATGATCAAAGTTGCCATCAATGGATATGGCCGTATCGGCCGCAATGTCGTCCGTGCACTGTATGAAAGCGAAAAAGACTACCCCATCCAAATCGTTGCCATTAACGACCTGGGTGACGCATCCATCAACGCTCACCTGACCAAGTACGACTCCGTACACGGTCGCTTCAACGCTAAAGTTGAGCACAGCGAAGATGCCATCACCATCAACGGTGACAAGATTCTGACTTTCTCCGAGCGCGATCCCTCCAAGCTGCCTTGGGCAGACCTGGGTGTGGATGTCGTGTTCGAGTGCACCGGTATTTTCACCACCAAAGCGACCGCCTCCAAGCACATCGAAGCTGGCGCCAAGAAGGTGATCATCTCCGCTCCAGGTAAAGAAGTAGACGCCACTGTTGTTTACGGTGTTAACCACGACGTTATCACCCCAGACATGACCGTTATCTCCAACGCTTCTTGTACCACCAACTGCCTGGCACCTTTTGCCAAGCCGCTGAACGACGAGCTGGGCATCGAATCTGGTCTGATGACCACTGTTCACGCCTACACCAACGATCAGCGTCTGTCTGATGTTTACCACTCCGACCTGCGTCGTGCCCGTGCTGCTGCGATCAACATGATCCCAACCAAGACTGGCGCTGCTGCTGCTGTGGGCCTGGTTGTGCCTGAGCTGGCTGGTAAGTTTGACGGCGGTGCGGTTCGTGTACCTACCGTGAACGTTTCTCTGGTTGACCTGTCCTTCGTGGCCAGCCGAGACACCACCATCGAAGAAGTGAACGCCATCATCGAGAAGGCGTGCGCCTCTGGTGCCATGAGCGAAGTTCTGGCTGTAAACCACGAGCCTCTGGTGTCCATCGACTTCAACCACAGCCCTTACTCCTCCACCTTCGACGCCACTCAAACCCGAGTGAACGGTCGCCTGGTGAAAGTAATGGCCTGGTACGACAACGAGTGGGGCTTCTCCAACCGTATGTTGGACAACGCCGTGGTTATGTGCACAGTTACCCCCTAATGGTACAATGGCGGTGATCGGAGGACAACAGGAGTTCTAAGTGAGCCGCCAAAAAGCCATCAGCTACCAGAGATTTAGTAAGCAAGAACAGATACACGGCGACAGTCTTCGTCGCCAATCTACAGCAGCACAGAGCTATGCCGCAGAGCATGACTTAGAGCTGATAGACGTTTACCTAGATAAAGGTAGAAGTGGCTACCATGGTCACCACGTTGAATACGGTGAGCTTGGTGCACTAGTTAAAATGGTCGAGGCAGGTGAGATTGAGCAAGGCACAGTCCTTCTCGTTGAGTCCCTCGACCGTTTATCCCGCCAGAAAGTCACAACCGCCCTCCAGCAGTTCCTCAGCCTCCTCAATGCAGGAATCGAGATTGCCACCCTCATGGACGGCAAGCGATACACCGCTGACTCAGTTAACGACCTTCCTGACCTCATGATGTCGCTGCTAGTAATGGCTCGTGCCCACGAAGAGTCAGCAGCCAAGTCTGTGCGTTCAAAAGCCAACTGGGAACGCCAGCGCCAAGAAGCAAAAGAGAGCGGCAAGCCAGTTAAGTGGACACCGCCAGCATGGCTTAAGCGAACCGAAGACAGCTATGAAGTTATTGAAGACCGGGCATCAGTAGTTAAAGAGATCTTCAAGCTCTGCATCGAAGGCCATGGGTACTATTCTATTGCCACTGACCTGAACCAACGGGGCATCAAACCCTTTGGGCGAGCACAGGGCTGGGCTGTTGCCTCTGTAAGGAAGATCATCACCAGCCGTGCCCCCATTGGTGAGCTACAGCCACGCCGAGTGATTGGTGGCAAGGGAGCTGCCAAGCCCGACGGTGACCCAATCCCTAATCTATTCCCTCGCATCGTTTCTGATGCTGACTGGCATGAGGCCCAAAAGGCCGTAGGGAAGCGCAAGCTTGGCGGCGGTGGTAAGTCAGGCAACAACTTCGCCAACCTATTTCAAGGCGTATTCCACTGCTCTTGTGGTGCCACCATGCAGGTGAACAAGAAGCCCTCAGGTAGACCCTACTGCGTCTGCTACAACGCTAAGACAGGCCAAGGCTGCAAGCATCTGACCCACCCCTATCACCTCATTGAGCAAGCAGTGGTCATTGCACTCACTAAGGCACAGCCTGTTCAAACCAAAGGTAACGATGACCGGGTGTCAGTTATCAAAGAAGCAGTGCGCCAGCTCGAAGCAGAACAGGTAGAGAACCAATCCAAGATTGAGAACGCCCTTAACTTCATCCTCTCTGGAAACAGCAGTCCCGCAGTACAGAAGAAGATGGAGGAACTGGAAGCCCGTAGCCTAGAGATAGAAGTAGAGCTGAAGCAATCCCGTAATGATCTCTCAGATGCCATGCGGGAGCCTGAGAGCCAAAAGGGTGTGCTGGAACAATTGGCTGATGCCACTCAGAGTGTACTGGCGGGAGACGATGTAAACATCAGGCGTAAGTACAACGCTTGGCTAAGAGCCTTAGACCTTAACATGGTCATAGATACTGAGGCAGGAGTGGTTGATGTTGCCCCCTTTGGTCTGCGCTTAGAGCTATCATCTACGGGGAAAGCGAAGGGCAAGAAGTACGCTGCTGATGTGTTCCTGGGAGAGGAGAAGCAGTTCACTTCTCGCTACCCCTTCAACACCAAGGCTTCACTTCAGCAAGCAGATGATGACCCAGATAGTAGCTGGGACAACCTACCCTCGCACACAGCGCCTTAAAACCCAGTATTCCTCTCAAGTACCCGTGCAGCTACGTGAAATCTAGGTAGTTGCATGGGCACTTACCACCGTCGGTGATCACACAGTCGCTTAAAAGTCCTCACTCGAATCTATTTTGAACCTCTCAAGGTAACGCGAAAACATCCAGCCTTCTTCCGACTCCCCATCCTCATACATAACCTTCACATTGGCCCAGTTCCTCCGTTTCTCAAGAAGCACAACTACAACTCCAGTCTTTAACTCGCGGACTTGTTCAGAGCGGCTAGACATTTCATCAAACAGCGGGACATCATCTGCAGTAACAAACCGTAGCTCTGAAGCTAGCAGCATCGAAACCTGAAGGTGTCGCCGCTTGATGCTCCTTACCTTCTCCCTACTGGATTTCGTAGAGTCTTCCCTAATGGCAAGGCAGAGTTCGAGAGCTGGAGAGACGTAATCCCACAGGTTCCCAAAACTGACCAAACTCATCACGTAAGCCCAAAGCAACGACAGTACAACTTTCACACTGGCCGGGATTCGATTATAGAAATCTGTGAGTCGCTCAACAGGCTGCACCTCCGCCAACCTGTCAATGAAACTATTTACCTCCTCCTCGTCAAGGTCAGTTATCCCCCCCAACTCCTCCTCTATAACTTCTGACTGAGGCCAGACCAAACCCCGCTGATGAAGGATACCTATGTTCGACAAAGCATGTGCCAAGGTAACATCAGGAATCGGTGCAATGACTGCAGCGACAGCTTCAGCGTGTTTGTAGAGTGCTTCGTTTTGCTTGAACCACTCCATAGACACCCCTCTACCAAACATGCTGGAGGCAAACTCTGTGCTCCGAGCAGCTCTATGGACTTCTGCTAGTAGAGTCGGTGAAATTAGCTGATTGATAGGCTGCATAGCCTTTGTAAGGGCAACACTTTCCGCTGTCATTGCTGCAAGAGCAAATGCCCTACTTTTCAATAAGCCATTTACAGGTGCAGTCATTGACTCCACATGCCTAATCATTCGCCCAATGTCACTATTGGTGCCCACGGTTTTATCAACGGTCTTCAACCACTGATCAATTCCTTGGAATCGCCCTGTCATAATGAACCTCTCCTAAACCAATTGAACAATTAGGCAGCACAAAACCATTAGTGTCAATCACTTAGCATGGCTTCAAGGCTAACGGCCCATAGTTGACCGGATGATTTTCCCAAAAATTTTGTCAGCCCACCCTCGAATGGCAACGAAAGGCTTTCACCCCCCGTGGGGGGCCTCTGGTCCACGCCCGGCCATTTCCTAGCAGCACGTTAACTCCTCACCTTAAGCAGACCCGAGGCGCTCATAGTTCGTCTGAAAATACACAGGGGATGCCCACCAAGAGAACCAAAGGCCCTGCTCTACTGGCAGACGGTCGAGAGCTGCTAGCTGTTCTGTCCTCTCCTCCACTTCAGAACCTTGCTGCTCACAAAACAATCTCCACTTGTCCGGACCTTAGCTCAGGTTCCCTTCCTTATACGTAGTCATAAACCACCCTTTTTGATGATCAGTATTTGATCGGTCAGTTCGGTATTCACAAATTAGGGGTTGACGACTTATGGCACCACATGAATTATGAATACACGTTTTTGAACACAACCATGAATACCTTAGGAACACACCATGCTGAACCAAACACAACAGACCGCAGCCAACGTGCAGACCATTGAGCAGACCATCGAAGACCAACAGCAGCAAGAGCGGGAGACAGTGTTTAACAGTGAGCATCAGTTCTACGCCTGTCCTTACTCTTGGAACCTTCAGGGCTTTTACTTCCACGGTCAGGAAGATTACGGCAGCAAGCTCAAGCGAGCACAGGCAGTTGACCCAAGCGGAGACTTTGAGCATGAGGTCGAGTTCATTGATGGGGATGCAGACCTTTGGTCACTCTCAGGTCAGAGCCTCTCTGTCTACTTCGAGCAACTTGAGGACTGGGAAGCCCTCAGCGACGAGGAGAAAGCCATTGTTAAACACCTAGCCCAGAACCAAGGGTTGTCCCTTCCAGAAGCACTAGAGCGCCTTGAGTACGTTCAGTGGCAGCACGGGAGTACCAAGGACGCAGCCTACGACTGGGCCAAGTTCTGTTTCTCTCTAGACGGTGTTGCCCTGCAGTACTTCGATTGCGAAGCCTTTGCCCGTGACTGTGTCCTCAATGGTGAATGGACAGAGCTGTACCTAGGCCAAGGCGAGTACCTAACCATCATCAACGAACACAATCACTAACAGGAGAACCAAACGATGAGACTCATCAGCAAACAGCAAAAGCCCAACGGCTACACAGAGGTACGCCTTCAAGACCTCTGGAATCCTGAGAAGGTCTGGGTGATTACCCGCAGCCCTGACCACAAGTACTACTGGAACCAGTTGATTGGAGGCCACCTGTTCTACTCCAAGAGCGCCAAGGGCACAGCCCAGCACATCAGGCTAGCCATGAGCTTACAGGCTTGGGAGTGGCGCAGGCTTTGGTCAGATGACAAGGCAGTGAGAGCCACTCAGGGCCGCTGTGAGGGCACGAACAGCAACCTAGAGGCCTTGGCCATGGTTGGAACTGAAAGGCCTCAGGAGCCTACTAGAGGATCTCTGAGAGCAGGTTGAAGAGTGGGCTGAGGTTAGCTGCAACTAGCCCCAGCCCTACCGTAACTCATTGGAGAATCGAGCATGATTATCAAACAAGTAAACGGCCTCGCAATTGTAACGGTACGGGGTGTCTCAGTACAATGTCAGACCTTTAAGCAAGCCTTGCGGGTCGGCTGGTATCTCGCCACAGGGGAACAACAAAGATGAACAACGTCAATGATGGACGCACCTACTCCTATCTCCGTGTGTCTACCATGGAGCAGACAGTAGAGAACCAACGCCTCGCCCTAGAGAGCAGAGGGTTCAAGCTGCCTGACCATAGGGTCATCAGTGAGACTGTGAGCGGCGGTGTCTGTGCCCTTGAGCGTCCCCAGTTTCGTCAACTGGTAGAGCATAAGCTGGAGCCAGGTGACACGCTCGTAGTCCTCAAGTTAGACCGACTGGGCAGAGATACTATAGATGTCCTGAACACAGTCACAATGCTGAAGGACAAAGGGGTGCGGGTGGTGTCTCTGGACTTGGGAGAGATAGACCTCACCTCTGCAGCAGGGAAGCTTCAGCTAACAGTAATGGCCGCAGTCGCTGAGATGGAGCGCCAACGCATCAAGGAGCGCACACAAGAGGGCTTGGCTAGGGCTAAGGCTGAAGGCAAAGCCCTCGGTCGCCCCAAGTCTGTGGCCTATGAGCAGGTGCAGGAGCTGAAGGCTAAGGGGTATACGCAGAAAGCCGTTTGGGAAGAGCTAGACATCAGCAAAAGCACAGTCCAGCGGAACTGGAAGTGAGCTGTTCGTTTAAAGCCTTCCCTTAGAGAGAACAGGGAGCCTTACCTTAGGTCACCCTCTCTTATGCCTTGGGTAGCTCTTGGGTTTTTATCGAAGAAAGAAACTAGGGAGTGATGACGGTTACTGATGGTGACCTGAGTTGCTCCCTATTTTTTGAACAATAGCTCAAGCATTGATCACTAGTAAACCCTGGGCTTCTCTGTCTGTCCCACCCTGTTTGTTCACCTCCAGCACTCCCACTGCCTCCCAAGGTTAAGCAGCCCACTTTACGAGTACGAAAGGCCCTTTCAGAAAGGCAACAGGGCACGGTCCAAGGTGATCAAAACGCCATCAAATAGTTCGCTAAATGAACCGTCAAGATAAACCCTTCCCATGGAATGAAATGGAATGAAAGGGAAACTAAAGGTAACACCTATAGGTAAACCTTCAGCCCACCATGGAGCCATTTACCATGACAATGATGAAGGGAATGGTATAGGCCTACCTTCAGCCCTCCTCTGACTTCCCCTATGCCGAGGGTCTCCATCAGTAACCTATGGTCAACTCACAGTCACCGAAGGCAAGGCTAGAGACTGAGTGTGTACCTTTGGTCTCACTTAAGGCGAGGGCCTCTAGGCTCAACTCAGAGTCCATCATCAGGGAACTGCTAGAAAGCAGTTGGGTGACCACCACGACCATCTGCCCCATCCAGACATACGATAGAGCTGCAGAGGTCTTCATAGACGAGGACAGGCAGCTCGACCAAGAGGGTTATGCCCTCAACAACATCTATCTCAAACATTAAAGGTGCGCTAACTCAGTTGGCAGAGTGACAGGCCGTTAACCTGTGAGTCCTTGGTTCGAACCCAAGGCGCACCGCCAAGTCCATTGTAAGAAAGGCGACATTGTCGCTAACCTTACACCACCTCCAGTCCACTAAGGGCCATGCTCTGGCAGTAGCGATAACTGCCACCTCTTTCTTTCTCTCTGTAGGACAGTCAGGTAGTCCACATGCTTTGGGAGCATGGAGTCGTAGGTTCGAATCCTACCAGAGAGACCAAACAATGCAGACGTAGTGCCCTAGAGGACTCAGGGGTCGGTGTAAGTCCGTCCGTCTGCTCCATCCAATAGACCTCCCACCTGATAGAGTAGGGTGGCTGTAGGGGAGACTATCAACCTCCAGTAACTTACAGTCCACCTGATGACCTCATACAGACCCACTGGTGGGAGGTCTCCCTCTTGGCGAGGGTCGCTAGCAGTAGCTTAGTTAACCCGTTCCTTTTCTACAGTCGACTCAATGATGCCCTTAGCCTTCTCGAAGAAAGCTTCGGCTTCCTCAGGTGTTTCTGATTGCTTGATTCTCTGTTGGTACTCAGACTCAATGTCGCATAAAAAGTAACTGGTGCTCATCTGCAAAGTTAACCCTTTAGTCGACTTCCAGCGAAACGCACTCAACCCTTTGCAGTGACGCACTTGAGCTGACCTTAACTTCCATAGGTCGGGAACTCTAGGCTTAAGAGACAACACCTCGAATTTAGAGTGCAGTCCATTAACTTGCTTCTCTTTCTTCGTCAGGACAGGAGTGAAGGTTCTACCGTTGCTCTTAGCTAACCTGTAGAACAATTGATCGACTAAATGAATCATCCCCATACGCAAAACAGCAGAGACAGTCGCCGTATCATGGCCTTCACGAGCATCCCACTCAGGCAACCCACATAATAATGACTGGATGACAGGCTCACGAATACGTTTGGTCTCGTAGGCAATAAAGTCCTTACCTTCATCAATGTATCCGCGAGAGTGCTGCTGGTACTTCCTGTCGGCATCTTCTTCTAGGACATACCTTAAAGTCGCATACGCATCAGCCACGGTTAACCCTTGGCCCTCATCGTAAGACTCAATGTCCTCAAGCTTTTCTCTCTTCTCTGCTGTGTTGAACGGAGCAAAAACCAGCGTGAGATTATCTTCGTCATCGCAATCATCATCACCATCATCGAAACTGTATAGGGGCACCGCAGCATTTACGCCATTGTGCCGCACCAGCTTAATAAAGCCCCTAGCCTCTTGCTTACGCAGTTCTCTGTTCAAGTTACTGGTAGTTTGACCTACCTCTTGCGCCAACTTGTTTACCGCAACCGGTTCTCCGAAATCGCTATACATGTAGTGCAACTGATACAGGTAGCTAGCCTGTTTAAAAGTCAGGCGGTGTTCTTCTAGTCCAATAAATTTGAGGTCGTTGTCCACTAAGGTCTCTCTTCTGAAATTGTCGTTAACCAAATAATGATTCCGTGACCACGCAGAGAATCATCGCATACTAAGGGCAGGTTTTATAGAAGAGAACAAAACGATCCCCTAAGGATCACTACGCATGGACGAAAAGTAACCAGAAGAACTAGAGCTGCCCGTCACACAATTAATTCCCCTTGCCTGTAAGCGAGCAAACGTCCCTCCCCTGCTCGTGATGCCCTGCTTTCAGCAGGACTATCAGCCTTCACCTGGAACAAACCCGATGCTTACCTTTTATGTTGATGACCGAGGCAAGGTCTACTTCACCTACGATGATCCTGCAGACGCTGAGAGCAACTCTCAGCCCAAGGAGAACAAGGCACCAGCCGAGTAACCACAGTCCTCTAATCGATACCCCTCCCCTAAGACAGAACCAAGTCTGTCACTCCCTCACCGAGCAACCCAGCTCACTCCCTCCAACACTGACTACTCATTCACAAGCTCATCCATTGCCGTCAACCGCTGGTCTTTTAAAGGTTAGTGGGCGGTTGATGGATGGGTCTTTGGGTGAGCTTCTGAATAGGAAAGACCTAATGATTAACGTAACTCTCACCTTCAATGAAATCACCGCAACCATCAGCTCCAACGAGCACGGCATGTTTGACCTCAACGAGGTGCATTCCCACTGGCTCTCTGGCATTGAGGCCAAGCGGCCTAACCGCTGGGTTCGTACAGCCGTAG
The DNA here is from genome assembly GCF_030296015.1 of Ferrimonas sp. YFM. Lineage (NCBI taxonomy): Bacteria > Pseudomonadati > Pseudomonadota > Gammaproteobacteria > Alteromonadales > Ferrimonadaceae > Ferrimonas > Ferrimonas sp. YFM. The sequence continues at coordinate 2,712,929 of NZ_AP027368.1, forward strand.
CGCGTGACCTGATGTGCACAAAAAACGCCCAGACGCCAAAACTGGCGTCTGAACAAAAATTACTCTCTTTAGATAACGGCGGCAGTAGAAGCACCAAGACCTATGTTGCCGACCAAGATGCTCTTATCTCGTATGCCATGTGGGCAGACAAGCAGTTCCACCGCAAGGTACTAAAAGCCTTCCGGCAGTTAGCTAACAACGATGCCGCTGGAGCCATGAAGACAGCCCAATCAGCTATGACTGTAGAAGCGCGTGAGAAGCTCCGTGTAGACAGCAAGAGCTTTAGCGATGCCATCAGCAAGGCTCAAGATAATGAGCAACTGAGCGCCTCCCATGGCTTTGTGCATGTGCGCAACCTAGCGGCCAAAGCGGTTACCGGGTTTGGTACTGTTGCCGCCTTCAGGCAACGCCATGGAGGTCTCACTCCTCGCGAGTACTACGCAGCTAACGATGACTGGGCCAAGCTCATGGAGCTAGGTAATGCCGAGGCCAAGATTGAGGCACTGCTTCAAGCTGGCATGGACTATCAGGGAATCAAAGGTCTGCTGGCTGCATAAGTTGAGCAGCGTCCAGCTTGTGAACAAACTGCGTAAATGCAGGTTGCTGAATTTATAGGCGCACCTTTAATAACAAGACCGCCGCCATCGTTGCCAATGAGGGCGGCATGTTTGACCTGAACGATGTGCATCGGGCCTTCGGTCTCCCTAAGACCAAGCTCCCGCACCAGTGGCGACACCGTGTTCGCACCGATTTTGCCGAGAGCGCAGAATTGCGCGCTGGGACAACCACCAACGGGGCGCTACAGGTTCACCACACTTGGGCCTCCGAGGATGCCCTGTACGCCTACGCCATGTGGTGCGACACCAAGTTCTACCGAGCGGTGGTCAAGGCATTCCTTTAGCCCCCACCTTCAACTCAAACCAAACCTATTTCTTCATCCAATCGCCCAACTCAGGGCACAAGTAGCTATCCAAAAGGAAACCCCATGAAAACCGTAACTTTGACTTTCAACAACGTAACTTCCGAGATCTCCTCTAACGCACAAGGCATGTTTGACTTGACACAAATTTGGCTGACTTGGATGGGTGGAGACTCCGCCAAAAGCCCTAGTGAATTCAGTACTGATTGCCCTAAGGGAGTTTCGCTGATTCAGGAATCTCAAATCATGCCCAGCCCAGTAGAGCCAAGTCAATTAACTGGAACTCTTGGTGCCCTTTACGCCTACGCCATGTGGTGTGATGCGGAGTTCTACGCCATCGTTGCCCAAGCCTTCCGAGACCTTGCAGACCGTGAATTGGATAACGCAGACAGAGCAGCTTCCTCTGTCGTTCACAAGCACACTCAACGTGTTGTTGAGCTCTACCGCATGAACAACGGTAACGACATGGAGTATCTGAAAGTTTTGGTCAAAGCCATGGCTAAAGACAGCAAGGCAATTCGACATTTTCTTCTTAGCATCGACAAGCAACTTGCAGCGGAAGAGTCGCCCCCTCGTTGGAACTTTTGGTCTGATGCCAACGACCTTATGGAAGCAACGGAATTTGCCTATCGGAGGTCTTGCTCCAGCGAAACTTTCGATCTATCCAAGTATTACGGATACGAGCAAAACATTGTGATGTGCAAAGACATGCTGGGTAAGCTGGAAGAGTAGCCAGCCCTTAGAACTCCCCAATCCAACAGCCACAATGGAGGTCTATCACAGGCTGCCCCCTCAGGGCTGCTAGTCTCGCCCTCCGTCTTCCGCTGGTAACCCACCGCTTCACCTTGGGCACTGCGTCCCAATTGAGTAGCTCATGGCGCTCAATCTCAGGTAACACGAAGTCTTCTACTAGCACTGTTTGATCCACTGCAAATCCTCTCTGCCGATTGATTGGTCGCGCACCTTAGCGCAACGGCCAGAGGATTTGTGATGCTCCTAACTGTAGGAATTTTGATCTGTTGGCTAGGTCACCCTTTCGGGCCTGATAGCCCTCCAACCGTCTACCGAATGAACACCCATGAAGAACCGAATTTCTCAAACCTCTAGACGCCGCTGGTTCGCTAAGAGCAAGTGGCGCAAGAGGCTCTACTAACCCCACCAATCCAACCACTAACCACAGGAAACACACCATGAAAGACCAAATGAACCAAGAACTGAAAGACTGGCAAGCAGGCATTGAGGCTGCGCTTGTAGAGCTGATGGCCTCCCGCTTTGATAGTCCAAACCTCAGCCATGAACAGCGCAGAGACTTTGCCCGGCGCAACATAACTAAAATCTTCAAGACCAACACCGCCGAGTACCTAGAAGCTCAGGCAGAGAAGGAGCGACAGGCAGAGCTTAAGCGCCTCTGGAAGACCTTCTGCGATGAACTACAGCAGCGCATCAATGGCGAGGCAATCAAGTTGCTGAACCACTCAGACCGCCAATGGCAGAAGTGGTTGAAAGAGGCGTGGGAGCAGATTACTGGCGATGACCTGAAAGAGGTCGCGGCTTGTCCTAAGTACCCCCAGCCCCAGATGCCCCGCATCATGGTATTCAAAGAGTTGGCCCAACGTGAAGAACTGTTGGCCCGTATGGAGGCCCCAGACCTTTCTGAGATTGAACGCTTAGAGGAGCAGATGGCCGATGCCATCAAGCGTGTCTCTATGGACTCTGATAAGCGCATCGCTAAGACGCAGCAGGAGACCTTGAATCGTCACCGTGAGCAAGCAGTAGAGCAGCTCAAAGCTGACAAGCAGCAGCGCATCCGTGAGCAGCGTGAGAGCTATCAGAGCCGCATCTCAAACCTGAGGTCTGAGGCCATGCGCTACGAGGCCATCAAGGCAGAGCATGAGAGCCTCAAGCAGTACCTTCAGACCCTGCTGAAGGATAGCTAAACCACCTTTCTATACTCCCCCCTCCCATCCTGAGGAACCTCCTCGCTGGCCGCAGGTAAGCACCGCACACAGAACGCTTACCCGTGGCTCCACGATGACAGAGAGCAATTCCCTGTCCTTCCCCCTAAATCCCCAACAGACCTACTCAGAGCGTGGCTGAGTGCGTCTGTGTGTGCGCCTTCCATGGAGCATCCCACCTAATGACATTCCCCCTAGACCAGACGGTTACCCGGCTGGGCCAAAACCAAAACGTTGGCAGTCCTCGTGCCCTCTTCCTCAAGAAGTTTGCTGGCGAGGTGCTGACCCAATTCAGACCCAACTGCTTGGGCCTTCAGTTAACCCGTGTACGGAACATCACTGAAGGCAGAGCTGCCACCTTCCCTCTGATTGGCCGCACGGGAGCCAAGTACCACAAGCCAGGTCAATTGGTGCAGGGAGACAAGATCCCCCAAACCGAAATCACCGTGACCATCGATGATTTTGCCATCTCCCCTGTATTCATCTCTGAGATTGATGAGGCAATGAATCACTATGAGGTGCGCTCTCAGTACACCAAGGAGTGCTCTGATGCACTGGCAGAGCTGGTAGACCGCAACATCTTCCGCATGGTCGCGAAGGTTGGCCTAGTTGGTAACCGAGCTGAGGCTGATACCGCTGGTGCCGTAACGCTCCCTGATGACACCTTTGTTGCTCCCTTCACTCTGGGGGCTGGCAAGGAGCTGGATGGTAACTCTCTGGTTGATGCCCTTTACAAGGTGCGTACCCGCTTTCGCAGAGCCAACATGACCCATGAGATTGTGGCCGTATTCGCCCCTGAGCAATTTGAGGCTCTAGTGAATGTCTCTGGGAAAGCCGGAAACATGGCGTGGATAAACAGAGACTTTACTGACAGCACCCAAAGTACTGAAGCCGGTTCTATGAAGATCGCAGGTATCACCATCTATGAGTCCAACAACCTACCCAAGAGCAACGAGTCTGCTGGTATCAACGACCCTGAACCATTGGCCTCTGAGTCTGGCCGTACTGCTGCCTATCGGGGCGATTACAGCCGAATTGTGGGCCTTGTGTTCGCTAAGGACTGTGTAGCCACAGTGAAGCTGAAAGACATCGCTATCGTCCACGAGGATGAACCCTTGCGACTGGGCCACACCATCATGGCCAAGATGGCCGTAGGTCATAACATCCTGCGCCACCAGTGCGCCTGTGCCATCCTCCGGGCGGCATAAAACCACCAGTAAGCAGCAGGGCTACAGGGAGCAATCCCTTGGCCCTGTTGGCTTTTCCAATTAGACATAGAAACGAATAGGAGACCGAGCTAATGCTCAGATACGAAATGAATGCCTCAGGTGAGCTACTGGTGAGCCGAGGATCTCAGATACACGTAGACGGCCACTGTATCAACGCTGAGGAAGTCGAGGCGTACATGAAGGCCAGTGGCCTAGCCAACCCGACACAGGCCGTACAGGCGGTGCTGGGAGTGTCTGCTGTGGCCATCAGTTACAGCGGGGAGCCGCAGGTTTCACAGGAGCGGTATCACTCAGAGCAGGAGGTTGTTCTGGGTGGGCTTTAGGTGAGACTGAAAGGGAGCTAGGGGTAGCTCCCTGTTAGCTTCTTCAAACAGTTCAGTTGGTTATGTTGGCTTTGGTATCATGTGCCTCTCGATAGTGAACAGGCAGAGGAAGCATGAACGACCAAATAGCACTGAGGCTCACCCAGATTGGTGAGCAGATTCTCAAGCAGCAGCAGGTATTAGCTCAGGCTACCGAGTGGGGGCCAAGGGATGTTGTTCAAGCAATTACTGCGGCCGCTGCGCTCGTAGTACCGCTGGCGCTTCTATGGTTTCAAGAGAGGAAAGACAAACGCAGGGCTTTAGCTAATGCACAGAGAGCTGCGGTGCGCTCTATGCTGCAAGCGGATCAACTCCTCAATGAAGCATCATGGCACCTCGGGAGGGTTGGCGGGGCATACTACAACGGCAATACAGATGCGCTCCATCAACGAGTGGATGAACTCGATGGGATGGTTACTGAGAGGCTTCAGGCTATAGCCGACCTACTTACCGAAAATCACATTGCAGACGACAACGTCATGCAAGCCTACGTCGACTACAGGCGTTCGATGAAAGCGCTTATTCCATCTCTAGCGGAAGACTTCGGACAAAAGAAGGCTCTGGATGTTAAGGCTCAGGCGTTACAGTTAACGAAGACCACTAGGCAGTTTGTTGATGTCTTAAAGGCTAACGCCAAGAGACACCGCCCAGTGTCTTCGTTTTGAGTTTCCCCTAGCTCAGTAGGAGATTGCGACAGAACACTTGCGGGCAACAGCAGCAACTTAAACCTTAGGCATAGAGCACCTAGAGTCGAACAAGTGCCTGTGTTCGATGATAAACAGCTCGTTGTCATCAAAATCTGAGTTACTTGCCAACCCAACGGCAGTGTTGATTAACTCCGTCTTATGGGTTTCAAAATTTGTCAACCCTTGCTCTTCGCTGTCGCGAGTACGAAAGTAATCATTCAATGTATGTAGCTTGACTTGAAATCGAGCATAGCGTCCATCACTTGCTCGAAGCCTAAACCTAAGACTGTCAGTATCTTTATCCAACCACCGATCGATAAATCTCCAAAACATAACACATCACTCCTTGTAGTTATGTGATAAACCAATCTACTGCCCAAGTGGGCATCCCGAAGAGCAAAGACCAAGCACCTATCAAGGCCGCAAAGGGAGCTGTAATAGGAAAAAGGGCAACGAAAAACATGAAGAAGCCACCAGCCTTAATTGCGACCCAAAGCCAGAAAAGCCAACCTGCCGGGAACAGTACGTATAGAGCAACCAACATCGCACTGTATAAAAATGAAAATAGATTACCCAAAGCACTGTCCTTTTAATCAAACGCCATGTCTTATTCCCTATGAGCCTAACTATAGTTCATTTCTTGGGCTCTCAGCGATTGAGGCAATAGGTTCCCTTGAGCCTGTACTTGATGTACGGCTCAGGCAGGAGCGTAGCGACTTCATCTGTAGCTCACCTTGTCGAGACCTTATCAGTGACCTATGTACCCATGGGGAACGCTGGCAAAACGCATGTAGAGCTGGCGTGTGGTTCGCCAGTACCATCAAGTAACCACTGTTTATTCCCCATCGGGGAAGTCCGGCTCAGAGACCGCTCTCAACAAAGCATGCTCGATTGTTCGGTAGCCTTTGGTATTATAGAGGTTCAATGTTAGTCACTGCCTGTAACCTCTTGGAAATTGGGCTTTTGTCCACCAACCAATTGCATGGGTGGTAACTGTAGGATAACCATGTGTGACATGGTTGTCCTGATGAACGCCAAGTAAGACGTTTATCCGCTATAAGTTGTGTGTGCAGTAAAAGGTCCGCTTCGGCGGGCCTTTTCTTTTGCCTGAAGCTCGAAGCATCCATCGACGTCAACCACAGCCGCCAGACCCACAACCACCTCCACCTTCGACGCCACTCAAACCCGAGTGAACGGTCGCCTGGTGAAAGTAATGGCTTGGTACGACAACGAGTGGGGCTTCTCCAACCGTATGTTGGACAACGCTGTTGTCCCCGGGAGCCCGTCGCGATGCCCGCCTCCGCTTTAAGTTGTGTGTGCAGTAAAAGGTCCGCTCCGGCGGGCCTTTTCTTTTGCCATAAGCTCAGCAGGTCCATCGACGTCAACCACAGCCGCCAGACCCACAACCACCTCCACCTTCGACGCCACTCAAACCCGAGTGAACGGTCGCCTGGTGAAAGTAATGGCCTGGTACGACAACGAGTGGGCGCCAACCCTATGCGGACAACGCCGTTGTCCCCGGGAGCCCGTCGCGATGCCCGCCAAGTAAGACGTTTATCCGCTTTAAGTTGTGTGTGCAGTAAAAGGTCCGCTCCGGCGGGCCTTTTCTTTTGCCTGAAGTTCAAGGCATCCATCGACGTCAACCACAGCCATCACAACCCTTCAGGCCCGTTGCATTAGCCCACCTATGAGTCAGCTGATTGATCTTTATTCATTTGTTGATTAGGTTGAATCAGTCTTAGCCCGCTACGGGTCCAACTGAATTTTCATGGTGCAGGGATGAACGTTGAAAACGCTCAGAAAGGAATGAGAGACGCCTATTTGAATGGCTGGCCCGGGGTAACCGTCTCCGGGGTCGTGTGGCTGAGTGCCGCTGCGGCCTGCCTGCAACTGGGCACAGTGGCCGGCATCTTCACCCTCTTTTTTGGAGGCATGGCCATCTTCCCTCTGAGCCTGGTGGTCTGTAAGGCACTGGGCCGCTCCGGAGCTCACCATAAAGATAACCCCTTAGGCCCCTTGGCACTGGAGACCACCGTCCTACTCTTCGGCGGTCTGGTCATCGCCTTTGGTGTCAGCCAACTCAACCCGCACCTGTTCTTTCCTGTCATGCTTATCACCATCGGTTGTCGCTACCTGATGTTCCAGACTCTGTATGGACTGAAGCAATACTGGCTGCTAGGCGCTCTGCTGGCACTGTCCGGAGCCGCCCTGGTCTTCCTGCCCACCGAACCGGTCAGGGCAGCACTGACAGGTGGCATCATCGAGGTTGTCCTTGGCATCTGGTTCCTGCGTGCCTCTTGGCTACAGTCCGAGGCGGATCCGGCTTCGGATGTTTCCTGAAACTGACAGCCTGCCAAAAGGCTTATCGCTGAAGGGAACACCTGGGCAGTTTTCGTCCTCTTTTAAGCTACGGGCCTCTACCAATAGGCAGGGTAAGGGAGTTTTCGCACACCGGCATTAAACGCCAAACCGGCGAACACCACCATCAGCGCCCCAACCAGAGTTGGCGTAACAAGAAAGTCCCAGCCGGGCTGACTCAGAAAGATGATCACCGGATTGGAACCTGCCGGGGGATGAACCGACCGGGTCAGCATCATCAATGAGATGGCCACCCCGACCGCAATCGCGACCGACCACCAGACTGGCCCCCACAGCCATAAGGCAAGCAGCCCCACCGAGGTGGCCAGCATGTGCCCTATCACCACATTTCTGGGCTGAGAGAACGGCGCAGAGGGAAAGCCAAAGACCAGCACACAGGATGCACCGAAGGAACCCATAACCAACAGGAGGTCAATCTGCTCGGACAATCCCGCAATCAAAGCTATGGTCATGGCGCCCCCCAGGCCTGCCAATAACACCTCCTCTGCCTTGTAGGGTGTCGGAAGCTGTGCTCCTTGCCCCTTAAGAACCCTCCAACTGTTGATCTGACGAAATGCTGGGATCATCTTTACCTCCATCACAAGAGTAGACAGAATTGTCTACCAAACAAAAGTAGACCACTCTGTCTCCACTTGGTCAAGCCATTGAGGCTCCCGCACAGTGGAAATCACCACCATCACAAAATGTGATAACTAAAGCATTTAATAACTATTTTATTTGATGGCAACTTTCATCGGACAATCCCCTCTGGCCTGACTGGCCTCCGACAACACAAAGATGGGAAATTAAACGGAGATCCGATTCGATGCTCAAACGCAAAGAGCTCACCCCATTATGGTTAGGCATCTGTTCAACCTTTGCCGGCATAGGTCTGAGTCGCCTGGCGTTCTCATCCATTCAGCCAGAACTCATCGAGCAGCTCTGGTTTTCTGCGGACAGCGCCACTTTGTTGGGCGCAATCAATCTGGCGGGGTATCTGGCCGGGGCAGTGTTGTGCTCGTGGATTTTTAGAACCTTAGCGCCCCGTCACGCTCTGCCCGTCAGCTATCTGCTGATCACCTTAAGCTTCCTTCTGTGCGCCCTGCCGGGTCCCTTCTACTGGTTTGCTTTGTGGCGGTTCATCTCGGGCGCATCGGGGGCCGTTCTGATGATATTGGGCCCGGCGATGGCCCTAGCTGTTACGAGCAAGGCATCCCGCCCGAAGTTAGGCACTCTGATGTTCTCCGGAATTGGTTTAGGGGCCGCCCTGTCCGGCATCATCCTGCCGAGTTTCCTCTCCTTTGGGCTGACCAGCATCTGGCTGATGCTGGCAGTATTGACTCTGGTCACAGGCTCTCTGGCGTCATACTGCCTGTCGGCGCTCAGGGGTAAAGAGTCTCCACACAACTGTGCACATTCGCCCGTCGCCCATGACCCTAAACGCGTGAGCTTAATCATCCTCGCCTACAGTCTCGCCGCCGCAGGGTTTGTGCCCCACACCCTGTTCTGGGTGGACTACCTCAGCAGAGAGAAGGAACTGGGTATTTTTATCGCTTCGGGACAATGGTTTTTGTTCGGCGTCGGTGCCATGTTGGGCAGCTTACTGGCCTACCTGGGTTCCCAACGATTCGGCTGCGGCAACAGCCTGAGCCTCGCCTTTGTAGTTAAGTCGCTGGCGGTGCTCCTTGCCTTGTTGGCCGAAGCCCCTGTGGCCCGGGGCCTCTCCTCCACTCTGGTGGGTGCGATGATTCCCTGCATTACCGGATTGACCGCTGCTCGGCTCTCTGAGGTGGTAGACGCCTCTCAGTATCCAAAATTCTGGCGCAGGGCCACACTCAGTTTTGCCCTTACACAGGCGACCGCAGGTTACCTCTTGTCGCAACTCTACCAGGTTCAAGGCAGCTACACCTCTCTGTTTCTGATTGGTGCAGGTCTGCTCTGCGTAAGCGCCGCGGCGGCAATATCCAGCCAGCAAAATTCCCCCATCCGCATCCGCTATGTCTCCAAATAACAAAGGGATCCTGACTATGAAGTTGTTCCTCAATACCACCTCGCCCTACGCACGCCTGGTGCGCATCATCGCCATTGAAAAGGGGATAGAAAGCCACATTCAATTGGTATGGAGTGACCCCTGGGAAAACGAACCTAAGCTGCTCAGCTTCAATCCCATTGGCAAGGTGCCGACCCTGATCACCCAAGAGGGAACACCCATATTTGAAACCCTGCTGATCGTCCATTACCTGAATGACTGTGTACCAAACAATGAATTGATCCCCAGCAAGGCGCAGGCATACCACTTGATTGGGCATGGACTGGGCCTGATTGATACCGCGTTTGCCCTGGTGTCTTCCCGGCGGTTCGATCATCCAAACGCCAAAGACACCTTCCTGGATAAGAGGCGGATTACCGCCCTGCAAAGGACCCTGCACCAATTGGAGATCAATGCAGAACAACTGCTTCAGCCAGGAAGGGCAAAAATGGGAGAGCTCGCCATCGCCGTCGCCATCGACTACATCCGCTTTCGCCTGAACGAGATCGATCTTGATACCCTCTACCCCAGGCTGTGTCTCTGGCAGAAAACCCTGCTCTCACGCCCCAGCTTCCAGACAACCCGGGGCGGATACTGACTGAGACCCGAATCGACACAATGAGAGAGTACTGCCTGTTTGCATGCAATCACGGCCCTGCTCTCTCCCACTATGAGTAGGATCAACGGTGCTGTTTCTTCCATGGAGTGTTGGCAACTTAACTGCTCTGCCAGATAGGTTATCCGAACCGTTAGGTTTGGCTGCACACAGTTCCCAGGGGCAAAGATACGACTCAGCCTAACTGGCGACTGAAGGTAGACTGATTTGTCTCCACATGACAATATTGTCTGGTTGAATCTGCAGGAACGGACTCATGTCTGCCAAAAAAGAGCACTTGATCAAAACGGCCTTTGAGCTTTTCTACCAAAAAGGGGTTCATGCCGTGGGCATCAATGAAATCCTATCGGCCTCTGGAGTCGCCAAGAAGACGCTGTACAACCATTTCCCAAGCAAAGAAGCACTGATACTGGCCGCGGTTCAGTATCGGGACAAACACTTCAGAGACTGGCTTAAACACCGGCTGAATGGGGCGGAAGATGGGCGGGCAAAAGTGGAGGCCCTGTTTGCCGCCATCGATGACTGGTTTAACAACCGAACAGGAAAGCTCCTGCCCTTCCAGGGCTGTTTCTTCATCAATGTGGGGGGAGAGTATGGGCAACCGGACGACCCCATCCACCAGCAATGCGCCCTGCACAAACGCAAGATTGAGCAGATGATTGCCGACATCGTCCAACCCTTGCAACTGGACAGCGCGCAGGCACAGCAACTGACGAACGCCTTGTGTTTACTGAAAGAGGGAGCAATCAGCCAGGCTCATATTGCCGGAGACAAGCAGGCAGCCCTTAAGGCTGGCCAAACAGCCAGGCAATTGATGGTCGCTTACCGTTGCTAGACAACTCAAACCGGCACAGACGGCTGGCCTATGATGAGCTCTCTCAGTTCTGTCAGCGCCTTGCTGTAGCGCTCCTCTTTGCGGCGAACCAGCCAGGTGGTCATATTGGCAAACTCAGCAGGAAGACGAATGACCGAAAAACGCTCCTGATGACCCGCCTGCTCAATAAGGGATACAGGAAGGAAGGTGATGCCCATGCCCGCCCCCACACACCCCAAAATTCCTTCCAAGGAGCCAAATTCCAACACCCGATAAGGGTTTCTCCCGGTTTGCCGAAGCCAATTCTCAAGCTGAGCACGGTATGAACAGCCGTTCTTAAACACCAGGACGGTGATCTCATCCAGCTGGTCGATATCAGAGACGGATCTTGGAGCAACAATGGCCAGTTCCTCCTGATAGGCGCTGTCTACCGTCCAGCGCTTACCATCCACCACTCCGGAGACCAGAGCCATGTCCACCTCAAACTCCGCCAGACGCTCCATGGTCTTGTCAGAAGGACCAGTTTTCAGCACCAATTCAACGGCAGGGAATCTGGCATGGTACTCAGACAGTACTTGTGGAAGCCGCACCGCCGCAGTGGACTCCATGGAGCCCACCACGAGCCTGCCGGCAGGCTCATGCATCTCAGCCATGGCGATGCTGGCCTCGCGCTGCAAATTGACCAATTGCTCGGCGTATTTAAGAAACAGCTCTCCGGAAGAGGTCAACTCAACCTTTCCTGCGCCCCGATGAACCAACACACAATCGTGTGACTCCTCCAGACTTTTAATCCTGGCCGTCACATTGGGTTGGACACAGTTCATCTCTTCCGCCGCCTTGGAAAAGCTCTTGTGTTTGGCGACCGAAATAAAGATCTCCAGGTCTTTGAATCTCATCTCTCACCCCAGCCCATCTTCGCCAGGCCAATATCCTGTGATCATTCATATCACAACTGAAACCGTAAAGCCGTTTTCTGTGGGCGCGCCTGAGTCATTCACTTAAGGTCTCTCTGGCTTGACTCCATTCGGTGTCACTTTCACCACCTCTTCTGGCAACTAACGCCCTGCACTCCCCTTGCGGTTCTGCAGCAACAAAAAGGCCGCTCCCCGAAGGGAGCGGCCTTTGTTGATCGTTAACGCCTCTGGGGCCGTCAGTTAGCCGTTGATGTGGGCCAAAGCCTGACAGGAGAGGTCGCTGATGCGTTGCCAGTCACCGTCACGGACGGCGTCCATGGGGGCGACCCAGGAACCACCTACACAGGCTACGTTATCCAGAGACAGGTAGTCTTTGCAGTTGGCCAGGCCGATGCCACCGGTTGGGCAGAACACCAGTCCTGAGAGAGGGCTGCCCATGGACTTGATCGCCTTAGCGCCACCACTGGACTCCGCCGGGAAAAACTTCAGATAGGTATAGCCGAAGTCCATCGCCTTCATGGCATCAGACACAGACGCCACGCCGGGGATCAGCGGAATGGTGCTGTGAGCACCCGCTTCCAACAGCGCGGTGGTCACACCCGGGCTGATGGCGAACTGCGCCCCTGCGTCTGCAACGGCCTGAAGCTGTTCGGGGTTTAGGACGGTGCCCGCCCCAACCAGAGCCTCAGGCACCTCTTCACGGATCAGCTTGATCGCTTCCAGGGCACACTCGGTACGCAGGGTCACTTCAAGGATACGAATGCCACCGGCCACCAGGGCCCTGGCCAGTGGAACCGCCTGGTCCAGGTGTTCAATCACCATCACAGGCACCACTGGGCTGATCTCAAACACCTGTTCAGGCTGGATGCTCCAATTTTCCATCATTTCCTCGCTTAATCTAACAGCGCCGAAGCCCCAGTTTCCGGACTGGAGAGCAGCTTACGCATATTGCGGAACAGTTCACGGCCAAAGCCTTCATCGTTGTCCCGCAGGTCGACGGGAGTAACTTCACGGGCATCCAGCTCAGTTTCGTCAACCAACAATTCAACTACGCCACGCTTGGCATCCAATCGCACCAGATCGCCGTCCCGGACCTTGGCCAACAGGCCTCCGTCCAGGGCTTCCGGGCTGATGTGGATCGCCGCGGGCACCTTACCAGAAGCACCGGACATGCGACCGTCGGTCACCAGTGCCACCTTAAATCCTTTGTCCTGCAACACCCCCAGAGGAGGCAGCAGTTTGTGCAGCTCAGGCATACCATTGGCCTGAGGTCCCTGATAGCGGACCACCGCGATCAGGTCTTTGTTCATCTTGCCGCTCTTGAACGCCTCGGTGAGCGCCGCCTGAGACTCAAACACCATGGCAGGGGCTTCCACCACCTGGTGTTCGTCCGCAACCGCCGAGGTTTTGATCACCGCACGGCCCAGGTTGCCCTTCACCAGGTTCATGCCACCGTTGGGCAGGAAGGGGTTGTCGATGGGTCGCAGCACCTCATCATCGCCACTGGCTTCGGGGATGTCGTTCCACACCACCTTGCCATCCACCAGCTCAGGCTTCTGGGTGTAACGCTCCAGGCCCTGACCTGCGGCGGTGGTGACATCTTCATGAAGCAAGCCACCTCGGCGCAGTTCCCGAATCAAGAAGGCCATACCGCCCGCCTGATGGAAGTGGTTGATGTCTGCCTGACCGTTGGGGTATACCCGAGCCAGCAGAGGCGTTACTGCGGACAGCTCGGCAAAGTCCTGCCAGTCGACGATGATGCCGGCGGCCCGGGCTGCAGCAACGATGTGCATGGTCAGGTTGGTGGAGCCACCGGTAGCCAGCAGACCGACGATGCCGTTCACCACACTCTTCTCATCCACCATCTTATACAGAGGGGTAAAGCCGTCACCCTTCTGAGACATGCGGCACACCTGCTGGCTGGCCAGCTTGGTCAGCTCATGGCGCAGCGGGCTGGTGGGGTTGACGAAAGAGGAACCCGGCAGTTGCAGGCCCATGGCCTCAAGCACCAGCTGGTTGGAGTTGGCAGTACCGTAGAAGGTACAGGTGCCCGGGCTGTGGTAGGAGGCGGATTCCGCTTTCAGCAGATCCTCATCGCTCACCTTACCCTCGGCGTACTCCTGACGAACCTTGGCCTTCTCCTTATTGGGCAGACCGGAAGGCATAGGGCCAGCCGGCACGAACAGGGTCGGCAGATGGCCAAAGCTCATGGCGCCCATCAGCAGTCCGGGAACAATCTTATCGCAGATCCCCAGCATCAGCGCACCATCAAACATGGCGTGAGTCAGGCCGACTGAGGTGGCCATGGCAATCACGTCACGAGACATCAGGCTCAGCTCCATGCCGGGCTGCCCCTGAGTCACCCCGTCACACATGGCGGGCACACCGCCGGCCACCTGGGCCACGGAGCCCACTTCGCGGCAGGCCTCCTTGATGATGTCCGGGTAGACACCATAGGGCTGGTGCGCCGACAACATGTCGTTGTAGGCGGTGACGATGCCGATGTTGGCCTTGTTGAAGTGGCGCAGGTCATCTTTATCCTGCTTGCCACAACTGGCGAAACCGTGGGCCAGGTTAGAACAGGAAAGTGCCTCTCGGTTCACCCCCTGCTCCTCAAGTTTGGCCATCCGTGCCAGGTAAGCCTGACGACGGGCCCGGCTGCGCTGAATGATGCGTTCGGTTACCGCCACTAGGGTTTCATGTGTCATTAGGCTTGACTCCAATATACGTCCACCGGGGTCTGTCGCTGATTGAGCACCGCCCGGATCGGCATCTCATTCGCATCTATGGACTTGAGAACCTGCTGCAGCACCTCGCGCTTGGGCTCACCATGCAGATGCAGGTAGATCTGTCTGCTGTCCAGCAGCGCCTTCAGGGAGAGCGACAGGCGCCCATGGGGAGCAGTGGTCGGATGAACCGCCAGGCAGGTGCGCTCTGTGGTCAGTCCCTGTTCCAGCTGCTCGGAGCAAGGGAACAGTGAAGCGGTATGGCCGTCGTTGCCCATTCCCAGCACCACTACGTCAAAGGGACGCGGCAGGTTGGAGAGCACCTCTTCGGTCATCCCTACCCCCTCGTCCACCACGGAGTAGATGTTTTTCAGGCTGCGGAACTTGGCCTTGGCAGCCCGTCGCACCAGCAGGTGCTCGCGCACCAACCGCTCGTTGGAGTCCGCATGCTCCGGCGCCACCCAGCGCTCGTCGGCCAGGGTAATGAACACATCCTGCCAATCGATCAGCTGTCGGGACAGCTGGGCAAACAGCTTCAAAGGCGTGCTGCCTCCGGAAACCACCAGCGAGGCACTGCCTCTGGCGTCGATGGCATCCTGAAGCCGGGAAGCAATTTTCACCGCAAGGATCTCGGCCAGACCCTGTGCGGTATCAAACTCTTTGTATACGGGCAAAGTAATCATCTGATCTTTCCTACTCATCCCAGGAGCGGCCGTCGCGGGTAATCAGGGCCACCGAGGCCACAGGGCCCCAGGTGCCCGCAGGGTACGCCTTGGGTGGCTCGTGGGAGTCCGCCCAGGCAGCCAGGATGGAATCACACCACTTCCAGGCCTGCTCGACTTCATCACGACGCACAAACAGCGACTGGTTACCCAGCATGCACTCCAGCAACAGACGCTCGTAGGCGTCGGCCACCCGCTCATTCTTGAAGGTGTCAGAGAAAGAGAGGTCCAGCTTGGTGGTCTGCAGACGCTGGGTCTCATCCAGGCCCGGCACCTTGTTCATCATCTGGATCTCGACCCCTTCGTGGGGCTGCAGACGGATGGTCAGCTTGTTGGGTGGCAACTGGCGGTAGCTGTCCCGGTACAGGTTGTGTGGCGGATTCTTGAAGTTCACCACAATCTCGGAGCACTTGTAGGGCATCCGCTTGCCGGTACGCAGGTAAAACGGCACGCCGGACCAGCGCCAGTTGTCGATGTCGACACGCAGGGCGGCGAAGGTTTCTGTGTCGGAGTCCAGGTTGGCCCCCTCCTCCTCCAGATACCCTGGAACCGGGCTGCCTTTGAGGAAACCGGCGGAGTACTGACCCCGAACCGTCTTCTCGAATACGTTATTGCTGTCGATGGGACGCAGGGATTTGAGTACCTTGACCTTCTCGTCACGAATGGAGTCCGCATCCAGGTTCACCGGCGGATCCATGGCCACCAGCGACAGTACCTGCAGCAGGTGGTTCTGGATCATGTCGCGCATCTGGCCCGCTTTGTCGAAGTAGTCCCAGCGGCCTTCGATGCCCACCTCTTCGGCCACGGTGATCTGCACATGGTCGATGGTGCGGTTGTCCCACTTGGAGGCAAACAGGGAGTTGGCGAAGCGCAGGGCCACCAAGTTCTGTACCGTCTCCTTACCCAGGTAATGGTCGATACGGTAGATCTGGTTCTCCTGGAAGAACTCGGCCACCTGGTTGTTGATCACCATGGAAGATTCCAGATCGTGACCAATGGGCTTCTCCAGCACCACTCGGGTGGCCGGCTCAATCAGACCGGCGGAGTTCAGACAGCGACAGATGGCGCCGTAGATAGAAGGTGGGGTGGCGAAGTAGTTCACCATCACATTGTCCGGCTGAGTCTTCAGCAGGGCGTGAAACTGCTCATAGCCATCGGGCTGAGTGAAATCCATGGCGACGTAGGTACAGCGGGCCAGCAGCCGCTCCAGCGTATCGGTTTCCACCTCCTCTTTCAGGAACTCGCTGAGGGAGGTGCGAATCACCTGCTGATAATCGTCCTGGGTCATCTCGCGACGGGCCACACCAAAGATCCGGGTGCCGCTGTGCAGCAGGCCAGCCTTGTCCAGCTGGTACAGGGAAGGGATCAGTTTGCGGCGCGCCAAATCGCCAACGGTGCCGAAGAGCACGAAATCGCAGGGCTTGGCTACCGAGCCGGTAAAGTGAGTCACTATCCAACTCCTATATAGAAGGATGTTGCCACGTCCGTGGCGTCACATTTTCGTAAATTAACTACATTAAAGAGAATTTTTTTCGCTGACGCAACCTTAGCGGTCACTCAAAAGCTAGATAAATTACAACACTGTTTGTAAACTTATCCTAACTGCATCTCATAACCTGAGAGCAACGCCTCAGTATACAGTGCTTTATTGGCAATTATAGGCGTGTTCAGGCAAAGAGCCGCAGTTGTACTCTCGGTTAACTGGGCGATTATTCTTATGAATACACTAGAAAAAATACAGACGAATCTCAGTAACTTCAGTAAGTCCGAGCGAAAGGTAGCGGAAGTCATCTTAACCTCACCCCAAACCGCTATACACGCCAGCATAGCCACTTTGGCTAAGATGGCAGACGTAAGTGAACCTACGGTGAACCGTTTCTGCCGCCGACTCGACACCAAGGGATTCCCGGACTTCAAGTTACATTTGGCACAGAGCCTGGCCAACGGCACCCCATACGTTTCCCGTCATGTGGACGAGGATGACGGCCCAGACTCTTACACCAACAAGATCTTTGAATCTTCCATGGCGGCCCTGGATGTTGCCCGCCAATCCATTGATCCCATGGCGATCAACCGGGCGGTGGACATCCTTACTCAGGCTCAGCACATCTCCTTCTTCGGCCTGGGGGCCTCCTCCTCCGTGGCCCATGACGCCCAGAACAAGTTCTTCCGGTTCAATGTGCCGGTGAGCTGCTTCGACGACGTGCTGATGATGCGCATGAGCTGCATCAACGCCAGTGCCGGCTCCGTGCTGGTGCTGTTCTCCCATACCGGCCGCACCAAGGCCCTGGTGGAGGTGGCGCGCCTGGCCCGCGAGAGCAACGCCCAGGTGATCTCCATTACCGCCAAGGACAGCCCCCTGGCCCGTGAGAGCACCCTGGCCGTCAGCGTAGAGGTGCCTGAGGATACCGACATGTTTATCCCCATGGCCTCCCGCCTGGCTCACCTGACGGTGATTGATGTTTTAGCCACCGGTTTCACCCTACGCCGTGGCCCCCGCTTCCGCGAGAATTTGAAGCGCGTCAAAGAAGCGATACGCGAATCCCGTTTCGAAAAACCGTCGAATTTGTAATCCCCTCTCCCCCAAATGCCGCTGTGAATCCCACTCAGCGGCATTTTCTTTGTCACAACGACTACACTTGACCTCAACAATTTGCTTCCTTAGGCTTGTCGACCTTGCGCCAGGTCACATTTTTGTCATGCGGCAACATTTATAATTTACGTAATTTTCTTTCATGTTGAACTTTCAGCCATAAGGTCGGGAGTTTCATCTACTTAAACTTTAGAGCCAGTATTCTGATGGAGTTACCTATGCTCAGAAGAACTAAGATCGTAACCACGTTGGGTCCAGCGACTGATCGCGACGGCAACCTGGAGAAGATCATCCTAGCCGGCGCCAACGTCGTACGGATGAACTTTTCCCACGGCAGCCCCGAGGATCACATCGCCCGCGCTAACGAGGTACGCGAACTTGCTGCCAAGCACAACCGCCATGTGGCCATCCTGGGTGACCTGCAAGGTCCCAAGATCCGGGTATCCACCTTTAAAGACGGCAAGGTACACCTGCCCCTGGGCCACACCTTCGTGCTGGACAGCGATCTCGCCAAAGGCGAAGGTGACGAGCATCAGGTAGGCCTGGACTACAAGACCCTGCCTCAGGACGTAGACACCGGCGACATCCTGCTGCTGGACGACGGCCGTGTTCAGCTGCGTGTTGAGAAGGTAGAAGGCAACCGCGTGATCACCACCGTGACCGTAGCCGGCCCTCTGTCCAACAACAAAGGCATCAACAAGCAGGGTGGCGGCCTCTCCGCAGCGGCCCTGACCGACAAAGACAAGGCAGACATCAAGACCGCCGCCAAGATTGGCGTGGACTACCTGGCCGTGTCCTTCCCACGCACCGGTGAGGATCTGCACTACGCTCGCGAACTGGCTCGCGAAGCTGGCTGCAATGCCCACATCGTGTCCAAGGTCGAGCGCGCCGAAGCGGTTGCCACCGATGAGGCCATGGACGACGTTATCCTGGCTTCTGACGCCGTGATGGTTGCCCGTGGTGACCTGGGTGTTGAGATTGGTGATGCCGAGCTGATGGGTGTTCAGAAGAAGCTGATCGCCCGCTGCCGTCAGCTGAACCGTGTGGTGATCACCGCGACCCAGATGATGGAGTCCATGATCACCGCGCCAATGCCAACCCGTGCCGAAGTGATGGACGTGGCGAACGCCGTACTCGACGGTACCGACGCGGTAATGCTGTCTGCGGAAACCGCCGCCGGTGACTTCCCTGAAGAGACCGTGAAGGCGATGGCCAGCGTCTGTATCGGCGCCGAAAAGAACCCTCGTGTTCAGGTTTCCGGTCACCGTCTGGATGAGCGCTTCAAGACCGTTGAAGAGACCATCGCTCTGGCCACCATGTACGCCGCCAACCACCTGGAAGGCGTTAAGGCCATCGTTGCCCTGACCGAGTCAGGCAACACTCCGATGATCATGAGCCGCATCACCTCCGGCCTGCCCATCATCGCCCTGTCTCGTCACGATGCAACCCTGGCCCGCATGGCCCTGTACCGTGGCGTGTACCCTGTACGCTTCGATTCCACCGAGCACACTCCTGGTCTCATGGTGGCGGCAGCCATCGCCGAGATCAAAGACGCTGGTCTGCTGGACAGCGGCGACATGGTTCTGGTGACCAAGGGTGACATGATGGAGACCATCGGCGGCACCAACACCACCAAGGTTGTTGTGGTCGAGTAATCTCCACTCAACAAACAACTAAGGGTTGGCCTTTGGGCCAACCCTTTTTTGTTTCAGCAAGACAGCGACTTCAGTTACTGAAAAAGCGCCGGCCCACTTCCGTCGCCCTGTGCTGAAGCAGCTGTATCCAACTCTGTTCCTGAGACAGCAGCTGCTTTTGCGGGTCCTGCCCCTGCAGGCAATCCTCGAAAATCCCCCTGGCCGCCTCGTAACTCTGCGACTCCAGGTCGCCAGGGCATACCCACTCCAGCTCAATGTCATATTGATTGAGCACCGCCTCATCCAGCGTCAACTCATGGGCCTGATGGGTATCGATAAAGGCCTGGACCACGGACTGCACCACCTTGGCCCGCTCCTCCCGAGACTTAAGATCCCCCTCCCAGGTCGCCTTAAGGTATTGCCCCTGATAATGCAGGTAGATGGGTATAAAGTGCCGATAAAGCACACCAACTCTTGCTGGCTTGTGGGCCAGCGCCTTATCCAGATTCAACCAAGACCATCGTTGTAGCATCCTTCTCTCCCAAACGTCGGTTCGATTCGGGTAAAGATTGCACCGTTAGCGACAGGAATTTCGTGACCAGGATCAAGGGCAAGTCGTTATTTTGGCATTCTTTTCAAGTCCCCGGACTTTTTAACAGTATCCTGGAATCTCTGGGTCTCCAGCAATCGCAGCTGCTGGCTGTCAGCCCGGGCTTGGCATAAAAAAAGGCTGTGTCTGCGTTAATTGTTGAGGTTCTATAATTAGGGTAACTCTTTGATAGAGAGGGCCCGTTATGGATAGTTCAGCTTTTGCCCGTATCCTGCGTTCCCTGCCTGAGCTTACGCCCAGTCAACGAGAACAGCTCCTTACTCATGTGCGCTTCGATGCTCCTGCCGTCGTGGCGCTACTCATTGAAAACCATCCTAAAGACTGTCCACATTGCCACGAGGAAGCTCTACGCCCTTGGGGCTCAAGCCATGGTCTGCCTCGATTTCGGTGCCGTGCCTGTGGCAAAACCTCTAACCCATTGACTGGCACACCATTGGCACGATTGCGCATGCGCGAACGCTGGTTGGAGTACGCACTTTGCTTAAACGATGGCTTGACCGTTCGCCGAGCTGCAGCCCAATGCCAAGTTAATAAAAACACTGCGTTTTTGTGGCGACATCGATTTCTGAAATTGATAGCTGACATGCGCCCTGAAAAGGAGCACGGCATTGTTGAAGCCGATGAAACCTTCTTTTTGAAATCGTACAAAGGGCAACGCAACCTCCCCTGGCCAGCGCGTCAGCGTGGTGGTGTCAGCAAGACCAAAGGCGGTGGTAGTGAAGACCAGGTATCGGTCCTAATAGTGCGCGATAGGTCGGGTAAGACGGCGGACTACATGCTGAAAAAACTGGATGCAGCACATGTCACGACGGCTTTGGACTCGATTCTGGACAAGGATGCCTGTCTGTGTACTGACCGTGCTGGCGTTTATCTGTCTTACGCAAAATCAAAGAGAATCAGACACGAGCCTATCAAGGCATCAGGCCCGCGCAGGCGAGGTCCCTTCCACATCCAGAACGTAAACGCCTACGACAGCCGGTTGAAAGGGTGGATATCAAGGTTTAGAGGGGTGGCGACCAAGTATTTAGGAAACTACTTGGGCTGGCACAGAATGCTGGACCGGCATAAGTACCGACCCAGCTCTGAGCAGTGCCTGTTCGAAGCTGTTGGGTGGGGTTCAACAGTTACTTAGGACACAGCCTAAAAAAAGGCCGGCTCAATGCCGGCCCTTGTTCATCGCTGCCCCTAGAGGGTAGCGAACTCATCCACATGGATGGCCGCGGTGCGCAGCGTCCAGGCGGTCATCAGCTCGTTGGCTTCAGAGTCGGTGATCACCTCCTCCTCCTTGGCCTGCTCAATCACCTGCGGGGTAATAGCCTGCTTGGCCAGGGTACCCTGACGCATCGCCTGTTTGATCTTCTTCATCTGAGGCTGCTGTTTGTGCAGAGCCAGGAAGGCAGATTCCACCTCACTGATGCCATCATGCAAGCCCTCAGGGACAGGGCACAGGTGGGTCAGTCGCTCACGCAACACGCCCGGCTGGGCCACGGTGTCACACACCTGCTGAGCCAGCTCATCGGACGGCATGTGGAAATGGTTGCCGATGGGAAAGATCATCACCTTGGCCAGCCAGCGTGCCGGCAGGCTCGGGAAGTTGCGAATCACCTCCTCCATCGCCTTGGCGGCCAGGTGGGTGCAACGCGCCACCGAGTAGTGTACCAGAGGCAGGTCTCCCTGCTGACGCCCTTCCGCTTCGTAATGACGCAGCACCGAAGAGGCCAGGTACAACTGGCTGAGCACATCACCCAGACGAGCGGAGATCATCTCCTTCTGCTTCAGACTGCCGCCAAGGGTGGCCATGGCCAGATCCGACATCAGCGCCAGGTTGGCACTGAGGCGGCCCAGGTTGCGGTAGTGCTGAGCCGTATCACCGGCCACAGGAGCACTGTTGAAACGGGAGCCGGTCAGGGCGCTGCCCAGAGACACCAGGGCGTTGCGACCACCGTGAATCATGTGGGAGAGCAGCAGACCGTCAAACACCTTCAGCGCCTGGTCCTTGTCCTCCATCGCCACCGCCTCCATCTCAGACAGCACATAGGGGTGACAACGGGTGGCTCCCTGGCCGAAGATCATCAGGTTGCGGGTGAGGATGTTGGCTCCCTCGACGGTGATGGACACCGGCTGAGCCATGTACTGGTAACCCAGGTAGTTCTTGGGACCCAGCTGAATCCCCTTGCCACCGTGAATGTCCATGGCGTCGTTGATGATGGAGCGGCCAAGTTCGGTCATGTGGTACTTGGCAATGGCGGTCACCACCGAAGGCTTCTGCTTCATGTCGATGGCACCGACGGTCATCTTGCGAGCCGCCTCCAGCAGATAGGTGTTGCCGACGATGCGGGCCAGTGCCTCCTGAACCCCCTCGAACTGGCCGATGTTCACCCCAAACTGCTGACGCACGCCGCAATAGGCCGAGGTGGTGCGGGTGGCCATGTGGGCGGCCGAGGTGGCCAGGGCGGGCAGCGAAATACCGCGACCGGCGGAGAGGCACTCCACCAGCATGCGCCAGCCTCGACCGGCGTAATCCGGGCCACCGATGATCCACTCCATCGGGATAAACACATCCTTGCCCCGGGTGGTGCCGTTCATAAAGGCCATGTTCAGCGGGTTGTGACGATTGCCCAGTTCCACGCCGGGATGATCGGCTGGGATCAGCGCACAAGTGATGCCAATCTCCTTGTTGTCCCCCAGCAGGCCGTCCGGGTCACGCATCTTGAACGCCAGACCCAATACCGTGGCCACGGGCGCCAGGGTGATGTAGCGCTTGTCCCAGTTCAGCCTGAGGCCCAACACCTCCTTGCCTTCATACTCACCCATGCACACCACGCCACTGTCGGGAATGGCACCGGCATCGGAGCCGGCTTCCGGACCGGTCAGGGCAAAACAGGGGACCTCTGAGCCTTCGGCCAGGCCAGGCAGCCAACGCTGTTTCTGCTCCTCGGTGCCATAATGAGCCAGCAGCTCACCCGGCCCCAGGGAGTTGGGCACCATCACTGTGATGGCGGCGGTCAGGCTGCGGGAGGCGATTTGCGCCACTATGGTGGACGCCGCCAGCGCGGAGAAATCCAGACCACCGTAGGCCCGGGGAATGATCATCGAGAAGAAACGCTCCTGCTTCAGATAGTCCCACACCTCTTTTGGCAGGTCCTTATCGTCCTGAACCGTCTGGTGATCGTCCAGCATCTTCAGCAGGGTGTTCACCTGGTTGTCCAGGAAGGCGCGCTCCTCACCGGTCAGTTCGGAAGCGGGCATGCTGTGCAGCTGCTGCCAGTCCGGACGGCCGGAGAACAGCTCCCCGTCCCACCACACGGTGCCTGCTTCCATCGCTTCCCGCTCGGTCTGTGACAGCGGCGGTAAAACCTTTCTAAAGAAGGAAAACACCGGCTTGGTGATGAACTGTCGGCGAATGTCCGTCACGCCAAACAGCACCAGCAGGGCGATGATTACCAGAATAAACAGCGTCATGATACTTCCTTAATCTGTGTCCTTGACAGATGGGGAGCCGGAGCGACCACGCCTGCGGCCACGTAGGGGATCAATCTCTTGATCACCGACTCCACGTTGTTTTGCTGATCAAAATCGGCCTGGGCGATGTCATTCAGGGCATCCAGGGAGGCCATGGTGAACACCATGGTGCCCAGGGTAAAGTGCAGACGCCAGAACAGCTCTGCATCGTCGATATCCTTATCCACCTGGTGAATCAGTTTGACGATCAGTTCCAGGGGTTTGCCGTAATGGGTGGTGACGAACCAGCGCAGGTGGCCCTGGCTCTCGATGTAGCCACGCCCCAGCAGCTGAAGGAATATGGTGGAACCGCGGTGACGCAACTGATCCAGGGACAGCAGTGGCTGAACCAGGCTTTCGAAGATGGCGGACACGCTCAGCTCTGACTGGCCATCGAGCTCGGCCAGGGCCTCCTCACAGGCGGGCATAAACTGGTCCAGGTAACGAGCCAGTACGGCCTGAATCAGCTCCTTCTTGGAGCCAAAATGGTAATTGACCGAGGCGAGATTCACCTCCGCTTTGCTGGTGATCAGTCGCAGGGAGGTATCCGCAAACCCCCGCTCTGCAAACAATCGTTCCGCAGCGTCCAAGATACGAGATTTTGTACCTTGCTTATTAGACATGTGTGCGTCTTCCTGATTAAAACACTTGTTTTAACTTACTCTGCGGCCTGGGTAATGTCAAAGCGGCCAAAGGCAAAGTGTTTGAACTTAGGAATAATCCCGCCTTTTCCAGGCGTTAGCAGTCATTCCCTTGCGAACCGGGGTCACAGAGCATTGTCGCTTTTCACACCTGGGCTGGCATACTAGAATGCCGCACAGATCAACAACAACCACAAGCAAAGGAAAGCTCTATGGCTCTTATGCGATCTCCCACGGCCCTGTCCGCCGTGGCACTTGCGCTGCTCACCGCCTGCGCACCGGCCGAAAAACCCAACGACAAGGCCGACGCGACACAGGCAGCCCAACCCAGCACCAGCGAATTCATTGCCAGCGCCGAAACGGATCTCTCCAACCTGATTGAGGAGTCCGGCCGCGCTGCCTGGATCTACAGCAACTTCATCACCGAAGACACCGCCGCCCTGGCCTCCGACGCCGAGCGCCGCTTCAACGACAAGGCGGTGGAATACGCCAGCCAGGCCGCAAAAGCAGACACCCAGGGGCTGACCCAGGAGGAGCTGCGTAAACTGGAAGTACTCAAACGCACCATAGTGCTGCCCTCTCCCGACAGCCCGGCCAAAAGCGAAGAGCTGGCCAAGCTCAACGCCGAACTCGGCGGCCTCTATGGCAAGGGGCGCTACTGCATGGCCAACGGCGACTGTCTGGGTCAGCCACAGATCTCCTCGCTGATGGCCACATCCAGAGATCCGGAGCAGCTGCTGGAGGTGTGGCAGGGCTGGCGTGAGATCTCCAAGCCGATGCGCCCCCTGTTTACCCGCCAGGTAGAGCTGGCCAACGAGGGCGCCAAGCAGCTGGGTTATCAGGATGTCGGCGAGCTGTGGCGCTCCAAGTACGACATGCCCGCCGCCCAGTTCCCCAAGGAGCTGGATACCCTCTGGGGAGAGGTGAAACCTCTGTATGACGCCCTGCACTGCTACGTGCGTGGTGAACTGGGTGAAGAGTACGGCACCGACGTGGTGCCTCAGGACGGCATGATCCCGGCTCACCTGCTGGGCAACCTCTGGTCCCAGCAGTGGGGCAACATCTACGACCTGGTGGCCCCGGAAAAGGCGGATCCCGGCTTTGACCTGACCGCCCTGCTGGCCAAGCACGACTACGACGAGATCAAGATGGTGGAACAGGCGGAGCAGTTCTTCACCTCCCTGGGCTTCGAACCCCTGCCTCAGACTTTCTGGGAGCGCTCCCTGTTTGTGGAGCCTCAGGACCGCGACGTGGTGTGCCACGCCAGTGCCTGGGATCTGGATAACGAAGACGACATCCGCATCAAGATGTGCATCCAGAAGAACGCCGAAGACTTCGTGGTGATTCACCATGAGTTGGGGCACAACATCTACCAGCGCGCCTACAAGAACCAGCCCTTCCTGTTTAAGGACAGCGCCAACGACGGCTTCCACGAAGCCATTGGTGACACCATCGCCCTGTCCATCACTCCGAGTTACCTGAAACAGATTGGCCTGTTGGAAGAGGTGCCCAGCGCCGATGCCGACATCGGCCTGTTGCTGCGTCAGGCCCTGGACAAGGTGGCTTTCCTGCCCTTCGGCCTGATGATCGATCAGTGGCGCTGGAAAGTGTTCTCCGGTGAGATCACCCCTGAGAACTACAACCAGGCCTGGTGGGAGCTGCGCGCCAAGTACCAGGGCGTGGCCAGTCCGGTAGAACGCACCGAGGCGGACTTCGACCCGGGCGCCAAATATCACGTGCCCGGCAACGTGCCCTACACCCGTTACTTCCTGGCGCACATCCTCCAGTTCCAGTTCCACCAGTCCCTGTGTGACATCGCGGGCTATGAGGGCGACATCCACCGCTGCTCCATCTATGGCAACAAGGAGGCGGGGGCCAAGCTGAACACCATGCTCGAGTCCGGCCTGTCCCAGCCCTGGCCTCAGGCCCTGGCCATGGTCACCGGCTCAGAGAAGATGAGTGGCGATGCCATCCTCAACTACTTCAAGCCGCTGCACACCTGGCTGGATCAGCAGAACCAGGCCGCCGGCCGTCAGTGCGGTTGGTAAGCTAAGGCGCTAAAACCAGGAACCCGGCCAGTTGGCCGGGTTCTTTTTTACTTAAGCTTTGCCAGATAACGGTCCAGGGCGTTGGCGAAGGACTGGCGCTCCTGCTGGCTCAACGGTGGTGGCCCACCGGTCTGCACGCCGCTGGCGCGCATGGTGTCCATAAAATCGCGCATGTTGAGGCGACCGCGGATGTTGCCGGCGTTGAACTCCTCCCCTCTGGGACTGAGCGCTTCGGCGCCCTTCTCGATCACCTCCGCCGCCAGCGGGATATCACTGGTGATCACCATCTCACCCGGCTGCACCTGCTTGACGATCTCGTTGTCCGCCACGTCAAAGCCTGCCGGCACCACCTGGACCCGTATCCAGGCAGAGGGAGGGGTACGCATGCCGCGGTTGGCCACCAGCACCAGTGGCGTTTGGGTACGGTCCGCGGCGCGGAACAGAATCTCTTTGATAACGACAGGACAGGCGTCGGCATCGACCCAGATGGTCATATCAGTTTCTCACTTTACTCAGATGCCCGCAGAGTAGCCCCTGAACTGGCGGGATACAAGCACAAAAAAGGGGAGCCTGAGCTCCCCTGGAGTTAGAATCGGCGCTTACTGCTGGGTGCGGTACTTCTTCAGAATTTCACCCAGTTGCAGAGAACTCTCCGCCAGCTCATTCACGCTCACCGCCGACTGTTCGGCGCTGCTGCGGATGGCGTTGGACTGACCGCGGATGTCATACAGCTCGGAGGCAATGTCATTGGCCGCCGCCGTCTGCTGCTCCACCGCCGCCACGATCTGAGCGCTCATCTCCATCACGCTGCGGGCGGAATCGGCAATGGCATTCACATCTTGGCCAATCTCACTGATCAGCTCACGGCTGTGATGGGCCTGCTTCAGGGTGTGGGAGGTGATGTCGGCAATGCCGCGGGTTTCGGTCTGCAAGTTGTCGATCATCGCCTGAATCTCGACAGTTGCCTGCTGGGTGCGGCTGGCCAAGGTGCGAACCTCGTCGGCCACCACCGCAAAGCCGCGGCCCTGCTCACCGGCGCGAGCCGCTTCGATGGCCGCGTTCAGCGCCAGCAAGTTGGTCTGTTCACTGATGGCGTTGATGGTGGTGATCACCTCATTGATCTCGGTGGCCTTGGCGGTGAGGTTATTCACCGTGACCGAAGCCGCATCGGTCTTATCCGCCAGTTCGGTGGTTTCAACGATGGCGTTTTGCACCTTCTCGTTGCTCTGGGCCACCTTATGGCCATCCTGCTCCAGCTGAGAGGAGGTCTGCTGAGCCAGGTTGGAAATGTCCTTGGCGGTGGCACTCATCTCCTCCATGGCGGTAGCCACAGAGTCCAGAGAGCTGTACTGGGAAGCGATCTGCTCCTGACTGTTGCGGCTGTCATCACTGAACACAGAGGCGCTCTGATTGAGGGTGGCAGAGCTGTTTTGCACCGTGCTCACCAGCTCACTCAGGGTATCCATGGTGCGGTCCAGCTGGTGACCGATAATGCCGAACTCCTCCCGGCCCACATGAAAACCAAGACGAGAGGTCAGGTCCCCATCGGCGATGCGCTGAATCGCCTGGTGTTTCACCCACAGGGCGCCACCAAGGAAGGTGGCCAGCCAGTAGCTGAACAGGGCAATGGGAATCAGCAGCAGAGAAGAGAGCCCCACCCGGGTCAGTGCCTCGGACTTCAGTTGTGCCTCTTCGGCGGGCACTGCCACAGACAGCTCAGCGTGACCGCCACTGGCCAAAGGCGCACTGACAATGATGCGCTCACCCTGGCGCCGTGGTTCGGCACTGAGGCCGTTGAGCTTCAGGCCCAAGGCACTGGCGGCCTGCTCTCTGGCCTCGCCTTTAAGGGAATTCACCACCTTCACCGCAGAGGTCAGTTGCCCCTGGGCCTGTGCCAGGCTCTTCTGCTCAGCGAGACGGCTGACATCCAGGTAGCCCTTGGTCGCCACCCCCATCACCGCCAGGGTGGCCATCAGGAACAACACCCAAAATTTCTCGTTCAGTGTCAGTTTGATAAACAACCTGTCTATGGTTCTGAACTCTACTTCTCTCATGTGACCCCTCATTCCGCCTATACATTGGCGTTAACATTTGGCGCTCAATTGTGCTTTTTTGCGCTGCCATTGGGCAATATTAAAGTTTATGGGATTTACGTTTCAGTAATTTTGATCACATAAACCACGGTGCAATATGGGAGCGTTATCAATTTGAAGGGGAGTTTTGCGAAGTCATTTTGTAAAAATAGTACAGTTACCTACATGAAATTAGCCAAACTTCATGGGCACAACAGACACCCCCCTCCCACGATCCTGTTATCGACCTGTGACGGGCGGGACTTTAGTGGCGATTCGAGAAATATGATTCAATCGATGAAAGATTCACCACAGAGCCCGGAGTTCAACCAGACCAGCTCAGGCAGCGCCGTCAGATCCAGGCAGTCAAAGCGCTGAGCCACCACCAGATGGCGGCTGTACTGGCCCAGGTGCTCGGCAAAACTCTGCTGCGCCTCAGGTTCACCATGAACCAGGATCACTGGGGGGGCATCGGCAAAATGGCGGTACCACTCCGTCATCTCATCCCGATCCGCATGGGCCGACAGGCCGCCCACGGTATGCACCCTGGCCCGCACCTCAACCGGCTTACCGCCAATATTCAGGCTCTGTGCCCCATCCACCAGGGCACGACCCGGTGTCCCTCTGGCCTGATACCCGCAGATGATCACATCCGCCTCATCACGCCACAGATTGTGTTCCATATGACAACGAATGCGTCCGCCATTACACATGCCGCTGCCGGCAATGACGATCATCCCCCTGTCCACCTCATTCAGTTCCATTGACGCTTCGGTGGTCTGAACGAACTCGATGTTGGACAGCAGAGGATGGCGGCCGGGATGCTGACGGGTGAAGGCCTTGAACTCATCGTCACACAGGCGGAAGTGCCGGACATAGACCCGGGTGGCCTCGGTGGCCATGGGGCTGTCCAGGTACACCCGCCAGCGGCCGAGATCCCACTCCTTAGCGTGCAGGTGCAACAGATAGAGAAGCTCCTGGGCCCTGCCCACCGAGAATGCGGGAATGAGGATGTTGCCTCTGGCGGTTTCTATGGCGCGGGCGAAGATCCCCTTAAGCTCCTCCAGGGTGTCCGGCAGGCTCCGGTGCAACCTGTCCCCGTAGGTACTCTCCATCACCACCAGATCCGCCCTGTCGATATAAGCCGGGTCCTGAATCACCGGCATCCCCTTGCGCCCCAGGTCGCCACTGTACACCAGCTTGCGCTGACCTTCCGCCTCGCCCAGCCACAGCTGCACTATGGCGGAGCCCAGAATGTGGCCGGCATCCGCCAGCTCGAACCGGACGCCAGGCAGCGCCTCCCTGCCCTGGCCATATTCCAGGGGCACCATCAGGGCCATCAGCGCATCCACATCTGCCTCTGTGAACAGGGGATCTACCAGGGGTTCGCCACGCGCCTCCAACTTCTTGTTGAGGCGCTCGGCGTCCCGGCGCTGCAGCATGGCCGCATCCCTGAGCATGATGTCGCACAGCTCGGCGGTGGCATTGTGGGTAAACACCGGCCCCTGAAACCCCTGCTTCACCAGCAGGGGCAACCGGCCGGAATGATCGATGTGAGCGTGACTGAGGATCACCGCATCGATGGTCCCTGGGTCAAATGGAAAGGGTTCGCGGTTGCGGGCTTCCGCCTGACGGCTTCCCTGGATCAGGCCGCAATCGAGGAGGATTTGGTGTTCACCCACAGTCAGCAGATGGCAGGAACCGGTCACTTCACCGGCTGCCCCCAGAAAGGTCAGGGTCATTGTCATAAAGCGCCCTCCCGGCGTCCGTTATCTCCCTGAAAAGGTGGAGCAACGACAACTTTGCCCTACCCTCGCCTACCTCCAATAGTGCGCCCCGACGACCGATTAGGCAAATGCTGCTAACTGTCGTCTCGCCGGCTGAGAAACAATCGGCTCTGCGGTGACCTCAAGCAGGCTGGCAAAAAGCGCCTGTCGATGCAGGCGCTTTAACGGACAACCGGGTCAATTCTGGACCATGGTCAGGATCAATGCACTGTAGAGGGGGATCCCCACCAGCACATTGAATGGGAAGGTCACCCCCAGGGAGGCGGTAATGGCCGGCCCCAGATCTGCCTTGGGCATGGCCACCGAAAAAGCCGCGGGAACCGCAATGTAAGAGGCACTGGCGCCCAACACCGCCAGCAATATGGTGCCACCGGCGCTCAATCCAAGTGGCAGCGCAAAGGCGGTTCCCAACAGGGCCCCCACCAGAGGCATGGCAATACCGAAAGAAGCCAGGAAAGACGCGTCGCTTCCCAGCTCGCGCCAACGCTGAGCCGCTTTCTGTCCCATGGCCAGAAGAAACAGAGCCAGCACACCATGGAACAACCCGCCAAACAACGGCATTATTTTCTCGGTACGCTCTCCGGCCCACCAGCCGATGAACAGGCCCCCCATCAGCAACACCATGCCCTGGTTCAACAACACTTCACGCACCAATTTGGCTCTGTCGCTACTGCCGGCAGCGGTGCCTCGCTGTGCCAGCCACAACCCCACGGCGATGGCGGGGACCTCGAGCAAGGCCACAAACAACGGAAAGTAGGGCTCATAGGGAATGGAGCGGCTCTCCAGAAAAGCCACCCCCACGGCATAGGTGGCCACACTCACAGACCCATAGTGTGCGGCGATGGTGGCGGCGGTCACTTTGGTCAAGCCACCGAGCTTCGACAAGATGGGCACCGCCAACAGAGGCAACAACACCCCCATCACCATGATGGCCGCTCCCTGAATCAGCAAAGTCATGTTGAGGTGTTCAGAAAGGGCGATGCCGCCCTTAAGGCCAATGGCCAACAGCAACAGGATCACCAGACTCTGATAAAAACCATCTGGGATGGTCAGCTCGGCCCGAAGCAACTGAGCCATCGCACCCAGTATGAAAAAGGCAACAACGATATCCAGCCCCATGATTAGCGAGCCCTTACCCGCTGCGGTAACGCTTGGCCATGAACAATCAGTGACGCCGACAACAGCAGAGTACCGGTCAATGCCAATCCCCAGCCGGTCACCCCATTCAGAGCGGCGGTCACGCCGCCTATCAACACCGCCAGGGCAACAACAAACTCAAACACAACTTTTGGCAAATTCATGACTTACTCCTTAACTCGAACAACGGCGTTAGTCTGCCCTGAAGCCAAAATAGAGTTAAATCGAATTTTGATTTATATTGTATAGATAAAAGCCTATACATTAGAGCTGTCATGAGAATTCGTGCCACACTTCGCCAGTTGGAAATTTTCCTGGCCCTTCAGGAGGCTGGGTCTGTCAGTGCCGCCGCCGAGCAGCTGCACCTCACTCAGCCTACGGTCTCCATGCAATTAAAAAAGCTCGCCGATCTGGTGGGTCTCCCCCTGTATCACCAGATTGGCAGACGACTGCAGCTTACCGACGCCGGCCTGCGTACCCTGCAAACCGCCAGAGAGGTGGTGGGCAGCCTCGACAGCCTGCAGATGGATCTGGACGACCTGCAGGGACTGAAGCGGGGCACTCTGCGCCTTGGTGTGGTTACCACGGCCAAATACTTCATTCCTCACCTGTTGGGGGACTTTCTGGAACGATACCCGGACGTGGAGATCGATTTTAAGGTGGGCAACCGCCAGCAGATGATAGACCGGCTTTCCGAGGGCTATGAAGATCTCTATGTATTCAGTCACCCACCGGAAAACGCGCCGCTCACCCTGCACCCTTTCCTCACTAATCCCTTGGTGGCCATAGCCGCCAATACCCATCCTTGGGCCGACAGAGACCGCCTGAGCCTGGAGGAGTTTGCCCAAGCACCGTTTCTGATTCGAGAACAGGGCTCCGGTACGCGCTACGCGCTGGAGCAGTTTCTGAAACAGCGCGGGGTCAAGCTCAATGTCAAGATGACGGTTGAGAGCAACGAAGCCATTCGCCACTCGGTGATGTCCGGCCTGGGTGTCTCCATACTGTCCCAGCACACCCTGGCTTTCGGTGCGGATACTGGCCTGAGGATTCTTCCGGTAGAGGGTCTGCCTATCCCCTCTCAATGGTCCCTGGCCCATCACAAGAGCAACCCCCTCTCCCCCGTGGCACGAACCTTCCTGCAATGGGCGGAACAGCGCTCCCCTGCTCTAACAAACTGAATCTTCTGATGGCAGCAGCAAATGCTCGAGTCTGGGCCCCGACGGGCCACCGGCTTCCGGTGGCTGTTGCTCACTTTTTCGCCCTGCACATTTGCCTGGAGTCAGGTATAATCCGCGCTCTTAATTCCAGTAGCGAACAGATAAGGACTCTATGACCGTCGAAACCTTCGTTCCCGGCGACGATCAGCCCAAGGCTGAGCAGCCTAACACCACCCACGCCACCAAGGTGGCTCCGGCCATGGGTCAGGGCAGCGGCAGCCGTATCGGCTTCATCTCCCTGGGCTGCCCTAGCGTCGAATAGTACATACATTTTCGCACTGCCCTACCCCGCTATTTTTGTCCTCACCCTTTCTGCTTTGGCTTTGATACCGCGCTCAGTTGCACATCAAGCTCACCAGCTTCAACGGCGTTAACCACCACATCTATTACTTCAACCAACTTTGACTGTTCACCAACGGTCACGGCGTGCTTACCTTTGCTTAGCTCAAGTGGCTTGGTGCCATAGCGCACTTCCAGAAAGTAGTTGCCCTTTACTTCGTAGAACCAGGGGATAACTCGCTTAGGTACACGCACTTTACGCTTGTGTCCCTGTTCATCGGTTTCAAGCTTTTCCTTATATGCTTCAAACGGCTTACCTTCCATCAAGCATTCAGCCATGCGTTTTTGCTCGCTCAAACGGGTGACCAACTTAGCTCGACGCAGCTCGATGGGATTGGCAGGTACTTTTTGCTGACTAGCGGAAAGTGTCAGTTGGCTAAGGTGTGTATTAGGCATTTCGATGTCCTCTCAGATCATTTAAGCAACTTCAATGTTACTTTCTAAAAACCTATTGGACGACCGAAAGCTGATCTCAGAACTTTTGCGAAAAGTGCATACTTTTTTGCGCTGTAGTTGTAACTGAAGCGAACATCCCAACAATAATGAATCAACTGCCATCTTAGCTAGACACCAGTGCCAACTTGCTGATACAGACAAGAATCAAGCACAAAATACTTTTATATAGCATCTTTGATCTTCGTTCGTTGTGGCTATTTTTTCATCATGCTAAGCTGCTATTTACTTTTTTAATAAGTAAAGGACTACTGCGTTCACGGTAATAGCTGCCAGCAGTATGCAGATTAACTTCTGTTTGTAAGGACAATGTATGAAAAAAACAATCATTCTCAGCACAATATGTATTGTCGCATCATTGAGTTTAACCACAAACGCAAATAACTGGGGCCGATATTTCTTTGTCCCGGATAAAACTACTGTTAAGATGTTCACTAAGGAATGTACAGGAAAACCTAGCAATCAATGTTTCAAAGTCATTAAGCGCACTTTCCCACCTCAAGATGGAAAGCTGTCAGCATGGTTTACTACCGTTTATACACAACATATGACGGCCAAACTTTACCCGGAAGAACTTAAAAAGCTGTATAGCAATTATCCTGTTAACTTTCAGAAATCATGTGCCGAACGAGAAAACACTACCAAATTAGTTTGCCAAACCATTGGACTTGTGGGCTTGCCAACTAATTGAAGAAAAATAAGGATTAAAACTTCTTTAAGGAGATAGTAATGAGCCGGATGATGTTATTGCTTGCAGCCACTTTACTTTCAGGTTGTGTCTCAACCGATAAAAATGAACCTCCTAGCGATATTGAGCTTCCATACACGCTAGATAGATCTGCATTTTTATGGCAATTCAAAGAATGCGTGTTCGATATCAGGGACCCTAAGAACATCAAAACTTACATTGGAAAACATGGGTGCGAACGTACAGATTACATAAAAGATGACATTTATGTCGAAAAATTACTAATACTTTTATCTACGTCGAGCAATCATGACTATATAAAGTTCCTTGACGGGGTTGTCACTTCTTATGAACGCCCGAAGCCAAACTTACCGATGAAGTATAAAATATTTCCAAATGACAACAGCCCTTATGGAAATAAAAAGTGCCTTTTTAAGATAAGCGATGAAAAGATAACAAATTTGCAGTCTTCAACAACCGACTATTCTTGCGAAGGGATTAGCTCTTTCTATGATTATCTAGACCCATATAGGATCAAGAAACTTATCGATGAAGATGATGGATTATATAGTACATTGTGGTCCATTGCATATTCAAAAAAATATAATGCTGTAACGGTATCTGATGGTTTGATAAATTCATTTAATATACCGTCCATTGATGAACAAAACTACAAGCAAGAATTAACTCTTGATCTTATAAAAGACAAAGAAAACCTTAGTAAACTACACAACGGTAAATACAAAATTAAAATAGATGATAAAGGAAACTCTTTTACTCCTGGAGAAATAATTTCTAGAAAAATTTCACTCGATAAACACCTGATAAAAGTGGGTGATTCTTATACCGCAACAAACGCTTTTAACGTTTCCAGAATAGTGACCGTAAAACATTACCAACAAACCATTTTGAAAATTATTGAACCAAATCCAATAGAAGACCGTTCAGTAAAGCCGGTTGAGGCAGGTTCTGTTTGCATTGGTTATGATTATATAACAATGTCTGGAAAAGGTAAATCTCTTCATGATGCGAAGAAGCTGGGTAAGATAACACTATATGGCGAGATAGCCAAAGATAAAAGTAGTTACATTGAAAAAAACTTTCCGACATTAGACTTTCCTGTAGAAGAGCATATACACACGGAAACAATAAATTTTAAACTACACGGAATAAAACAAGGAAATCGATTTTTAGATATATATAAGTGTGGTCTATAAAATTTATTTAGTTGCCTAGCTAAATTATCAATAAACATTGTGTTTATCTGTAACAACTTAGACAGCCAAAAAGTGCACACTTTTTGGCTGTGTCTTTTTGCATTGTTCTGTAATCATCAGCTTCACATGCTCCTGCAAGCCCCGCAAAAGCTGCATCCGATTGTAAGATGCAAAGCCAGACTCCAAGCTAAGCCGTCTAGCCAGCACGCTAAGCGCATAATCCAGCCGGCATAGTGCAGTGGCACTAGGTTGCCGCTGCTTTACTTGTAAGACGCTGTAGTAGCCCTTACTCATGCCCAGAAAGCGTTCGCTAAACTGATACTTTGATTTACACAGGCCCATTCTTTTTAGCTGCAAGTAAATCTCATCCAATGTCATGATAACTCCATTCTAGTACTGGGTGACCATACCCTTTCTTGTTATTTATCCCATTATCACTACTTAGTTAACTGAATTGCTCATTTTCAGGACGTTCAAGCCACCTCTGTTTAGCCTCCTTCCCAAAGCCTATAAACCATATCGTTACCTAAACAACTCCGTATATTCGCTAACTAAAAAGCGATTTAGATAAATACAAACATGATTTAGGAGCAAATACTATGCACTACAAACAACTATCACGAGTCGCAACCCAGCAAGAAATAATATCTAAAGTCAACAATGCCAAGTTCAATCCAGACCTCGCATTAACACTGACTTTATGTGAAGTACCTTTATACGAACAAACCAACCTAGCAAACAGTTCAGTCACACAACAGCAATTCCATATACTAGAAAATAACTTCAAACGATTTATGTGTTACCTAAACGAAGTTTGTTATGGCCGGAA
Organism: Ferrimonas sp. YFM; assembly: GCF_030296015.1. NCBI lineage: Bacteria > Pseudomonadati > Pseudomonadota > Gammaproteobacteria > Alteromonadales > Ferrimonadaceae > Ferrimonas > Ferrimonas sp. YFM. The sequence goes on from NZ_AP027368.1 coordinate 2,749,025, forward strand.
CTGGTATAGGCTTAAAAAGAACAACCCAGAAAAGAGCATTCAAATCCTTGCTGCTATCGAAATCAAAAATCATCAGTATCACTTTCATTGCTCAGTACAAACACCGACCCACATGATACAAGATGACTTTAAGGAGTTCATATTGAAACTATGGCCTAAGACAAAATATGGCAGCAAACATGAAAATGACATAAGGCCAATTTACGACTTGAACGGATGGATTAGTTATATGACTAAAGACCTACACAAACATAACGGCTTAGGATACGTTTCTTACTCAAATTTTTGCTAAACTCGTTGCCGAAGCATACTTCCCTCGAACGCAGCAAATTTCACAACATGAAATATTTTTTACTAAACGGGGCAACTCGTTTAGTAGCGAAGCGTATCTGTCATTTCAACAGTAACAAGCACATCAAAACAAACAACGAACACTGACACCAAAGATAGGTCTGCGTAGTTTACGAAGCAGCAAGCCTATCTTGCAGTGGCACTTGACTAGCAGAGCTAGACAAGCAGACATTATTCCATACGTCTTAATAAAGACCTTAGTTTATTTGCACTTTGCTTCACTTGATCTTCATTTATTGCTTCTTCGTTGCTATCTACTACAGGGTTATTGATCTCATCAAACTTTCTTTGCAATGCACTAATTCGAATATCTTTTATTGTTCGCTTTTCTTCTCTGTTAGCATGCTCAGAACGAGAATCGCAATATCGAGGCACACCTTCTGCACTTGGATAAGGCTCATAACCAGGACTAAAATCAACCGTACGATCTAAGCATTCAGCTAAGTTACCATTATCACTCAATAGCTCTTCCAAACGCTCAACAGCTTTTTCATATAAGGATTGTGCTTTATTAAAAAGTACAGTTTTATCTTTAGTTAAAGCGCTAGGGTTAGCGGATAGCTTCAGATACCTGTTGTTTACCTTATCGGCTTTGTCCAACATGTCAGCATAATCACCCAACTGTCCCCACAAGTCTCGCTTGTGTTCACGCATGCTTTTCTCTTCTTCCCATTCATCATTCATTTGGCTGATTTCATCATCTGTGAGCACAGCTTTTAAGTCGCGCTGAGTAACTTTGTCACCACTAGACAACTTTCTTATATGGGATTCGATCTTTGATTTTTGTAACTCTAAAGACTTGTGAGTCATAGTAGCACTACCGGAAACTACAGATACAAAAAATGTACACTTTTTGTCACTGTAAAGCAATGTCATTTTGTCAAGCGAAAGATATGTGCAATGCAATAAGCAAGTCTATTTTTTATTAGCTTTGACTCTTGAATTCCCTTCTAAATGCTTCCTATAGCCATCCACCATCAAATCAACAATTTCGTCAATGTCAAATAGATTAAGATAAGGAATAACTAGATCACTCTTAGTTTCGGATAGTAAACCACATAAGGTTTGCTCTTCCTCATCCAATCCTTTCAAATACACCTCAATAAAAAAGCCTTCAAACATAAAGCATACAGAAATATTTTCCACTTTCTCGTTTTCATAAATCCGACAAAATGGTGAAACAATAAATTGCTTTATAGCTTGATCAGTAAATCCTTTGCTTTTACTAAGGTCAAGAACTCGACTTAATTTTATAGAGAATTTATTTGAGGGGATAGACAAATCATTTAATATAGCATTCCTTAAATATTCATTGTCTTTATCAAGGATCACTACATTGCGATAGGATGCATGTGATGAATTCGCAGCCCGCCAATAGATCGACAAGAAATACATAATTAACTTATGTTGATCTAAATTGGAAAAATGTAACCCATCAGTTTTCTTTTCAAATGTACAACCACTCCCTCTTAATACACCCAGTGAATATCTCTCATAATTGTGATTTAATAATTTCTCGCAATCAGCACATAACTGATTCTCCGCCCAGCTATCACTGCTATAACCTATGGGAGCATTTCCCGAAGTAATAGCTATTGCTTTTCCAGAGTTTGTTCTAAATATCTTTTTGAAAACAGAATCTCCGACAGCATGAGATATTTGCAAATCACTTTGGATATTACATAACTTACACTTTTTCACTTCACCTCCTTAAAAAGTCCATTGTACGACTTTAAAATTGCTTCTAGTAACTAGCAGTTGAGCATTTACAATGTGAGCTTTTTATATGAAATAATTAACCCAATAAACACCCCTAAAGTTGGCCAAAACCATTTCCAATTTTTCAAATAAAATCTAAGTGTCATGTGTGCAAACTCTGATGTCCAGTGTCGTTTGTAACGAACACCAGGATAAACACCTTCGATTGTATATTTTTTTCCTTGCCACCAACTTTTGATTTGTTCGACCATGGAGACTCCATTTAATAAATATTTAATGTTTTTTATACTCTAAACACTCTACTTAGAAACTGTCAATCACACCAGCTCTACAGCAGCTTTCAACATTGCATCATTCACATCAATGTAACGCTGAGTTGTGCTCATGTGCTGATGACCTGCCAAAGTCATTAGTACCTTTGCAGATACACCTTTGTGAGCAAGGTTCGTGATGAAGGTTCTGCGCCCGCTATGACTGCTAGCACCGTCAATAGCTGCTTGTGCATACAGCTTAGAAAAAACCTGGCATAACGAGTTACCAGAAAACGCCGCACCTTTTTGGGAGCGAAGCAAAGGACGGTACGCTTGGCCAAGTAGTTTGTTCTGCGCCTTGGAGTAATCAGCCAGCACAATAGCCAGTTTCTTGCTGACTATCACTACCCTGCCCTTACTGCCTTTGGTTTGGCTAGCTGACAGAGTAACGATCTCTTTTACGTTACCGCTGGTGTCATACACATCACCAACAGTCAGTGAAGCTATCTCCTTGACCCGCAGCCCTGCGTAGTAGGACAAGCACAACGCCAGTGCATTCCGTTCGGCATGTCTCCCCGCTTTAGCGACTGCCAGTACCCTTTTGAACTCTTTTACAGTCAGTGTCTTCGCTTGCTTCATGTGTTCCTCCTATAACATAACCTTCTGTTTTGTTTATTGTATTTCCTTATGTTTCGGTTGAGCGACCTGAAAAGTGAACACTTTTATACGCTGTAAATCAGCACGTTAGCGCAGAACATAATCATCTATGTGTTTGATTATGTTTTTGGGGAGATAAATACAAAGAAAGGAGACATCATGCGATACCACGAATTTGCCCCCAAACGGGAACTAGACGACGCTCCACAGCCCACATACGCAGATTACAACGATGCCCGCAGGCCAAGGCTGACGCTGCGACATTTACACAAAGCAAGACTGAAGATGGACAAAGACAGACAAGAGCAAGAGGAACAGCGGAGGATCGTTGCTACGGTCTACAGAGACAGACCCAATGACAAACAGACACAGCAGCAACAGGAAAAAGACAGCCAGTAAAAAAGCAGTGCTCCCAGGAGCACTGCTTTCTATTCGTATATTACTTTTTCACCCGTTTCATAGTGCCACCACACTTAGTACAGCGCTTGGTGGCTGCTGGTGCAAATTTTGTGAACTCCATGTGGCCACAGGTGGTTTTCATGCATTGGTAGTAGTACGTTGCCATTAGCTGCTCCTTGTGAAATTGGCTTCGGGCATTCGTACTGTACGAGGTAGCAGCTTTATGGACGACCTCAGTCCTTCAACTACAGCCTAATCGTTTACTTATATATCAGGTCGTGTTGCTGAGGTCGGATAGATGCATTAGCTAAACGATCGATTAACTCCTTTAGTCCAGCAGCACTGTTAGAATCCAAGTAGAAGCCGTATCCCGTGGACATTCCTAATGCAACAGGTTCAACATACAATAAATGCTGCTGTTTGTTGCCACTCCAAATTGTGAACCTAAAGCTCGAACCCATTTCATCGTCAATAGTAGCTATTTCTTTGTTCAGAAGGTCTTTTCTCTGAAGTGCAATCTGTTCCCACTCCAAGTACTTTCTTATAGCGACCAGGTACTCATCAGCATTGGACTTTGACACATACAGATAGCCGTTACCTCCGCCATAGCGCTCAACATATATGCTAAGCATGTTTACAGTGTCATTGTCGCCATACGCTGTAACTGTCGTAGGCATTTCAGTGAATTTTTGTAAAACGGAGTTATGTTGCAGACCATGTATGCCTGTATCAGACATTCTGGTAGTTTTGCTGATCCCTGTTGATACACATGCGGACAACAGTAGAAAACAGCATATAGCCAAGATCCTTTTCATCATACGACCCTTAATCAATTAGTATTTTTTTTCGATAAATTCGTACGCCGTCAACGTAGTACGCCGCTGGCTCTGGCTTTGTCACCACTCGGCTTTTATAGCGGTGCTTAAAGACCTGGTACTGGTCCTCGATGACGTTAGGCGTCCCCTTTACGGACATTGCCCACGTCAGCAAGTGCTCCAATCGCACCCTATCTGCAGCCAGCTCTTCAGAGTCACCAATAAACTCCGCGTTTAAGCTGCCAATGCCGGGGTACTCGTAGCTTTCGCTAACACCAACCAGTTCATCGGGAAGTTTAAAGTCGGCTGAGCTTAACCCACCAGGCAATTCAAATTCCTCTACGTCCTCCTCAACCTCAAGAGCATCAAGTTCAGCCAGTACCTTATGTTCAGAGTCTGTCAGAAGCACCCGTTTGCCATAGTGGTCGCCAAGCGCTCGCCATGCATCACTGTCAAACAGCAGTGTCTGAGCGGTCCTGTGAGCCACAACCTGCTTACCGTTTATGAACTCAAGCAGAAATGCCACATGCCCCTGCTTTATCTGATAGCAGCTAACTTGTTTTAACACCCGTGCCAGCTTGGTACGCACCTGCGCCCGCAAGTCATGTTCAGTGTTATCAAGCACCCGCTCATCAACCGCATCCCACTCAACCGTCTCCAGCAACTGAGCCTGCTTCTGCATCACAGCTTGTTCTATCTTCTTCTTTGTCTCTTCAACCTCCTGTTCAAGCTGCTTAATTTTTACCGTCAGTGCAGCCGGGCCAGTCCCATCAGCAATGGCCTCCACCAGACGGTCAATGCGCTCGTTTTTGGCCTTTAGCTCCCCCCTAAGCGCAAGCTCAATCAAGTGCATATCTTCTTCAACGCCAAAGGGGCGAAACACATGATTAGCAGCAAGCCTAAGTACCGTGTCCTCAACCCACATGCCGTTAAATGACCATGGACGACACCCCTGATTCTGCTGACCAGTACCACATATGTAACGGGGCTTATCGCGCTGCGTAAAGGCATACATGCTGCCTCCACACTCGCCGCATCTAAGCACCTTAATCCCAGACAACAACGGCTGATGTGTTGTCGCAGTGGTTTTTGAAGTCTTGGATTTTTTGATTGCTTGCAGCAGGTGAAATTCGTCTTCGCTTACTAGCGCCGGGTAGTACCCCTCTAGCACGTACTCAACGCCATTCAAGGTAATGCACTTCTCGCCCAGCAATGCTCGGCTGAGGTGAAACTTTGAAATGAGATTAGCTGACCAGCTGTTGTGTTTGTTTTTAGTTGGGGGGGGATACTTGGCATTGAGCAGTTCAATAATTCGATAGTTACCTAGTCCCTGCTTGATGTAGCCAACGATCTCCTTGGCCACCTCGTAGTACACCGCGTGTGGCCTTACAAATTCATCGCTGCAGTCACTCCACCAGATGTTGGTGCCCACAGACTTAATCGCATAAGCGTAGCCTTCGGGGGAGCGCTTACCGTTGTTGTGAGCGGTTACTATCGCCTGAGCATGACCATAGGTCCGCTTTGATTTGGTTTTCGACTCCTCGTGTGCTCGGCTAAACAACAAAATGGAGTGCATCAAGTCCATTGGATTTTCGATAACACTCTGGCCTGAGTACACCTTGCGGTCCATGCCGGTAACAATGGTGATCCCTAATTCAAGAAGCTGCATGAACATCGGTAGTGAACTCATGATGTCCTCGCGACTCAGGCGGTCCAGATTTTCCACAACCAACCAGGAATCAGCGGGAACATGCTTGTTCCTAACAGCTTCAATAAAGGCTCCCAAGGCACCATCCTTGCGATGCTTGCCCTTAAAGGCACTCAGTCCCTCATCAACTAGCTCTACCAGCTCCAAGCCATTCTCATCAGCAATCTCATTGGCAATCTTCTTCTGTCGCGCCAAGGTCGTTCCATGCGCTTGCTTCTCGCTGGACCAGCGAATGTAGGAGTAACATCGAGTCTTGCTATCAGGCATAAACCACTTGCTAAACAATCAGGTAATACCCTCCATGTTCACACAATCCAGCCAACAAGGACAAGAATTGAACTGGCCGCTCACAATTACACCTTTCACCCCCATTAACAGCGCCGAAAACTGCACACTTTTTCGCCCTGCATATTTGCCGGGACTCAGGTATAATTCGCGCAATTTTTACGGCAGAGCCGGGCAATCTGAGTTTTTGTATGACCGTTGAGCAGTTCAATCCCAAGCAAACCACCACCCTCGAAACACCTAAGAAGGTGCTCGATAAGATGACCGAAGGTGGATCCGTACAGTCACAGACGAAACCATCTAGCGCTGCACGTATAGGGTTCATTAGTCTTGGCTGCCCCAAGAATCTGGTGGACAGTGAGCGCATCCTGACTCAGCTGCGTACCGAAGGCTACGACGTGGTCAATACCTACGAGGGTGCCGATCTGGTGATCGTCAACACCTGTGGCTTTATCGACAGCGCCGTTCAGGAGTCCCTGGACACCATCGGCGAAGCCCTGAGTGAAAACGGCAAGGTGCTGGTCACCGGCTGCCTGGGCGCCAAGGAAAACGAGATCCGCGAGGTCCACCCCAAGGTACTGGGCATCACTGGCCCCCATGCCTATGAGATGGTGCTGGAACAGGTTCATCAGCACCTGCCCAAGCCCCAACATGACCCCCTGACCTCGCTGATCCCGGATCACGGCGTCAAGCTGACGCCCCGTCACTACGCCTATCTGAAGATCTCTGAGGGCTGCAACAACCGCTGCACCTTCTGCATCATCCCTGCCCTGCGCGGCGACCTGGTCAGCCGCCCCATTGGCGAAGTGCTGGATGAAGCTAAGCGACTGAAGGACGCTGGCGTCAAGGAGCTGCTGGTGATCAGTCAGGACACCAGTGCCTACGGCATAGACGTGAAGCACAAGACCGGCTTCTGGAATGGCATGCCGGTTAAGACCCGCATGACCGAGCTGTGTCAGAAGCTGGCAGAGATGGGAATTTGGGTGCGTCTGCACTACGTCTACCCCTACCCCCATGTGGATGAGGTGATCCCTCTGATGGCCGAGGGCAAGATCCTGCCCTACCTGGATATCCCCTTCCAGCACGCATCGCCCCGCGTCCTCAAAGCGATGAAGCGCCCGGGCAAGGCGGAACGTACCCTGGAACAGATCAAGAAGTGGCGTGAGATCTGCCCCGAACTGGTGATCCGCTCTACCTTCATTGTCGGCTTCCCTGGCGAAACCGAAGAGGATTTCCAGATCCTGCTGGATTGGCTGGAAGACGCTCAGTTGGACCGGGTCGGCTGTTTCAAATACAGCCCGGTGGACGGCGCCGTGGCCAACGACCTGGCGGAACTGGTGCCTGAAGAGGTGATGGAGGATCGTTTCCAGCGCTTTATGGCGGTGGCGGCACGCATCAGTGCCGAGCGTCTGCAGGCCCGAGTGGGCACCGAGATGCGGGTGATAGTCGATGAGCTCAACGACGAGGGCGCGGTAGCCCGAGCCTACACCGATGCCCCGGAGATCGATGGTAAGGTGATTCTGGGCGGCGAGTTCGACGTGGATGTGGGCCAGATGGTGTGGGCCTCCATCGAGTTTGCCAACGAGTATGACCTTTACGCCACCATCGTCCGCGACGAAGATGGCGAGATTGAAGATCTGGGCTAATTCCTGCCCCTCAGACTCGTTACCAGGCCGGCTTTATGCCGGCCTCTCTTTTTTTCACCTGCTCCGGGGTGAGGCCGAACCAACGCTGGCAGGCCCGGTAGAAGCTGGCGGGATCGTCAAACCCCAACAACAGGCTGATCTCCGTATGGCACAGATGGCACTGCTGCAGATAATGACATGCCAGCTCTTTTCTGGCCTGAGCCAACAGCTCCTTGAACGGCTGCCTGGCAGCCGTCAGACGGCGCTTCAGGGTACTTGGGCTGATCCCCAGCCTCTGCGCCACCCTCTCCTTGTCCGCCATCCCCGACGGCAGACACTCCAATAAAATCGCCTTAACCTCACTGGCAAAGCCCCCATCGGAATGCAGGCTGCGGATCTGAGCCAGCAGAGCAGGCTCGAAGTGTTGCCACATGGCATCGTTGAGGGTCATAAAGGGACGCTGACACTCCCCTTTGGGCAGAACCAGGGCATTGCCGTCGCCGACCTGCAGCTCCAGGCCCAGGCGCCTGGCCAATTGACGCCCTTCAGGGCAATCGTCGGGCAGGGTCAGGGAAGTGACTATGGGATCCACCTTGGTGGCCATCTGTGCCAGATTCAGTATCAGGTACCACTCAAGCACGATCAGAGAGTTGGGCAGTTGATGGCTGTCCGGCTCGCAGAACTGGACTATGACGATCTTATCGTCCCGCTCTTCCACCCGAAGACGCTGGGGGCCCAGCAGGGTCTTAAAGCGCACCACCCGTTGGATGGCATCGAGCAGCGTCGGGCAACATAGCGCGGCCATCATGGGTGCCGCAAAGGTGCTGGAACAAAACTGCGCCACACTTTGGCTCAACTGGCCTGGCTCAACGCTTTGCTCCAGAGAGTGCCAAAGATCCAGATACTGCTGGGTGTTGAGGCGACTGTCCGGGTTTTCCAGCACCTCCAGAGAGAGGCCGGCACGCTCCAGCACGGCGCACGAATCCAAGCCCAATCGCTCGAAGGCGTATCGCCACCTGGCATCCAGTGGATACCGTTTCTCCCCCATGTCACCTCTTCCTCATTTTCAGGACTGACAACATATGATCAAAGTTTGCACCGAAAAGCAACCACGACACCGGACCTGTGGCGAGCACTTCGCCAATTTTGACAAGGCAGCCCCCAATCAAACCCAGAATCGTGATCCGGCAAACAATGGCGATTCGTTATTTCCTTACAGATCATTCAGGCCTGGATGAGCTTAAGCAGAGCCCCCAGAAACAACGTTGCGACTCTCTCACCGACGCCCGCAATGATGTCGGTAAGGATACAGGCTAGATGCGGCAGGAACCTACCAAGGCTCCTGGGGCCAACCCACAACCGAAAAAACTGCAACCAAAAACATAAACGATTCGCGCGGCCCAAGCGACCCCAAAATGAGACAAAAAAAGGCACCCACTTGGGGTGCCAGCTGTGAATCCGGGCGGAATCAGCGTGAATACAGAAGAGCAATTAAGGTCAGAATAACGCTCTTGTGTGACAGCTTGATGTCAGGCTGCCTGCTCCTCCTCACGAAGGGCACGGCGGAGAATCTTGCCCACGTTGGTCTTGGGCAGGTCGTCCCTGAACTCGATGATCTTGGGGATCTTGTATCCGGTCAGGTGCTTCTTGCAGTGACGAATGATCGACTCTTCGCTGGTGCCGGGCTTGGCCACCACGAACACCTTGACCACCTCACCGGAGGCTGGGTTGGGTACCCCGATGGCGGCCGCTTCCACCACGGCGTCGTGCATCACCACCACGTCCTCAATCTCATTGGGGAAGACGTTGAAACCGGACACCAGGATCATGTCCTTCTTACGATCGACAATCTTGAAGTAGCCCCGCTCATCCATGGTGGCGATGTCACCGGTGGAGAGCCAGCCATCCTGGGAAATGGTTTCTGCCGTGGCCTCGGGCCGCTGCCAGTACCCCTTCATTACGTTGGGGCCCTGAATCTGCAGCTCACCTCGCTCGCCGACGTTCACCACCTGACCCTGCTCATCCACCAGTCGAATGGCGCAGGAGGGCAAAGGCAAGCCGATGGTGCCGTCGTAGCCCTTGGCATTGTATGGTGCCACCGAGGCCACTGGCGAGCTTTCGGTGAGCCCGAAGCCTTCCAGCAAACGGGAACCGGTGACCTGCTGCCACTTCTCCGCCACCGCAGCCTGAACCGCCATGCCGCCCCCGAGGGCGACCTTGAGCTTACTGAAATCCAGCTCGTCGAATCCAGGTGTGTTGAGCAGGCCATTGAACAGGGTGTTGACCCCGGTGATGGCGGTGAAGGGATACTGTTTGATGGTCTTGATAAACAGTGGCATATCCCTGGGGTTGGTGATCATCAGGTTGGTGCCGCCGAGCTTCATAAAGGTCAGGCAGTTACAGGTGAGGGCAAAGATGTGGTACAGCGGCAGTGCGGTAACCACCATCTCCTCACCCTCGTTGAGGGTCGGCCCGATCCAGGAGCTTACCTGCTCCAGGTTGGCCACCAGGTTTCTGTGGGTCAGCATGGCGCCTTTGGCCACCCCGGTGGTCCCCCCGGTGTACTGGAGAAACGCCAGGTCGTCATTGGAGACCTTGGGCTTGGTGAAGGGACGTTGGCTGCCTTTGTACAGGGCGCTGCGCATGGAGTGAGCATCAGGAAGATGGTATTTAGGCACCATCTTCTTGATGTATTTCACCGCGAAGTTGACCAGGGTGCGCTTGAAGGGGGAGAGCTGATCCCCCAGCTTGGTGAGAATCACATGCTCCACCGGGGTATCGTCCACCACCTGCTCCAGGGTGGAGGCGAAATTGGACACCACCACTATCGCCTTGGCGCCGGCATCATTGAGCTGATGCTTGAGCTCACGGGCGGTGTAGAGCGGATTCACATTGACCACCACCATACCGGCACGAAGCACACCGAACAGGGCCACCGGATACTGCAGCAGGTTGGGCATCATGATCGCCACCCTGTCCCCCTGCTCCAGCTTGAGATCCTGCTGCAGGTAGGCGGCAAAATCCCGGCTCAGTTTGTCCAGTTCGTTATAGGTGATGGTTTTTCCCATGTTGATAAAGGCAGGTTTATCCCCATAGCGGGCCACCGACTGCTCGAACAAGTCGACCAGCGAAGTGAACCGGTCGGGATCAATCTCCGTCGGAACACCTTCGGGGTAACTCGCTAACCAGACCTTTTCCATGTGTCACTCCTTGTCTATGCGGCTTCTCCACGCCACTTATCTTTTTAAGCGCCCGTATTAAACAGGCGTATAAACGTGAGCATCATCACACATATTTAGTCGATTGTCAGCCTTGATATACATGAATTTAACATCTTTATTCGTTTTTGATATCAAGCCTTAGTCGGCCTGAGTCAGACACAAAAAAGGGGACCCAATAGGGTCCCCCTGTTTCAAGCAATTACTCCTAAAGGCTCAATGCCTCCAGGCTGCTTCGGGTCAGTTCACCGCGCCAGCCGCGCAGCACCACGGGCTCTTTGCCCAGCTGGCCGCCCATGCGCCACTTCAGATACTGATGCACCAGTTTCTTGGAGGCCATCAACTCGGCAGCCACCTCATGCTGCTCACACACCTGGGTCAGGGTTTTACGCACCAGCTTGGCCGCGTCTCTGAACTCGGGCTCGGCAGAAAGGGGATCCACCGGCTCCGGCGGATTATCGATATCCGCCCCGGCTACCGCCTTCAAAATGGCCTTACCGTGACGCTGAACGTCGCGCTCAGTCAGGCAATCCAGTTGGTTCAGGTAGTTGATGCTCCTTGGTGCCCGCTTGGACAGGGTCAGCAGCGCCGCATCCTTGATGACGAAGTTCAGTGCCAGGTCGCGCTTTTGCGCCACGCTCAGACGCCAGGCCGCCAGGGACTTGAGGATCGCCAGTTGCTCAGGGCGAAGCTGGTAGGCATTTTTCACCTTGAGGTAGGCAGTGTCCGGATCCACCGGCTCCAACCGGCCCTCGGTCAGACGCTCCCCCTCCTCCATCAGCCAGTCGTGACGACCGGCGTCGGCGATCTCCTCCTTCATGGTGTGGTAGATCTTCAGCAGGTAAAGCACGTCAGCCGCGGCATACTCCAGTTGGGTATCACGCAGAGGCCGGGCCAGCCAGTTGGTGCGCGCCTCTCCCTTGTCCAAGGCCAGGCCCAGGTAGGCTTCCACCATCTTGCCGTAGCCCATGGGCGCACCCTTGTTAAGCAGCACGCCCGCCACCTGGGTGTCAAACAACGGCCTCGGCTGCACGCCGCCCTGCTGCGCAAAGATCTCCAGGTCTTCGCTGCAGGAGTGCAGCACCTTGACCACGGCTTCGTTTTCCAACAGGCGCCAGAACGGCCCCAGATCGTCGATGGTCAGCGGGTCCACCAGTGCCAGGGTGGTGCCGTCATAGATCTGAATCAGTCCCAATTGGGCGTAGAGGGTGCGGGTCCGGACAAACTCGGTGTCCAGGGCCACCGCTTGCGCCCGGCTGGCCTGCTCACACAGCTGCGCCAAACCTTCATCAGTGTCGATCCACTGCCAGTTCAGTTCACTCATGCGTTGCTGGCCTCTTTCATCTGCTCTTCCCGCAGTTCACGGCGCAGGATCTTGCCCACATTGGTCTTGGGCAGATCATCGCGGAACTCCACCAGCTTGGGCACCTTGTACCCGGTGAGGGACTTGCGGCAGTGAGCGATCAGTTCCTTATCGGTCAGGGAGGGATCCTTGGCCACCACGAAGATTTTCACCAACTCGCCGGACACCTCGTGAGGCACGCCCACCGCGGCCACTTCCAGCACCTTGGGATGACTGGCCACTACATCTTCCACCTCGTTGGGGAACACATTAAAGCCGGACACCAGGATCATGTCTTTCTTGCGATCGACAATGTAGAACTGGCCCTTGTCATCCATGTAGCCGATGTCGCCGGTAAACAACCAGCCATCGTCAGTCAGCACCTTGTCGGTCTCTTCCGGACGTTGCCAATACCCCTTCATCACCTGAGGGCCTCGTACCTGCAACTCGCCGGTCTCTCCGGGAGCAACAGGGTTGCCGTCATCATCGACGGCGCGCATCTCGGTGGAGGGAATGGGCAGACCAATGGCGCCGGTGTACTCTTTCTGATCATAGGTGCCGGCAGCGGCCACCGGGGAGCACTCGGTGAGACCGTAACCCTCAATCAGGGGTTGCCCGGTTACCTCCTGCCAGCGCTCGGCCACGGCGCGCTGCACCGCCATGCCACCGCCGATGGTGATCTTGAACTGGCTGAAATCCAGGCCACAGAACGCGTCCTGATTGAGCATGGCATTGAACAGGGTGTTGACCCCGGTCAGCACGGTGAAGGGGTACTTCTTCAGCTCGCCCAGGAAGGCGGGCATATCTCTGGGGTTGGTGATCAGCAGGTTCTGGCCACCCAGCTTGAAGAACAGCAGCAGGTTTACCGTGTTGGCGAACACATGGTAGAGCGGCAGCGGCGTCACCACCATCTCCGACCCCTCCTCCAGCACCGGGCCAAAGTAGGCCTCCGCCTGCAGCATGTTGGAGATAAGAGACTTGTGGGTCAGCATCGCCCCTTTGGCCACGCCTGTGGTGCCACCGGTGTACTGCAGTACCGCAATGTCATCCAGGTCCACCTTGGGCTTGATGTATTGCAGGCGACGGCCCACTGTCAGCGCCTTGCGCATGGACACCGCATAGGGCAGATGGTACTTGGGCACCATCTTCTTCACGTACTTCACCACGAAGTTGACCAGGGTGCGCTTGGGCGCAGACAGGTGGTCACCAATCTTGGTCAGAATGACGTGCTCCACCGGGGTGTCGTCGACAATTTGCTGCAGGCTCTGACCAAAGTTGGTCACCAGCACAATCGCCTTGGCCTCGGCATCACACAACTGATGCTTCAACTCTCTGGGGGTGTAGAGAGGGTTGACGTTCACCGCCACCATGCCGGCACGCAGCACACCCAGCAGGGCCACCGGGTACTGCAGCAGGTTGGGCATCATGATGGCGACACGATCCCCCTTCTGCAGCTTCAATTCATTCTGCAGGTAGGCGGCAAAGGCGCGGCTCTGCTCTTCGACGCGACGATAGGTAAGTACCGCGCCCATATTGATGAACGCCACCTGGTCGGCGTAGGTGTGACAGCTCTGCTCAAACAAGTCGAGCAGGTTACGGTACTGTTCGGGATGAATCTCCGCCGGAACACCGGCGGGATAGCTGTTAAGCCATGCCTTGTCCACACTGTTCTCCTTTACTGGAACAGGACTTCTAATGGCCCAATGATACCGCCATATGCGGCGAAACCTAACCTAAGTTGGTGTGTTCGCTGCTTTTTACGCCAATAAAACCGTCAATCAGCTCCGCCAGGGCCTCCGGGGACTCCATATGGCAATGATGGCCGCCAGCAATGGACTCGAGCTGAGGCTGATTCAGCCATTGATGACGCGCTGCCGAGATCTCCCTGAGCCCCTCAAACCCGTCTTCACCCAGCACCACCAGGGTGTCGGCCTGAAGATCCGACATCAGTTGCTCTCCCTGTGCGTCAGTCATCATCCAGGGGGAACGGGTGCGCAGCCTGGGGTCCGAGCGCCAGTGCCACAAGCCGTCGCGCTGCTGCAGGTTTCGCTCCAGCAGCAGCCGGGCCAGAGCGTCATCCAGCCCCCCCGCCGCGGCCCGGGCACTCACCAGGGGCGCCAGGTCCGGATACCCTCTGGGCTTAAACCCTTTATCCCGGCTGGCAAAGCCTGCACGCATCCGCTCCAGGCTCTCATCCGGCTTGGCGGTCAATGGCCCCATCGCCTCGAGGATCGCCAGTTTGGACACCCGCTCCGGGTAGAGCGAGGCAAACAGCCCCCCGAGAATGCCGCCCATGGAGTGGCCCAGCAGCAGCGCCGGCGGCTCCGGCAGCTGTGGCCACAACTGGTGCAGATCATAGAGGTAGTCGAGAAAATGGTAGTAGTTGCCCTGGGGCCTATGGTCCGAATGGCCGTGACCGGGAAGCTCCAGCGCCAGTAGCCGGTAGCCCCGCTCGGTCAAAACGGGGGCCAGGGGGGCGAAGCTGTGGGCATTGTCCATCCAGCCGTGCAGCGCCAGAATCAGCGGGCCCTGCGGTGGGCCCCACTCCAGTGCCGCCAGTGACAGGGTGTCGAGGTGGAAGCGTCGCTCCCGGCCAGGCTCTTGGGTCACATTAGATCTCCGGCTTGTAGAACTTCAGGGTCATGCGATCGGACTCGCCGATGGCCAGGTATTTCTCCTTGTCCTTCTCCTTAAGGCGCAACGAAGGCGGCAGGGTCCACACCCCACGCTCATAGTCCTTGGTGTCCTTGGGGTTGGCATTGACCTCACTCTTGGCCGCCAGCTTAAAGCCCACCTTTTCGGCCAGGGCAATCATTTGGGCCTCATCCATATAACCCGATTCCGCCGGCATGCCCGGGTTGGCCCGGTGCTCCACCACTCCAAACACCCCACCCGGGGTCAGTACCTCAAACGCGGCCTGAAACACCGGCTCCAGAGAGTCGGCCATGGCCCAGTTGTGCAGGTTTCTGAAGGTCAGCACCATATCCACGCTGGCCTCTACCCCCAAACTGGTCTTGGCCGGCGGGTCGAAGGTCACCACCTCCACCTTGCTGTAAAGCTCAGGCTCAGCGGCCAACTTGGTCTCATAGCGCTTACCGGCGTTGGCCCGATAACGGGTACGGGGGGTGTCTTCGGCAGGGTTGGTGTCGAAGCTGGCGGCGATAAACTTGCCCTTGTCTTTCAGGTAGGGCGCCGGGATTTCACTGTACCAGCCACCACCGGGCCACAGCTCAATCACCCGCATGTGAGGATGCAAACCGAAGAAATCCAGGGTCTCGGCGGGATGCCGGTACTGATTGCGCTCGATATTGGCCTGGCTACGGTGTTCGCCATTGGCCCATTGATTCAGGGTGCTCTGGTTGTCGCTGCTTCCCGCCAGGGCAGGCAGGCTCATCAGGGTCAGGGCAGACGCCAGCAACATGGTTCTCATGGTTCCCTCCTAAGACTCGGATTTTAGGTAAAGTCTATAACCTATCGCGGCAGTCGGAGATTGCAATGGTGTTGCGGCCAGGAAGATGTCACAAAAGATGGCAGCGGGGCTAAAGCTGTGGGGATTAAACGTAGAGATCGACGCCCATCATCGACTGCAACTCCTGGCGCAGCCCCTGATTGGCGGTTTCCATGTAGGCAGAGATGGCCCGGGAGTCAGGGTGATCCTGGGTCAGGCGGGTTCGGCCGGCAGCAAACGCCTGCCAGCCCTGGGGATCGCTGGGCACCACCAGCTCGGCGGTCTTGACCGCCGGCTCAGCCTCTTTGGCTTTCTCCGGGCTGCCCTTGCTCTGCGGTTTCGCCGGCAATGGGGCCTGGGTGGATAATCCAACTTGATGGATCATGGTGGTGTCGCTCTCCCTTGTACCAATAGTATTAGCTAGGTGGCCTATCTAATAATTTTGGTATCACTTACCCGGCATCTTTTTCCAGGCAACATTGTCTCTCAAATACACTGGCTCTACCTGCTCCAGAGGCTGGGCGCCGCCGTTGCGATAGAGTTCCAGTGCCAGAGGCACCATCATCTTAGCACTGGGCAGACGATGATCGCCACTGACACTCAGGCGGCCATTAACCAGCAGCTCTGGGTAGGTCTCAAATCCTGTCCCCACGGCCACCAGTCCCTCACCCTGCATCAGCTCCAGGGCCAGCAGTTCATCGGGGGCGATCACCAGCTCCTGCCCCACCAGGGTGGCCAGGCCATCGCGGCTCTCGTAGCGTCCCACATACACCTCGCCCATGCGGGCGTCGATGGCGGCTATTACTGTGCTGGCACCGGCATCGATGGCGCCTTGAGCCATGGCCGCCAGGTTGGAGATGGGCAGTACCGGCAGCTCCGCCCCCAGGGCCAGCCCCTGCATCATGGCGGTGCCGATGCGGATACCGGTGAAGCTACCTGGACCGCGGCCAAAGCCGATGGCGTCCAGCTGGGCCAGGGTCACGCCCCCCTCTGCCAGCAGTTGCTCCACAAAAGGCAGGATCTTCTGGCTGTGCTCCCGGGGAGCCTCTTCACACAGGTCAATCACCCGATCACCGAGTACCAGGGCCGCCGAGCAGTTCTCGGTGGCGGTATCGATGATTAAAATCTTTTCAGACATCAAACTTCTCTTAATCGTGCTAGAGCCTTGTCCAGCCCGCGGGTCCGCGTCATCGGAGGCAGGCTGCGTATAAACTGTTCGCCATAGGGGCGCTGAACCAGTCTGGGGTCGCAGATCACCAGCACCCCCTGGTCCTGTTCGCTGCGAATCAATCGGCCGACACCCTGCTTCAGGGCGAGGATCGCCTGAGGCAATTGCACCATGGCAAAGGGATCCTGACCACTGCGTTCACAGGCGGTCAGCCTGGCCTGGGTCAGGGGGTCGTCCGGAGAGACGAAAGGCAGCTTGTCGATCATAACACAACAGAGCGCACGGCCTCTAACGTCCACCCCCTCCCAGAACGCCGCGGTACCCAGCAGCACCGCGTTGCCGTAGGCATGATAGCGGCTCAGCAGCTGCCGCTTGGAGTCCATCCCCTGCACCAGCAATGGCCGGCTCTGGCGGTGACTGAGCAGCTCCCCGACCCGGTACATCATCTGGTAACTGGTGAACAGCAGGAAGGTGCGCCCGTCCGCCGCCTCAATCAGCTTGGAGGCGATCTCGGCCAGATGCTCCGCCACATTGGCCTCATGGGGCAGAGGAAGGTGCCTAGGGACACACATCAGCGCCTGGCTGGCGTAATCGAAGGGGCTGTCCAGTATCAGTGAGTCGGCCTTCTCCAGGGCCATCTGCCGGCTGAAGTAACCGAAGTCCCCTCCCACCTGCAAAGTGGCCGAAGTAAAGGCCCAGGCGCAGTGGTAACTGTTATAGAGCGCCTTGAGCTCATCCCGCACCGACATGGGACTGGAGACCAGGCCAAAGCCTCGCTCCCGCCGCTCCAGCCGGTAGATGCGCTTGGCATCCGGGCTGCCAAAGTGCTCCAGCAACCCCATCAGCCGGGCACTGCGCTCGAAGCATTGGTCACCCAGCTCATCCCGTCCCAGGTGGTAGCCCAGTTCGGTTTTCAGTAAGCCCAGGGAGCGGGTCAACCCCTGCCAAGCGCCAGACACCGCCTCAAACCCCAGCTGTGCCTGCCAGGCCGGTTCGCCGTTGGCCTGAATCGCCTCGGTCAGCTCATCGGCCCACTGGCTGAGCTCGTCGGCCCGGGTCTCCAGGGATTTGCAGTCCTTCAGGGTCTTATACACCCGGCGCACGTCCCTGCCCAAGTAGTGAAAGCTGGAGGCGGAGAGGCGCTCACCGTAGCGGGTCAGGGCGATGTCCGGCAGTTGATGGGCCTCATCAAAGATGATCCAGTTCAGCTCAGGCAGGAGCTCACCAAAGCCTTGCTCTCTCAGCGCCGAATCGGCGAAGAACAGGTGATGGTTGATCACCACCAGATCCGCCCCCATCGCCTTGGCCCTGGCCTTTTTCAGGAAGCAGCGGTCGAAATCCGGGCAGGCCTTACCCAGACAGTTGTCCTGGGTCGAGGTCACCTTGCGCAGTATGGGGGCGTCCTCCGCCAGGGAGTCCATCTCCGCCATATCCCCGGTGCCGGTGCCATTGGCCCAGCTGCGGATGCGAATCAGCTGATCCATCTCCACCGGGGTCTGGGCCTCCGGGTCCGCCAGCTGCTGAGTCAGGTGATAGAGGCACAGATAGTTGCCCCGCCCCTTAAGCAAAGCCACCTTGATGCCTGAGTCGATCAGCGGCAAAAGTCGGGGAAGATCTTTGAAAAAGAGCTGATCTTGCAGGTTCTTGGTGCCGGTACTGATGGCCACTTTCTTGCCGCTCAGCAGGGCTGGCAGCAGATAGGCAAAGGTCTTGCCGATGCCGGTGCCCGCCTCCGCCACCAGCACCTTGCCCGGAGTGCTGTGCTCCGCCAGCGCATGGGCCAGTTGCTGCTGTTGCGGACGGTAACGAAACTCCTCCAGAGTCTCTGCCAGCAGGCCATCGGCGGCGAACGCCTTTTTGATTTTGCTGGAGAAACGGGACATGGAGCGGCACACAAACATCTAAGGGGCGGCCATTATGACACAGCCTGCCGCCCCTGACAGCGGGGTTATGGATTCATCAGAAAAAAAGCGTAAATTGGTTGTTGCAATTATTTATTCACTGAATTAGCTTAAAAGCACGCCACGTTGAACGTGCACAGAATTTTGTACTGAATCATTAGGAATTCGCACCCATGCTGAAGTTTACCGCCCTACATCACCATCATCATTTCAAGCGGTAGCCTTTGGCATTGTCGCTGGAGGCTGCTGTTTAAACGGCGCCCTCCAGCGGATTCAGAACCTGAACACACAAGAACCCTGGAGCAAGCGCCCAGGGTTTTTTGTTTTATTATCAGGACTGAATCATGACTCAACAACGACTGAGAATCGCCATCCAAAAATCCGGCCGCCTGGCCGATGAATGCCAAACCCTGCTCAAGGGTGCCGGCCTCAAACTCAACCTGCGGGACCAGCGCCTGCTGTCCCACTGCCAGAACCTGCCCATCGACATCCTGCGTGTCCGCGACGATGACATCCCCGGTTTGGTGATGGACGGCGTGGTGGACCTGGGCATCGTCGGCGAGAACGTGCTGGAGGAGGAGCGCCTGGAGCGCGAGGCGATGAGTCGCCCCTGTGAATTCACCACCCTGCGCCGCCTGGACTTCGGCGGCTGCCGCCTCTCCCTGGCGGTGGACAAGGACTTGGCCTGGGACGGCCCCACCACCCTGGCGGGCAAACGCATCGCCACCTCCTACCCCTACCTGCTGGCCAGCTACATGAAGAAGACCGGCGTCCCCTTCAGCGATTGCATGCTCAAGGGCTCGGTAGAGGTGGCGCCCCGCGCCGGCCTGGCCGACGCCATCTGCGATCTGGTGAGCACCGGCGCCACCCTGGAAGCCAACGGCCTGAAGGAGACCGAGGTGATCTTCCGCTCCAAGGCCACCCTGATTCAGACCGCCTCCCCCTTGAGCGCCGCCAACCAGGAGCTGGTGGACAAACTGCTGACCCGCATCAACGGCGTCATCCAGGCCCGGGAGAGCAAATACATCATGCTGCACGCCCCCAAGGCAACCCTGGATGAAGTGGTGGCCCTGCTGCCCGGCGCCGAGAACCCCACCATCCTGCCCCTGGCCCAGGACAGCGAGCGGGTGGCCCTGCACGCGGTCAGCTCCGAAACCCTGTTCTGGGAAACCATGGAACAGCTTAAGGCCCTGGGTGCCAGCTCCATCCTGGTGCTGCCCATTGAGAAGATGCTGGGTTAAGAGGTTAGAGATGAAAGTACTCAACTGGAACCAGCTGTGCGACACCGAACAGACTCTGGCCCTGGCCCGGGCGGATCAGGTGCAAAGCGCCGACCTCACCCAGGCGGTGGCGGGCATTCTCGACCAGGTCCGCCGCGGTGGCGACAACGCCCTGCTTGAGCTGAGCGAGAAGTTCGACGGAGGCCGCCCCGACGCCCTGGCCTACGACAACGAGGAACTGGGCCGCCGTGGCCAACGCATCGATGCCAGCCTCAAGGTCGCCATCGACGCCGCCATCGACAACCTGACTGCCTTCCACGACGCTCAGCAGTTCCAGCCGGTACGAGTGGAAACCCAGCCCGGCGTCGTCTGCGAACTGCGCAGCGAAGCCATTGAGCGGGTGGGCCTCTATGTTCCCGGCGGCAGTGCCCCCCTGGTCTCCTCGGTGTTGATGCAGGCCCTGCCCGCCAAGCTGGCTGGCTGCGACGTGCGGGTGATGACCACTCCGCCTCCGGTGAGCGACGCCATCTGCTACGCCGCCTGGCGCTGCGGGGTGCAGCAGTTGATCCCCATCGGCGGCGCCCAGGCCATCGCCGCCCTCGCCTTTGGCACCGAGACCGTGCCCAAGGTGGACAAGATCTTCGGCCCGGGCAACCGCTTCGTCACCGAAGCCAAGACCCAGGCCAGCCAGAGTGGCACCGCCATCGACATGCCCGCCGGCCCCTCCGAGGTGCTGGTGATCGCCGATGACGACGCCAACCCCGAATTCGTGGCCGCCGACCTGCTCTCCCAGGCAGAGCACGGCGAGGACAGTCAGGCGATGCTGGTGTGTCTCAGCGACAGCTTTGCCGACAAGGTCAACGCCGCCCTGGTCAGTCAGCTCACCACATTGAGCCGTAAGGAGATCGCCGCCGCCGCCCTGTCACAGAGCCGCGCCCTGGTGGTACAGAGCCTGGCACAGGCCTGTGAGGTCTCCAACGCCTATGGCCCTGAGCACCTTATTGTGCAGACCAAAGCCCCCAGAGAATTGCTGGGCACACTGCGCGCCGCTGGCTCCATCTTCCTCGGGCCCTGGTCTCCGGAGTCTGTGGGCGACTACGCCAGTGGCACCAACCACGTGTTGCCCACCTATGGCGCCTCCCGCAGTGCGTCGAGTCTGTCTCTGGCGGACTTCTGCCGTCGCTATACGGTGCAGGAGCTAAGCCGCGACGGCCTCAAGGGACTGGCCCCCACGGTGATAGCCCTGGCCGACGCCGAAGGCCTGGATGCCCACGCCAAGGCAGTGTCCCTACGCATGGCGCAACTGGATTAAGAATAAGGAGAGCAATAATGAACCTGGCCGAACGCCTCTGTCGCCCCGAACTGAGGGAACTCGTTCCCTACGCCTCCGCCCGCCGCAGCATGAGTGGTGGCGATGTCTGGCTCAATGCCAACGAGAGCCCCTGGCGTAACGCCAATGTGGCGGACGTCAACCGCTATCCGGACTGTCAGCCACCTGAGCTGCGCGCCGCCTACGCTGGCTATGCCGGCGTGCGTCCAGAGCAGCTGTTGATCACCCGCGGCGCCGACGAAGGGATTGAACTGCTGATCCGCACCTTCTGTGTGCCCGGTCAGGACAAGGTGGTCAGCCTGGCCCCCAGCTACGGCATGTACGGCATCAGCGCCCTCACCTGCGGCGTCGAGTATCAGGCGGTGCCCTGGGAGGAGGGCTATCAGTTGCCATTGGCGCTGACCGAGGCGGGCCGGGGTGCCAAGCTGGTGTTCGTCTGCAACCCCAACAACCCCACCGGCAGCCTGGTGCCGCGCGAGGATCTGCTGGCCCTGGCGGACGCCCTGCCAGATACCCTGGTGGTGGTGGATGAAGCCTACATTGAGTTCTGCGCCGACCAGAGCCTGGCAGACGCCATTGGCGGTTGCCCCAACCTGGTGGTGCTGCGCACCCTCTCCAAGGCGTTTGCCCTGGCCGGCGCCCGCTGCGGCTTCCTGCTGGCAGGCAAAGAGATCATCACCATGCTGGAGAAGGTGATCGCCCCCTACCCGGTACCCAAGCCCGTGGCCGACCTGGCCCTGGAGACTCTGAGCGACTTTGGCATCCGCCGCATGCAGAGCCAGGTGGCTCAGCTCAATGCCCGCCGCAGCGCCCTGGTGACCGCCCTCAGCACACTGACGTATGTCGATCAGGTGCTGGAGTCCGCCGCTAACTTTGTTCTGTTTAAGGCCGATGGCGCCGACGACCTCTTTAAAACCCTACAAACTCAGGGGATACTGATTCGAGCCTACGGCGCCCTGCCCGGCTGGCTCAGAATCAGCATCGGCAGCGATTCCGAAATGGAGCTGCTCACCAACGCCCTGACCGCTTTTCAACAGGATGCATAACCATGAAACAACCCATCCTCTTTATCGACCGTGACGGCACCCTGGTAGAGGAGCCGCCCATCGACAAACAGCTCGACTCCCTGGAGAAGCTGGTGTTTGAGCCCGCGGTGGTGCCGGCCCTGCTGGCCCTGCAGCAGGCGGGCTACCGTCTGGTGATGGTCTCCAACCAGGACGGCCTGGGCACCGACAGCTTCCCCCAGGTGGACTTCGATGCCCCCCACGACGCCATGATGGCCCTGTTCACCAGCCAGGGAGTGCGCTTCGACGAGGTGCTGATCTGCCCCCACTTCGACAGCGACAACTGCAGCTGCCGCAAACCCAAGCTGGGGCTGGTACGCGACTACCTGACCCAGGGCAAGGTGGACTTCACCCGCTCCGCCGTCATTGGCGACCGGGAGACCGACATGGAACTGGCCTGCGCCATGGGCGTGGCCGGCATCCGCTACGACAGAGACAACTTCGGCTGGGAGCAGATTCTGGCTCAGCTCACCCAGGGTGAACGGCGTGCCACCGCCCGGCGCACCACCCGTGAGACCGACATCCAGATTGAGGTGGATCTCGACAGCCCGGGCCCGGTGAGCATCAACACCGGCGTGGGTTTCTTCGACCACATGCTGGAGCAGATCGCCACCCACGGCGGCATCGGCCTGACCCTCTCCATGAGCGGCGACCTGCACATCGACGAACACCACAGCGTCGAGGACGTGGCCCTGACCCTGGGCCAGGCACTGAAGCAGGCCCTCGGCGACAAGCGAGGCATTGGCCGCTTCGGCTTCGCCCTGCCCATGGACGAGACCGGTGCCCAGTGCCTGCTGGACCTGTCCGGTCGCCCCTACCTGCGCTTCGAAGCCGAATTCACTCGCGACAAGGTCGGCGATCTCAGCACCGAGATGGTCTCCCACTTCTTCCGCTCCCTGGCCGACAGCCTGGGCGCCACCCTGCATCTGTCTGTAGACGGCGACAACGAGCACCACAAGGTGGAGGCGCTGTTCAAGGTGTTTGGCCGAACCCTCCGCCAGGCGGTGCGCATCCAAGGCAGTGAGCTGCCCTCCTCCAAGGGGGTGCTCTGATGAGCCAGGACGCCCCAAAAGTCACCATCATCGACACCGGCTGCGCCAACCTGGCGTCGGTGCGCTTCGCCCTGGCCCGCCTGGGCGCCCAGGTCACCGTCAGCCGGGATCCGGAGGTGATCCTCGCCAGCCCGAGGCTGATCCTGCCCGGTGTCGGCAGTGCAAGCGCCGGTATGGCCGCCCTCAGAGAGAGCGGCGTGCTAGACACCCTCACCCAGGTGAGCCAGCCCCTGCTGGGGATCTGCCTGGGGATGCAGCTGCTGGGCCAGGCCAGCGAGGAGAGCGCCGCCGCCGGCGAACAGACGCCGATGACCGGTCTGCTGCCCTTCACAGTGGCCCAGCTGGAAACCGGTGGTCAGCCTTTGCCCCATATGGGTTGGAACACTTTGGCGCCCAGCGACCATCCGCTGTTCAAGGGCATCGATGAGGGCAGTTACGTCTACTTCGTCCACAGCTACGCGGCCCCGGTGGGCGAGCTCACCCTGGCCAGCAGCGACTACGGCCAGTCCTTCTCCGCCGCCGTAGGCCGGGATAACCTGATGGGGGTGCAGTTTCACCCCGAACGCAGTGGCGCCGTGGGCGCTAAGATACTCAGCAATTTCTTGGAGATGACAGCGTGATCATACCCGCCATCGATCTAATCAACGGCCAGGTGGTGCGCCTGAAAAAGGGCGACTTCAACCAGGTGACCCAGTTTGACACCGATCCCCTGGCCCAGCTCAGCCACTACCGCGACGCCGGCAGCGCCCTGCTGCACATCGTCGATCTCGACGGCGCCAAGGATCCCGCCAACCGCCAGCTGACCACCCTGACCCGGCTGGTGGAGAACCTTAACTGCCCCATCCAGGTGGGCGGTGGCATCCGCGACAAAGCCGAAGTGGAAGCCCTGCTGAAGCTAGGGGTGGACAAGGTGGTCATCGGCTCCCTGGCCGCCCGCGATCCACAGCTGGTCGCCAGCTGGATTCAGGAGTATGGCGCCGAGCGCATCACCGTCGCCCTGGACCTGCTGCTGGATGACCAGGGCAACGCCCAGGTAGCCACCCACGGCTGGCAAAAAGGCTCGGGCAAACTGGTGGAAGAGGTGATCGCCCCGCTGCGCCTGGCTGGTCTCAAGCACGTGCTGTGCACCGACATCGACCGCGACGGCATGCTCACCGGCCCCAACGTGACCCTCTACCAGACCCTGATAGGCCAATACCCGGAGATAAGCTGG
Source organism: Ferrimonas sp. YFM (assembly GCF_030296015.1). Taxonomy (NCBI): domain Bacteria; kingdom Pseudomonadati; phylum Pseudomonadota; class Gammaproteobacteria; order Alteromonadales; family Ferrimonadaceae; genus Ferrimonas; species Ferrimonas sp. YFM. Next base: position 2,773,791 of record NZ_AP027368.1, read on the forward strand.
CAGGCTTCCGGCGGCATCGCCGAGCTGGAGGATCTCAAGCAGCTGAAAGCCATCGGCATCGGCGGCATCATCATCGGCAAGGCCCTGCTCACCGGCCGTTTTACCATCGAGGAGGCTCTGGCATGCTGGCAAAACGGATAATCCCCTGCCTGGACGTCAAGGCGGGCCAGGTGGTTAAGGGCGTGCAGTTTCGTAACCATGAGGTGGTGGGCGACATCCTCAACCTGGCTCAGCGCTACGCCGACGAGGGTGCCGATGAACTGGTGTTCTACGACATCACCGCCAGCAGCGACGGCCGCACCGTGGACAAGAGTTGGGTCAGCGCCGTGGCCGAGCGCCTGGACATCCCCTTCTGCGTCGCCGGCGGCATTCGCACCATTGAAGACGCCCGCCAGATTCTGGCGGATGGCGCAGATAAGATCTCGGTGAACTCCCCCGCCCTGGCGGACCCCAGCCTGATCACCCGCCTCAACGACACCTTCGGCCGCCAGTGCGTGGTGGTGGGCATCGACTCCTGGTTCGATAAGGAGAGCGGCAGCTACAAGGTGTATCAGTTCACCGGCGACGAGTCTGCCACCCGTCAGACCCAGTGGTACACCCAGGACTGGGCCCAGGAGGTGGAGAAGCGCGGCGCCGGCGAGATTGTCCTCAACGTAATGAATCAGGACGGCGTGCGTAAGGGCTACGACATCGATCAGCTCAGTGCCATTCGTCAGGTCAGTGGACTGCCGCTGATCGCCTCCGGCGGCGCCGGCGCCATGGAGCACTTCGCCGACGTGTTCAAGCAGGCCCGGGTGGACGGCGCCCTGGCCGCATCGGTGTTCCACAAACAGATCATCGATATCATGGAGCTCAAGGGCTATCTGAAACAGCAAGGCATCGAGGTACGGCTATGACCACTCTCTCAATCGATTGGAACAAGATGAACAACCTGGTCCCCGCCGTGGTTCAGGATCACTACAGTGGTCAGGTGCTGATGCTGGGCTACATGAACCCGGAGGCCCTGGCGGTCACCCTGGAGAGCGGCAAGGTCACCTTCTACAGCCGCTCCAAGGACAGGCTGTGGACCAAGGGGGAGAGCTCCGGCAATGTGCTCTCCCTGGTGAGCATCGGCACCGACTGCGACAACGACGCCATCCTAGTGCAGGCCACCCCTGCCGGCCCCACCTGCCACCTGGGCAACACCAGCTGCTTTAACGACTTGGACAATCAGCCCTTCCTGGGCAAACTGGCCCAGGTGGTGGCCGCCCGCCGAGACGCCGACCCAGACAGCAGCTACACCGCCAAGCTGTTGGCGGGCAACCCCAGACGGGTGGCCCAGAAGGTGGGTGAAGAGGGTGTGGAAGTGGCCCTGGCCGCGGCCACCAACGACAGGGAAAACCTGCTGGATGAGACCGCCGACCTGCTCTACCACCTCACCGTACTGCTGGAACAGCAGCAGGTGCCCTTGCCCGAGGTAATCGCCAGACTGGCACAGCGGCATAAGTAGCGGCTGAAGAGAACTGCATAGAACAAAGGGCAGCCATTGGGCTGCCCTTTCAACTTACTCCATCTAAGCGGTAAAAGGAGGGCGTTGCTGAATCTGAATAGCAAACAACTTTCTCTCGGCCTCTTCGCTGGAAGCTTCATCTAAAAGCTTCTTCAAATTCTTCTGCAACATCAATTCCTGCTGTTCCACCGTCAAACCATACTCACTCATGGTTTGCTGTGGGCCTGCATGTGCTGCTCTGCCAGCATGAGATCGCTGTCCAGCGCATTAATGTACATCAACATCTCGATCATCGTTTACTCCTTTAAAAATGGGCCTTGCCCGTTACATCAAACAGTTTCAACTTCCGGCACCACCGGGCCATTCTGCTGAACCTGAGGGGCTCGAATCACTAAGTGTGCATCTTCTATTCCCATCGCCTTGGCGATCTCAGAGAGGTTACCCTCAAGCAGCACTTGGCGTTGATCCACGGTCAATCCGTACTCACTCATGGCATTCTGCGGATCTTGTTGATGCCTTTGCGCCAAGGTCGGATCCACATCCAGGGCATTCAGGTACAGCAGCAGCTCAATCATCATCTTCTCCGTTTGATCTATTTTTCTCATCCCACACTGATTCTGCCAGGGTCTGCAACTTATCCAGCATGGCATTATCCGCAGCCATCTCCCGACAAGGTGGCACCACCAAAGTGGTGATCTGATTCAGAGTGGCCTGGGGCAGTTCGGCCAGAGGCAGGCGCTCGATGCGGGTGGGCTCCAGCGGCGAGGTGGCCGCCTCATACAGGATTACCTCATGGTCCAGCGGGTAATCCTGGGACAGCTTCTCCACCAACAATTTGATGTAGGCCTGATGAGTCTCGAACCGCTTCATGGAGAGATCTCCGGCAACGCCAGGCTGCCACAGGATCAGCAGCGCACTGGGGTCAATGCGCCGCTCATAAATCATAAACTGGGTGCACTCCATCGCCTGTTCGCCGGCACTGGCCGGGTCGACCTCCAGATCCGCATACAAGCAGTCCGCCGCCGATATCCCAGGTTCAATATGCGCCGGAAACTCCTCAGCCCGGGCGAGATCTATCGCCTTCTTGGAGATGCAAGAGAACACCGAGGGGTGACCATAGAACACCGCGCACACTCTGCGCCCCTTGCGCACCTCCTCCATAATGCGCTCGGCCATCTCATCATAGGTCTGGCCCCGAGGCTTACCTTCGCCGCCGCCCTCGCCATAGAGATCCAGCAAACAGCGATACTCCTTGCTCATCTCCTTAATCCATTGGCGGCTCAGATGATTGGCCATGGCCGCCAACACCACATCAGCCTGCTCAATACAGCTTTTGGCCCTGGGAGTAAGCTGACCAGCCAGTCGCATCCCGGAGCCCACACAAACCAAACTGCCCTGTTTGCTCATCACTCAATCTCTTCCTACAACAAAAAAGCATACCCGGTAGCGGCGATAAGCCACCGCCGGGTATGCCCTTTCTACTTCAGTGGTACCTGACCATGCTCGGCCTGCAAAGTACATAGGCCCAACGACGGCTTGTAGGCATCGGTGCTTTCATCATCCAGTACCGTCGCCACCCGGTTGCGCCCCAGATGCTTGGCCTGGTACAGGCACTTATCAGCGGTCACCAGAAGCTTATCCAGACTGTCCACGGCCTCATCCAGCTTGGCCACCCCAAAACTGGCACTGATATCCAGTTTGTTGTTGGCCACCGGCGCAATGATCCGCTCCAAGCCCTCACGACAGCGTTCCGACAACTGCCTGGCCTGTTCGATATCCGTATTGGGCAAACAGATAACGAACTCCTCACCACCCAGGCGACCCAGAATATCCTTGTCACGGATGCTGTTGCGAACCACACGAGACACCGTCTTCAACACCCAGTCACCCACCGCATGACCAAAGGTATCGTTAATCTTCTTGAAGTGGTCCAAGTCAAACACCACCAGAGACAGCGGCTGCTCCCGCCGCTTCGCCTCAGCCACCGCCTTGGTACAAGACTCCATCAAACTCACCCTGGACAGCACCTTGGTTAACGCGTCCGTTTCCAATGAAACCTTAATTTTAGCCTTCTGCTTCTGAACAAACACGACAACCACAGCCAGCAATATACACGCCAAAGAGGACCAAATAAGCAATACACGAATCTGATTAAAACGTGTCTCGGCTAATTGATTTTCCAAATGAAGCTTGCGATTTCGCTCCTCAGCCAAGTTCAATTGATGAACATAATCTGATGCTTTTATCGAAGCTAGGCTGAAAACCATAGACTTTTTCAAAATCTCTTCTTCAAAACTCTTATGTAACTCTACGGCCTTTAAGAGATACGCGTTTGCGTCTTGAAATTCGCCTTTCTGGATAGAGGCTTCAGACATATACTCATAAACATCAATCAAGTGATCTGAATACTCTTGAATCTCAAGGGTTTCCTGAGCCTTTTTGAGATATGAATAAGCAATATCTGGACTGCCCAATCTTATATATGAAAACCCTATATACTTCTCAAGTATAGAAACAAACTCGAACCCTTTTGATTTATCTGAATTTTTGTATTCTTCTTCACCGACACGAATTGCTTCTGCATACCTTTCCGTTTCGGCAAGCTTACGAGTTTCAAAGGCAACTAGCAACGATACGACCATCATATCGTTCGAATTTATACAAGTCGATTTTGCATCGCTATAAACTTCATCAAAACTAGAATATTCTTCCGTATTTAAATACAGATCCAATTTGTTCGCCATACCATAGCACTGTATTCTAAGGTTGGAAGACTCTAATCCCAACTCCACCATCTTATCAGCAAAACTCAAAGACTCTTCGTACATAAATAAGTGTTTATATGTAGTAACAACAGAATGTAGAACCATTGACCGACTCAGGGGAGTACCTATCTCTGATAGCAAGTCTACAGATTTTGTCACATAACCGAGAGCATCATTATAACGACCAAGCACCACAAGAACTTCAGAATACTGTTGAAATGCCTTCGCACGACTATCAATTGAGGCCGACTTCCAATCGAATGAATCTAGTGCTGCTAATCTCTCCTCACTCTTATGCCTAATCCCAAGGTGATAAGCCAAATACAGATGATATCTTTCCTTTTGAATTTCATTAAGGTTTTCAATATTCTTTTCCAAGTACAAGAAATACGATTCAGCTTTATCAGGATCTTCAAAAGAAAGCTGAGTAACTTTGTTGATTATGTCTTCATAGCTTTCCTGTCCTTTTACCGGACAGACTAGAATAAAAAGCGAAAACACAAAAACAAAAAGAGTACGATGATAATTTTTATAGTCAGCGTACCCTTTCATAATAGAAAAGCTTTATTTCTGTTGAACTTGAACGACGTTAACCAAATCCTGATCAGAGTTGGCACCCGACAACGCACGTATTTTATCTGAATCACCAGACATCACTGCAGCAATCTCTTCATCACTTAATCCATAAGTTTTCATTGTGCTTTCAGGGTCTTTCTTATGAGCATCCAGCAGATCAGCGTTGCTATCCAGTTCATTAATGTAATCGAGCAGTTTAGACATCTTATATTCCCTAATTATGACAGTCCCTGAGTGGTTTCCGAACCACTACAACGACAGAAACCGATGAAAAATCATACCAATGCGCGCCACACCTCGTAAAGCACTTCTTTAACCTTTCCACAACACCCCACCCCCTCATACCCAGACACCCAACCTTTCACTCTCCCCCACACCTCCATTGCCAATTCCCCACTTCCACGCTCAGTTGCCACCGGCAGCGCCCCACTTCTGTCAGCTCAGCCCCATTAAAAGGCTGCTGCAACGGATCCAGTCAACTGCAACAGGCCTATTAGCCAAACAAGACGCCCTCCATATTAAGACACCCAACTTTTCACTCTCCCCCACACCTCCATTCCCAATTCCCCTCTTCCACACTCAGTTGCCACCGGCAGCGCCCCACTTTTGTCAGCTCAGCCCCTTAAAACACAGCTGCGCAGCCTCCAATCAACTGCAACAGGCCTATTAACCAAACTAGAGGCATACTTGTTCCTTCACTCCACTCAATGGGTGAATTCAAAGCCGTAAAGAAAATTGGAGGTTAGCCGAGCAATCGCTTCGCCGCTGTTGTGCCCCGAACTCGCTGCATCAGATTCGCATCGCCACAGCGCCTGAGGCTGTCTACCCGGCCAGCATAATGACTGAACTGATACTCAAACCCCTGAGTCAGCTCCAGCCAAGAATCCGCCTCCACGTTCAGACGTTGCAGCAAGGAAGGAGTACAGTCATCCATATACCCTTTTCCCTCCACCATCACCCTGGCGGTCATCTCCACCAGATCCAGGTAATCATTAAGGTGACAGGGCAAAGCGTCTTCTTTCCCACCGGGTGAGGTAAAGCTCTTTAGGAATGCAGGCTGCTTCCCCACCTTTGCAGATTGAATTCGCCGTCGAATGCTGGTGTGTTTCGAATCCTCAGGCTTCTTTGCCATGCCTGAACGTACCGGGTTGAGATCGACATATGCCATGCACGCTAGAAGCGCTTGCTCATCCAGTAAGGCCTGGGAACGAAACCGTCCTTCCCAAAACCTGCCAGTGCACTCGTCTTCTTTATTGGCTTTACGGGCGATGTATTCATTAAGAGTCCGCATAAACCAGCTGATGTCCATCAGGCGTGTTCGATAGAGGTCAGCCTGCATTTTGACGAGGTCCAGTTCCCAAGGCTCCAAGGAGTCTCTCTGCTCTTCATCAACAAAACGTTTAGTGAGAGCGTTTCCAGAGAAGAGCTGATGCCATCGAGAAACGACTTCGACATCATCCCAGTCCTTCGCGAGCTCCACATTCACATAGAGCACAAGGTGCGTGTGGTTGCTCATCACCGCATAGGCTGCGACCTCAATGGCAAACACCTTGGCAAGGGACAACAACCTGTCCTCTACCCACTGACGACGGTGTTCGTAGCTTTTACCACTGTACTGGTCCCTACCACACAGAAATGAGCGCCGGACACATCGGCTGATGCAATGGTAGTGGCGCGTGTCATCCAAGCTGACTTGTTGCTTCCTGGCCTTTGGCATGGTTCCCTCCTTTCCAAAAGCAAGAGCTAAGTGTAGTGCACCTCCGCAACAAGAAGGTCGCAGCAGACAGGCCTAACTATGGGAGTCCTCATAAGAAAGAGCCGAACTAAGGATGGGTGTCTTGACAGGAAGAGGTGTAACTGTGGGTGTCTTGGTATGGGAGGGGGAAGAAAAACGGCCCCGCGTGTGCGGGGCCGAGAGGACTGATCTGTTTCACCCTCTTATGGGGCATCATCTCAGTACGGCTTTATCAATTGATTGTATTGCCGTTATTTTTATTAAACGTCCTGTAAATACAGCAACGCCAACGAGTGGCGTGACATATCCCCCTAAGTCCCACTTGGAGTGGTTAGTTGAATAACTCAAACTCGCCGGATTCGATCTCGGCCTTAAGATCCAGGTAGTCGCTCAACCGCAGGCCGGTCAGTTCGAAACCCAGAAATTGCTTGTTCTGCTGTTCGTTCACGTCATCCAGACGCTGGCACATCTGTGCCTCGGCCTGCTCCAGCGCACCCTCGGCGCTGTCAGCCTGCACGGCAAATTGCTCAAAATGGAAACCAATGAAGTTCTCTTCGGCATCGGTCTCATTGGCTCGCCCAAAAACCACGTAGTCCATTTTTGTTATCCTTCAAGTTCGATTCGATGATTAAGTTATACTGGTCGGACATAAATTAAAAGACCTTGAAAATATATTTTTTATTAACTTTGTTTTACAGAGACTTATAAAAGTTGGTTTTCTACAGGAACGTTAACTGGATCACATTGGCGCAAAACTCAAAATCAAAAACATTTTCATCCTCGGCGACCTAAACGTGACGCAATAACACCAACACCCAACAACAAAGCATTGCGCATCAATAGCTTAAGAAGAAAAAAGACAGATAGCCAACATTGTCAAAGTGATGATTCATGTAATTTGGCTAGTGAAATTAGCGGGATAGATTATTCGTTTACAAATAGTTACATGCATTGCCCAAATGATTGAAAATATAAAACTGATTTATAAAGCTAAATAGCATCAAAGATTTAGAATTCGATTTTCACCTGATTATTCTATTCGCCGATTCAACTCACTGAATTACTGCACAAAATCAAAAAAATCAGACTTACAGGGCTCACTGTCGCGAAGAAGTTTCACAAAAATCAGTATCATCCTCCCTTGACACCCAAATGATAACGGTTATCATTTGCATAAACGATATGAGAGGAGACCTACCATGCTGTTTACCATTGATGCCCGTTTGGACCAGCGCCCCAGCAGCCTGACCGTGTACCATTCACTGAGCGGACGTCCGGTGATGCGCCTTCAGGAGGGGGAGCTGAATGAGATGCTGGAAGCCGGCGACATCTGCCTGCAGGAGCTGACCAGCAACGACAGCCAGACCCTTCACAACCTGGCCTGGGAGCTGCTGTTATTTCAAAGCGCTGAGCACACCAGACACAGCTCGCTGAGCAGCTTCGAGGCCTGAGATCATGACGCTAGCCATACCTCCGGATAAACCCTGCAGACAGCACAAAGACACAGAAAAGATAACGCCCGGCAAGTGCCGGGCGTTTTTGTCTTTATCGGTAGAGAAGCCTGGCCCCCTCGGGCCGGGTATGCAGCACCTTAAGAAACCACATGTACTGCTCAGGATGGGCACCTATCAGCCGCTCCAGCTGATGGTTGAGCAATGACGCCTCCGCCTCCTTGGACAGCTTGTTGTCCATCTCCAGGGCCTCAAACACCTCCATGGTCATGTTCCCCTTCTCCTTGTCGATGCCTATGGTCAGCGGCAGCACTGTGGCGCCACCGCAGTTGGCCAGGCGGCCAATCACCGGCAGGGTCGCCTTCTGGGTAGCAAAGAAGTCAGCAAAGATGCTTTTCTCGGGACCATGGTCCTGATCCGGCAGATAGAAGAAACTCTCTCCCCGGCGCAGCCCCTGTACCAAGGTACGCAGGCCCGCATCTCTGTGGTACACGGTACCGCCGAAACGGCAGCGCTGGCGCACACTCAGCCAGTTGAACACCGGGTTCTTATGATGTTTGACCATACCCATCATCGGCAGTCCCCAGGAGGAGAGCCTGGCACCGGCGTATTCGATGCCCCACAGGTGCGGCACCAGAAAGACGATGGGTTTACCCTGGGCACGGGCTTGCTCGATGTGCTCCAGCCCCTTGATGGCGATGTGCTTCTCCAGGTGCTTACGGGACTTAACCGCCAGCACCCCCATGCTCAGGCCCACCAGGGAAAAGTTGAACATCATGTTCTTCAGGATCGCTTCGGTTTCCGCCTCACTCATGTCGGGGAAGCAGGCGCCCAGGTTGGCCCTGGCGATGCGGAACGGTTTCTTGCAGAAGGGGCGGATGATGCGCGCCAGTCCTCTGGCCATCCAGAAGCGCACCCTGTGAGGCAGGAACGCCAACAGCAACATCATGCCCACGGCCAGCCAGGAGGGCCAGTACTTGGGCGATAGCATGCTAGAGCAGAATTCCACCCGGTAGGGCTGACTCGGAGAGATGGGCAGGGACATAATATTGTTCTAATGGTTGTGCTTCTGAATACGGATCACACCTTACCTGAACCCCGACTGACTCACAACGATCGCCCGTTAAACTCGCGGGTCAGATTGGTTTCGAAATGATAACTGAACAGGATTTCATCAACGGCTGTAGGGATCTGGCTGGCCCGGCGGCTGACTCTTAAAGAACTTCAAAATCCACATGTACTGGGCCGGCTCTGGCCCAATCAGGGCTTCAATTTCCTGGTTCAGGCGACGAGCATCCTGCTCAGCCCCCTCCAATACCTCGGTGACGGCCGGGCGAATGACACCTCGGAACACCCCTCGCTCACGGTCGTAGAGGGCAGCCATAGGGAAGATCACCCCATCTGTGGCCTGTAGCATCTTGCTCATACAGGGCAGTGTCGCCTTGTGGGTGGCAAACAGCGGCACATAGGCACTGCGTGACAGGCCATGGTCCTGGTCCGGCAGGTAATAGGCGCTATAGCCCTCCTTGATAGCCCCGAGCAAAGAGGAAATGCCGGCACCGCGACCGAAGATCTTGCCGCCAAATCGACTGCGAGCTTTCTGCATCAGATAGTCGGTCGCTTCATTTTTCTGAGGATTGACCATGGTGGTCATGGGATAGCCCCTGGAAGCCAGCAGCAATCCAGGGAAATCCACAAACCAGGTGTGAGGCACAATAAAAATAAGCGGCTTGTCGCTCCCCAGATAGGGGGCCAGATGCTCCTCCCCCTCCAGTTGGATATGACGCTCCAGCCAGCGGCGGCTGCGCACCAGCAAGGTGGTGCCGGACAGCAGTGAGATGGCCGCAAGTTCAAACATCTCATCCAACACCTGCTGGCGCCGTTCGGCGTTCCAGTCCGGGAAACACAGCTTCAGATTGATCTCCGCCCGACGACGGCTGCGCTGGGCCCGCCGGCCGACCTTACGGCCCAGCCAGGCACCCAACCCGTCCCGCCAGCGATAAGGCAGGAAGGCAATAAGAATAAACAGCGGCATCAGCAGCCACACCCCGAGATACTTGGGGTGCAACAGGCCGAGTCGGAAACCGGGGCGATGCTCCGGGACAGCAATCTCTTTGGCAGTCACGTTCACTTTCTTAACTACGTCATTGAACACGCAGGATCGACAAGGGGCCGACTCTCGCCCGCTCGCAGGCGAAAATGTCCGGCCCCCTGGGGACACTGAACAGTGCCGAGATTATAACAGCAGAGAGTAGATAAACTGTAGACCCCTAAAAAGCTCTGCTTAAATCACGTTCAGCCAATGTCGTGAGTGGCCACAGTGGCCCTGAGGATGTTGTCGTGAATTGGGCAGCGGTGACAGGTCTTGTCCAGAAACGCCTTCTTCTCTTCGTCAGTCAGATCCGCATCGATGTCGGCAACGATTTCGAAGGACTTGAAGCCAATAGGATCGTCGGTCTCCTTGCCCACCAGGCCGGCGGGATTCAGCACCGCTTTCACGTCCACCTCGATGCCGCGCAGATCAATCTTGTCTTCTCGGGCCACCATCTTACCTATGGTCGAGATGCAGGCCGCCAGAGAGAACAGGAAGGTTTCCAATGGGTTGGCACCCTCATCGCCGCCACTGGGCTGGTCAACAATCAGGGTGTGTTTGCGCACCTGAGCGGTAACTTTCCAGCCCTCTGTCATGGAGGAACGAACGTGATAGATCTTATCGGCCATAGTAAAAAGTCTCTTACATTAGAATTTGCTAAAGCATGCTAAAAAATTGAAGTCCAAGGTGCAAGCATCTCTTTGACATTAACACGGCTCTGGGTAATCCTTTGTGGCCCGGATCACCCGAATTCAGATTATGACTCACCCAAAGGTCGGAATTGGCATCATTATTCGCCGAGACGACGGCAAGATTCTCATCGGTAAACGCAAAGGCAGCCACGCCCCCTACTTCTCTATTCCCGGCGGTCATCTGGAACTGGGGGAGAGCTTCGAGCAAACCGCCATCCGTGAAGTCAGGGAGGAGACCGGCCTGGTCATCGACAACCCTCAGGTGCTGGCGATCACCAATAACCTGCGAACCTATCGCGAAGAGGGCAAGCACTACGTTTCAGTGGTGTTGCTGGCGGAGCATCAGGGGGAGGAGCCCATCAACTGCGAGCCGGACAAATGTGAAGGTTGGCTCTGGGTGGATCCCAGGGAACTGCCCCAGCCCCATTTCGACGCCAGTGAACAAAGCATCGCTTGCTACCTGGCGGGCACCCACTACCTGCAACCCACTGACGCCTGATACCACCAAACAGATTTCCTAGAGCGCCTTCATCATCCAGCAGTCGCAAGCACTGTGGCCGCTGTCGCCCCAGGGCGCATGCAGCCGCTCGAACCCTTTGGATTCGTAAAGCTTTCTGGCCTGAACCATGGGTTCAAAGGTTTCCAGATAACAGTGATGGTAGCCCTGTCCTTCGGCGTAGCTCAATGCCGTATCCAGCAGAGCCTGGCCTATGCCCTTGCCGCGGCACTGTGGGCTAAGATACATCTTCTGCAGTTCGCAGGTCGCCGGCCAATGGCATTGGAATGGCGCGATGCCGGCGCCCCCCACGATGCGCCCATCCAACTCCGCCACCCAGTAGCGATACCCCTCGTTCTGGTAAGCCAGGCTGAGCGCATCCAATTCAGGATCCTGCCAGGCAAAACCGGGACGGTCTGCCCCAAACTCTGCCAATACTTCCCTAATGATTTCAGCTAACTGCGAATTGTCTTTCGCACAGATCTCACGAATCTTCATCATCATGCCCCTGAGTCTCTCAACCTCACAAAACCGCGGCCCGACGGCCATTCTTTACTTACCATCCATTCTAATCTGATGGCAAATTTGTAAGAATGACCCTGAGATCTGCAGCAGGTGATTTACATTCACCCGTCATAGGATCACAGTTTTAACATTGGATTGGTCGGACTCACGGATGAAACAGCTCTCCTTCACGCTTGAAGACCACAACGATCTCTCTCAGTTCCTGAGCGATCCCGAACTGGCTCGCCTGGCCATAAGCGCCAGTGCCATGCTGGTTCAGCTCTACAGTGCCTACCAGGATCCACAGCGGCTGGAGCAGATCGCCTCAGAAACGCTCAAACGCTTTCCCCAGGCCCAGGTGGTCGGAGCCACCACAGTCGGTGAGATCCATCAGGGCCACACCCTGACCGGCAACACGGTGATTGGGGTAACTCTGTTTGAGTCGAGCGGAGTGGAATCTCTGTTCCTCCCCTGCATCCGTGGGGAAGAGAATCAAACCGGCCGGGAGCTGCGCCAGTTGCTGGAGCAGCGCCTGGAAGTGGCCGGACTGCTGCTGCTCACCACCTCCACCGCCTTCAATACCAATACCCTGATCGCCGAGCTGGGCAGCCAGCCCCTGCCCTTCCCTGTGTTCGGCGGCGGAGCGGCGGATTATGGCAAGGTAAAACGCTCCCTGGTGGTGCACCAGGGCAGATGCCATGAAAGTGGTGTGGTGGCGGTGATCTTCAAGGGCGCCGATCTTCAGATCGACTGCCACAGCTACCTGGGATGGCGCGCCCTGAGTAAACCCATGGTCGCCACCGAGGTGAAGGATCTCAGCCTGAAGCTGCTGGACAACCGTCCCGCCTTCGAGGTGCTCTCCCGCTACCTCAACATCACCAATGACGACAGCTTTCATCTGAGTGCCCTGGAGTTTCCCCTGATGGTTACCCGGGGAGAGCACACCCTGGCGCGCACCCCCATCTCTGTGGGACGGGGACGCAGCATCGAATTCTTTGCCGACATCAAACAGGGTGAGCAGGTGCGACTGGGCTATGGCGACCCACGGATGATCATCCGCGATGCCCGGCAGGTCCATGACAAGATGGCTGAATTTGCGCCACAAGCGGTGTTCCTCTACAGCTGTGGTTGTCGCCGATTCCTGATGCAGGAGCAGGTCGAACTGGAAACCCACCCCTTCCAGCAGCTGGCACCCACCATGGGCTTCTACACCTATGGCGAGTTTTACGGCAACGGCGAAGAGTTGTTACTGCTCAATTCCACCATGGTGGCCGTGGGGATGCGTGAAGGGGAAGCCGGCAGCGAGCCCAGGCTGGCTCAGCAGTCTCTGGATGACACCGCTCAGGATCGCCTCGACGACCCCTACGCCAATCAGCATATCCGCATCATGGAGCGGCTGATGCATTTCATCGACGCGGTCACCGACGAGCTGCAGCAAGCCAGCCACGAGCTTGAAGAGAAGGCCACGGTCGACAAGCTGACCCAGTTACCCAACCGGGTTCAACTGGAAGAGCTGCTGACCCAGGAGATTCTCCATGAGGAGCGATACGGCCGCCCCTTCTCATTGATCTTACTGGATATCGACAACCTGTCGGAGATCAACGACCGTCACGGCCGGCTGATTGGCGATGAGGTACTGTCCGAAACCGCCCAGTTGCTGAACGCCCACACCAGGCGCACCGACTTGGTGGGACGCTGGGAGGGGGGCACCTTTATGGTGATCCTGCCAGACACCCAATTGGCTGAAGCCAAGGTCGCCGCCATCAAGCTGTACGCCATGTTTGGACAGACCCACTTCACCCATGGCGAGCACTGCACCGCCAGCCTGGGCGTGGCCCAATACCCGCCTGGCTATGCGCTGGAGCAGATGGTCAGCCGGGTGCGCCAGTCCCTGAGCCGGGCCAAGCAGGCCGGGGGAGATCAGGTACACACCCTGAGCTGATCAGCGCACCAGACGCTTCAGCTCGCCCTGCTCCAGGGCAAAGCGCCACCGGTTGAGCCGGGTCGGCGGGGCCGCCATAGGCTCGCTCACATCCCGATCGCGGAAGGTCACCGACAACCGCAGACCGGTCACCTCCATGGCATCCAGGGCGATACGATCCCCGAGGAAAACAGCAGGCAGAGGTTTGAAGCCGCAGCTCTGCCCCTGATTCACCGACAGATAGTAGAAACTGCCGCTGCCGCCGGGCTGGTGAACCACCACGTCCACCACTTCGTCGATGCCGTCCCCATCCAGATCCCCTTTCGCAGCCAGCATCTGGGTCAGCCTCGGGTGACTGACCGACATCAGCACACCTTCAACCAGATGGCTCTCAGGGGCTTTCTGAGTGCATACTTCAGGCTCAGTGGGCGCAGGGGCCGATTGGCAGCCCGCCAGCAGCCACAGGGCCAGTACACCGAACGTCAGCCTCATACTTTGGGCTCCTTATCACTCCAGATGGCCAGTTCATTACCCCCGGGCTCGACGAAGTGAAAACGACGGCCTCCAGGGAAGGAGAATATCGGGCGACAGATCTGCGCCCCAAGGGCAGAGACCTTCTCCAGGCTGGCCTCCAGGTTGTCGCTGTAGAGCACCACCAGGGCGCCCCCCTGCTCTACCCGGCTGCCTCACTCACTGCGATACAGCCCACCCTGGAGTCCTGCCCCGTCAAAGGCGGTGTAGTCAGCGCCATAGTCGGTAAAACGCCAGCCAAACGCCGACTCGAAGAAACTGCGACTGGCCGCGAGATGATTGCTGCCAAACTCGATGTAGTTGATGGTTTCGCTCATGTCATGCTCCCTGATGTCGATTCTGCCCAGCGGCGCTCTATGCAGCCCGCCACCTCCTGGGCCCATAGCCGGTAGATCTCCGGCCCGGGATGAAAGCCGTCTGAGGCCATCAGCGCCGGATCATCCAGGGGGCCAAACTCCACCCGGTCACAGTCGGGTTGCTGCGCCATCCACTGACGCACCCGGCTGTCCAGGACAGATGCATGCCGCCCCAGAGTCCAGCGCAGAGGTTGTGGCAACACGGGAAACTGGCCGATTGGGGGAATGGCGGCGGCCACGATGTGGCGACAGCCGTACTTCTCCCGAAGCAGGGCCACCAGCTGTTGTTGCTGACCCAACCATTTCCTGGCCCCTACGCCCCGGGTCACGTCATTGACCCCCAGAGAGATTACCACCACATCAAAGGTCTCTGCCTTGCGTTTGCTCAGGTATCTCAGCATCTTGGCTGTGGTCAAACCGCTGCGGGCCACCAACCGCCAATGCAGATTGAAACTGGACTGCAGTGCAGTGGCCAGCTGGCCGGACAGCGCCTGATGCTGGTGGTCCACCCCGACCCCGGCGGCGGCGGAGTCCCCCAGCACCAGTACCCGCAGATTGGGGCCCTGCCCCACCTGGCCATGGCGCCGGCCCGACGCCTGAGGCAAGCGCACCGCGGTGCGGCGCACTCTGACTCCTTGATAGAGCAGCAGCGGCCACAGCACCGCACTGGTCATCAGATAATCCATTTATCCTCTCCATGGGGCTGCAGCGCCCCGGAACTTGCCGGTACCCATTGATGACTGACTACTCCATCCGCCAGCCGTGGTGACTTGCTCTTCAGTCAGGCTGGCATTAAACAGCTTACACAAAAAAACCCAGCCACTAAGGGCTGGGTTTTCGAAAGACTCAAAGCCGAATCAGGCTTCTTCCCTGTCCAGTTCCAGATCCTCTACTCTGGCTTTTAACTTTTGACCGGGACGGAATGTCACCACACGACGGGCGGAGATTGGAATATCTTCACCAGTCTTGGGGTTGCGCCCGGGGCGCTGATTCTTATCCCGAAGTTCAAAATTACCAAAACCCGACAGCTTCACTTGTTCGCCCAACTCCAGGGCCAGACGAATCTCTTCGAAATACGCCTCTACCAGATCCTTGGCATCTTTCTTGTGAATGCCGAGAGTTTCGGTCAGGTGCTCTGCCATATCGGCTTTGGTTAAGGCCATGATATCAGTCCCTCAACTGTGCGTTGAACTCTTGAGCAAGAGTGGCAACGATGGTATCGACAGCGTCGGCGATGTCTTGATCTTCTAACGTACGCTCGACATCCTGCAAGGTCAGGGCAATCGCCAGGCTCTTGTGGCCGGGTTCAATTCCCTTTCCTTGGTATACATCGAATAAGTTTACGCCAACCAGCTGTTTTAAGCCAATTTTCTTGATCAATCCGATAACATCACCTGCTCCGACCTCTTCCTTAACCACAACAGCAATGTCACGACGGCTGGCGGTGTACTTGGAAACAGGCTGTGCATCGGGTACCTGACGGTCTGCAACGGCAGCCATCTCAAGCTCGAATACCAGGGTGCGACCGTTCAGGCCCAGCTTCTTCTCATGCTGAGGGTGAACGGCGCCCATCAGGCCAACAACCTTTCCATCCTTGAGGATCTCGGCGCTCTGACCTGGGTGCAGGGCTGGGTGGCTGGCTGGACGGAAGCTGAAGGCATCGGCGTCATTGGTCAGGGCCAGCATCGCTTCCACATCGCCTTTCAGGTCGAAGAAGTCAACGGCGCGGCTGTCCATCTGCCAGTGCTCATCGGCCACAGGACCGGCGATGACACCGGCAATCATCGGCTCCTGACGAATGCCGTTTTCGGCGTTCTCGTCAGGAATAAACCGCAAACCTGTCTCGAACAGGCGCACGCGGGACTGCTGACGGGCCTGGTTGTAGGCCACGGAGCCCAGCAGGCCGGTCCACAGAGACAGGCGCATGGCGGACATCTCGGAGGAGATGGGGTTAGGCAGCACCAGAGGCTCAACGCCGGGGTGCAGCAGGGCCTGCAGCTTGGGATCCACGAAGCTGTAGGTGATCGCTTCCTGGAAGCCACGGTCTACGAACAGGGAGCGCAGGCGCTTGCCGTGCAGATCCGCTTCGCGGTGCTCCACCATCTCCAGCTTGGCCACAGGTGCCAGGTTGGGGATGTTGTTGTAACCGTAGATGCGAGCCACCTCTTCAATCAGGTCCTGCTCGATGGCCATGTCGAAGCGCCAGCTGGGGGCCTTGGCCTGCCAGCCGCCGTCGATGGTGGCGACGTCGCAACCCAGACGGGTGAGGATCTCTTCCACCTGCTCATCGGCAATGTGGTGGCCCAGCAGGCTGTCCAGCTTCTCGCGACGCAGGGTGATGGTGGCGGCCTTGGGCAGGTGCGCCTCGGAGGCGGCTTCCACAACCGGACCGGCGTCACCGCCGCAAATCTCAATCAGCAGCGCGGTGGCACGCTCCATGGCGCGGGCTTGCAGCTGGGGATCCACACCACGCTCGAAGCGGTGGGAGGCATCGGTGTGCAGACCGTAGGCACGGGCACGGCCCAGGATCGCCAGCGGGGCGAAGAAGGCACACTCCAGCAGCACGTCGGTGGTATCACCGTTGACGCCACTGTGTTCGCCGCCGAAGATGCCGGCCAAGGCCAGTGGGCCCTTGTCATCGGCAATCAACAGGGTGTCGGCGTTGGGCTTGCACTCGGTGCCATCCAACAGGGTCAGCTCATCGCCCTCTTTGGCCATGCGCACCTGGATGTCGCCATTGATGCGAGCCAGATCGAAGGCGTGCATGGGCTGGCCCAGCTCCAGCATCACAAAGGCGGTGATGTCGACGATGGCGTCGATGGAACGGATGCCGGAGCGGCGCAGCTTCTCCTGCATCCACAGGGGAGAGGCAGCCTTAACGTTAACATTCTTAACCACGCGGCCCAGGTAGCGGGGGCACTGCTCTGGGGCGTCCACCTTGATGCCAACCACATCGTCAATAACCGGGGCAACGGCGTCGATGGCGGGTTGGGTCACAGGCAGGCTGTTGAGTACGCCCACTTCACGGGCCAGTCCGGCCAGGCCGAGACAATCGGCACGGTTGGCGGTCAGGTCCACCTCGATGATGGAATCATCCAGGCCCAGGAACTCGCGGAAATCGGTGCCGATGGGGGCATCGGCAGGCAGCTCCATGAGGCCATCGCTCTCGACGTCGATACCCAGCTCGGAGAAGGAGCAGAGCATGCCGTGAGAAGGCTGGCCACGCAGCTTGGCTTTCTTAATCTTGAAGTTGCCGGGCAGCACCGCGCCTACGGTGGCCACGGCCACTTTCAGGCCCAGGCGGCAGTTTGGCGCACCACAGACGATGTCCAGCAGCTCTTCGCCGCCCACATTCACCTTGGTGACACGCAGTTTGTCGGCGTCAGGGTGCTGGCCACACTCGACCACTTCACCCACAACTACACCGGAGAATTCACCGGCAACAGGATCGACACCGTCCACTTCCAGGCCGGCCATGGAGATCTGTTCGGACAACTCGTCAGTGGAGATAGCAGGGCTCACCCACTCACGCAGCCAGGATTCGCTGAATTTCATTGACGGCCTCTTACTGGAACTGTTTCAGGAAACGCAGGTCGTTCTCGAAGAACGCACGCAGGTCGTTAACGCCGTAGCGCAGCATGGTCAGGCGCTCAACGCCCATACCGAAGGCAAACCCGGAGTACTTCTCAGGGTCGATGTTGACCGCCTTGAGTACGTTGGGGTGAACCATGCCGCAGCCCAGTACCTCGAGCCACTTGCCGTTTTTGCCCATCACATCCACCTCGGCGGAGGGTTCGGTGAAGGGGAAGTAGGAGGGACGGAAGCGCACCTGCAGATCTTCTTCGAAGAAGTTACGCAGGAACTGGTGCAGCACACCCTTGAGTTCGGTGAAGCTCACCTTCTCAGCCACAACCAGGCCTTCTACCTGGTGGAACATGGGGGTGTGAGTCATGTCGTAGTCGTTACGATACACACGGCCAGGGCAGATGATGCGGATTGGCGGCTGCTGCTTCTCCATGGTGCGGATCTGCACGCCACTGGTGTGGGTACGCAGCATCAGCTCAGGGTTGAAGAAGAAGGTATCGTGGTCGGCACGAGCCGGGTGATGCGCTGGAATGTTCAGGGCATCAAAGTTGTGGAAGTTGTCTTCCACCTCAGGACCGGTGCTCACGGAGAAACCGATCTCAGCAAAAAACTGTTCGATACGCTCGATGGTGCGGGTCACCGGGTGCAGGCCACCGGCGGCCAGCTTGCGGCCAGGGGCGGTCACGTCGATGGCCTCGGCGGCCAGCTTGGCGTTCAGGGCCTCGGTCTGCAGGGCCTGGATGCGCTCGTTCAGAGCACGCTGAACCTGTTGCTTGCCTTCGTTGATGGCCTGGCCCGCTTTAGGCTTCTCCTCAGGAGAGAGGGAACCCAGGGATTTCATCAGGGCGGTGATTTCACCCTTCTTACCCAGGTACTGAACCCGGATATCGTCAAGCGCCTTCAGATCGGCGGCGGCGTCTACCGCAGCCAGACCTTTAGCGACAATTTCTGCTAATTGCTGCATGATCGTTATTTTCTCTGTACCAACCGCAAATTATGGGGGAAGAGTTTCCGTGAAAACGACAAATTGTACTCCATTGTGGACCCAAGCAAAACCGCAATTTGGCCCGGTTCAGCTGGATTCAAGGGATAATATCAATTTTCCTTGGTTTTCATTGGCAGCCATACGCTTATGAGCCTGCGCCACCTGTTGCCAGGGGTAACTGCTGTCCACCACGGGTTTGAGTTGTCCAGATACAAAACTCTCAGAAAAGCGTCGTAAAAAGCCTTGAACCAATCGAGCTTTGTAGTGGCTGCTGCGATTTCTCAGAGTGGAGCCGGTCAAGGTCGCCCTTTTTGCCAGTAAGCGGGCGTAATCCAGCGTGCCGTGGCGCCCTCCCTGCATCGCCAATGTAATGATGCGACCATCGAGGGCCAGGCTGCGTAAGTTGGGTTCCAGGTAGTGGCCCCCCACCATGTCCAGAATCAGGTCCTGCTCCGAAACTCCCTCCCACCAGTCCCCCTGGCGGTAATTGATGGCCCGCCCCGCCCCAAAGGCGCGGCAAAACGCCACTTTGTCGTCACTGCCACAGGTCACCGTCACCTCGGCCCCAAGGGCGTTGCCCAGCTGGATGGCGGCACTGCCCACCCCGGAGGCCCCGGCGTGGATCAGCAGCCGCTCTCCCGGACCCAGGTCGCCAATCATCACCAGCGCCTGATAGGCGGTGAGAAAGGCCTCGGGAATGGCTGCTCCCTCAATGAAACTCAGGCTGTCCGGCAGAGGCAGCAACTGCCCTTTGGGCACCCACACCCGCTCTGCATAGCCACCACCATCGAGCAGAGCCATCACTCGCTGGCCCTGCTTCCACGGGCCCTGATCACGCACCACCACACCTGCGACCTCCAGGCCGAGCAGTTCGCTGGCCCCAGGTGGCGGCGGGTAGTGCCCCGCCATCTGCAGCAGATCGGCCCGATTGATGCCGGCGGCCTTAACCTCCAACTCAACCCAATCCGCGGGGGCGGCCATCTCACCTACCTGACCCAGAACCAGTTTTCCCTCTGCGTTCACTATCAATGCCTGCATGATGATTCCTTTTTCGCCACTCAAATGGGCAAACGAGCCCCGTTTGTGACGCCTGTCACCTTTGATGTCAAATCCGTTAAAGGCTATGCCTCATGGTTCGATATCTTGTCTAAATGGTCGTAGTTTTTCCAAAAAAGAGAACATATGTCTGACACCTACAAACCCAGCTGGCTGGAGCGCCTGCTTATCTCATTGTCACTTAGGGAAAAGTTTGCTCTGTTGGCCATCTTTCCACTGCTGGGATTTCTCATCGTGGCCGGTGCCGTATTCACCAAGGTACAAGATGAGCTGGTCCATGCCCACCAGATGGAGCAACAGACCCAGGTCAGCCAGTTAAAACAGATTCTGACGCCCCTGCCCGCCGAGCAGCGCCAGCAACTGGTCAAGGACCTTAATGACGTTTCCCTGATTGCCGTTTCCAGCGATCGTCAGCTGGCCCAGGCGGCGCGCCAGGGCGAGTCTCTGGTTCAGGGTGACGAAGTGCGCACCGCCACTCAGCTGGGTGACCAGTTGCTGGTGGTCAGTGAGCACTATGTGGTCAACGATGAGCTGATGCGCATCTTCCAGACCCCCATGTACCTCATCATCTTCGTGGCCCTGTTCTGCACCTTCTGGGCAGTTGCGGTTCGCCGCTTCGTCATGGGTTCCATGGACTATATGCGCGAGGTGATGGCCAAGGCCTGTGCCAACGATCTGACCGTGCGCCTGAACTTCGTGCCCGGCCGCGACGACTTCCGTCCCCTGGCCAACGCCATCGATGCCCTGATCGACACCCGGCGCAACGTGGTCCTGAGCCTGAGAGTGATCTCCGATTCCATCAACCAATCCGCCCATCAGGTGCTGAGCCAGATGGAAACCTCCAGCGAAATGGCCGTCGGCCAGCGCGAACATCTGGACACCCTGGCGTCCGCCATGGAGGAGATGAGCGCCACGGTGAAAGAGGTGGCCAGTCACGCCGAAAGCACCGCCGATGAAACCCGTCAGGCCAACGAACAGTCTCAGCATGGCCATCACAGCCTGCAGCAGACCATCACCGCCATCGAGTCTCTGGTGTCCGACGTTCACAACGCCTCGGCGGCGGTGAATCAGGTACACAGCAACGCTGCCAAGATTGACGAGGTGATCACCACCATCAACGCCATCAGCGAACAGACCAACCTGCTGGCACTGAACGCCGCCATCGAAGCAGCCCGGGCCGGAGAACAGGGCCGGGGCTTTGCAGTCGTGGCCGATGAGGTGCGCAACCTGGCTGGCCGAACCCAGGAAGCCACCGTCGAGATCCAGACCATGATTGAGGAGCTGCAGACCGGTACCCAGGCTCTGGAGCAGGTGATGACCAACACCGTAGAACGCGCCGAAGAGGGGCGCGAGCTGGTGAGTCAGGCGGGCGACGACCTGGGCAAGATCACCCAGCATTCAGAGCGCATCAACAGCATGAGTGCCCAGATTGCCACCGCTGCTGAGCAGCAGACCGCAGTAGCCAATGAGATTGCTGCCAGCCTGACCCAGGTGCGCAACCAGTCCCATGAAGTGGAGGTGGCCGCCAACGAATCCCGTCAGGGTTGTGACTCCCTCACCCAGACCGCCGATGACCTGAAGGGCAAGCTGGCGAACCTGCGCACCTGATCCCCAAACTCAGCGGCTGAATTCAGCCCGCGTCATATCACGCGCCTCGCACTTTTGCGAGGCGCGTTCATATTTCCTTACAGCACTCCCTTCTGTCTGAAATCTGCCCTATTCTTATCCGGAACAAAACTGGTAAACTGTTCGCAAATTCGACAAAGGTCTGACCCTTTGACGAGACCAGCCCCTCCTCCGCCAGCAGATGTAGGAATGCCAACCCTATGGTGACAGACGAGATACTGACTGCCGACGATGCCAGCCGCTACTACAAGCGGGTGCTCACCCACAAGGACGTCGAAGTTGCTATCCGTGCCATCCGTCCAGAGGACAAGTACGAGATTCTGGACATCTTCCCCACTCTGTCCCAACGCACCCTGTATATGCGGTTCTTCCGGGTGATAGAGGCCCCCAGCCTGGAATCCCTGACCCGCTACACCACGGTCGACTTTGCCACTACCCTGGCCTTTGTGGTCACCAAGGGGCCCAACCAGAACATCGTGGCGGCCGGCAGGCTGATACGGGCCACCGAGCACTCCAAGGTGGCAGAGCTCTCCTGCCTGGTGGTGGATCACTACCAGCACCAGGGCATAGGCAACACCCTGGTGGCCGACCTGTTCCAAGCCGGCAAAGCCTGGGGCGTGGAGCAGGTGATCGCCCTGGTCCACAGCGAAAACCACCCCATGCTGAGACTGCTGAAAAACCAGGGTTACCCCTGTGAGATGCTGTTTGATGAAGGGGAATTTACCGTCACCCTGGACATCAGCCACCCTCCCAGCGACGAAAACCGCGCCAGCTACCGCACCACCATGGCGGCCATGCACCAGGCGGTGTAAGCCCATTCATTCGAGCAGGTGGCGCGGCCTTTCAAGCCGTTTCACCGCCGGCTCTGCGATGCTGATTAATCACATTCTCTATGGTCATGATGCCGAACAGGATCTTTCTCAGGAAAGACTCTGAGTTGGGCACAAAGTGATAATTGGGGTGTTTGGACCAGACTGCCTGCAATCTTTTGTCCAGCTCGGCGGCCTGGGCCGTGGACTCATTGCGGGTGGGGTTGTTGCTGCTGATGTCCTGACCTGTGGTGGCCGCGGACTCGAAGAAGATCACCGCATCGTACTGACCAAACTCCTGCTCCAATGAGGAGTCCACGGCCTGGAAAAACTCGCTCTCCTGCTCTGGCCAGTAGGCCAACCCATCGAGGCTGCCCCGATCGCACACCAATAACCTGTCAGGATGGGCATGCTGCTGGATCGCCTCCAGGTTCTTCTGCAGGGCAAAGATGGTTTTCTGGATCTCTTTCAGCACCTGGGGTTCGTTGCTGCGGCTGACGCCACTGGAGAACAACAGGGTGGCCGCTTCCGGCACTATGGCGATTTGATGGCTGAGTTCGCGGCGAAACAGATCCAGCGCCGTGGTTTTACCTCCACCCGGCCCGCCGGTGACCACCACCTTAAGTTGCCTGGTCATACTGCCCCTCCTTGTCTGGCTCATCCCTAATTAGAGAATACGCCAGCGAATGGGATAAACCCATTGAGATAAGGCAATAAATACGACGTTAGCAGGAGAGAAGCAGAGAAGCCTGTTTGGGCAGGGCGCCCAAACAGGCTGGGCCATTACCCTTCAATACCCATCATGGTGCGGTATTCATGGGATTTGGCGTAGAAGGCCTGGCGATCTTTCTTTGGCACCGATGACGCCATGGGGATGTCGGCCTTCAGGGCATTCACCGGGCGGCCATTGATGTGGAACTCATAGTGCAGGTGCGCCCCGGTCACCCTTCCGGTGGCACCGGACAGACCGATACGCTGACCGCGGCTGACCCGCTGACCTTTACGCACCTTGATCTTCGACATATGCAGGTAGCGAGTGCGATAACGACCGCCATGGTCGATCACCACATAACGGCCTGCATAGGGGTGATTCTCCACCCGGGTCACCACCCCATCGCCGGCCGCCAGCAGCGGCGTACCGCTGGGCAGAGCCCAGTCGGTGCCATTGTGGGGCTTCACCCGGCCAGT